>CAYYHA010000005.1:12979-17071 GCA_964471535.1 uncultured Myxococcia bacterium | reverse complement strand
CCACCGCCCCTGGGTTCGCACCCTCGATCTGACCAGGGGGCGCCACCATGCGCTCCTCGTCGAACTCGAGCCGGAAGAGGCACCCGTGGCCGCCAAGGCACCAGCGGCCTCGGCTGCGGGGGACGCCGCGCCGGCGGCGCCTGCCGCCGAAGCGCCGGCGGCCGAGGGGCCCGCCGTGGCCGTGGGCGCCCCCTCCCCGCCGGCGGCGGCACCCCGGACGCCGAAGGCAAGGGGCCAGGCGCGCTCGAGGGCGCCCCGGCACGCTGCCGTGGCCGCGAAGCCCGCCTCCAAGGGCCGGGGAGCGCGGCGGCAGGGTCGCACCGAGGAGAAGGGCCCTCGACCGGCCGCACCGGGCCGGCTCACCTTCAACGCCAAGCCCTGGTGCACCGTCTCCCTTGGCGACCGGGTCCTCGGCCCCACGCCGCTGGCGCGGGTGGAGGTGCCCGCAGGCAAGCACGAAATCACCTGCACCCATCCCAAGCTGGGCACGCGGCGCCTCGTCGTCACCGTTCCGCCGGGCGGTGAGGTGCGGCGGGTGGTGACCCTGGGCGAGGGTGAGCTGAAGATCATCGTGAAGCCCTGGGCGAAGGTGCAGCTCGACGGCAGGGATCTCGGAACCACTCCCTTGCCGCCCCAGCAGCTTCCCGCCGGCCGGCACATCGTGGTCCTCGAAAACCCGGACAAGGGCTTCCGGAAGCGCTACACGGTCTCCATCGATCCCGGCAAGACGCGCATCCTCAAGGCAGTCATCGACTGAGGCCCATGGCTCCGGCAAGCCAGGCTGTGGGAGCACGCGCGGTCACCCCGCGCCGCACCGAGACGGTGCCGCGCGAGACGGAGCCCGCCTTGTCCTTCGGCGCCGGCACCGCGAAGCGCAGGGCGCGGCCCTGGGCTGCGTCGACGGCCCCGCAGAAGCGCGCCAGGGCGCCGTAGCGCTCGGGCGGCACGCGCACGAGATTCAGGCGGAGGAACTCCTCGACCACCACCTCCGCGCCCTCCGTTCGCACGCGGCGGTGGAAGGTGCCGAACTCGGTCTCGAGATTCACCTCCGGCTCCGGCTCGAGGAGGTGCATCCCCTCGGGAAGGTGGAAGCGCGCCTCGAGCCGCTGCGCACTCTCCTCGGCGAGGAGCAGCGGCGTCGTCCGCTCGCTCCCCGTGATGAGCTCCTTCGAGAGCTGGGCGGGGAAGAGCGTGCCGCCGGGGATCTCGAGAACCCCCTCCCCAGGCCGCGCCCAGGCCCGCGCATCGAAGCGGTAGCGAAAGGCGAAGGGCTCTCCCGGCGCGGCCTCGTTGCTGCCTCCATCGAAGTCCAGCGCAGTGAGGGTGATGGGGCCGAAGGCGCGGGCGAGGCCCGTCTCCACGACCTGCCGCCGGCGGTCGGCGGGGACCTGCTCGATGCCGGTGCGCAACAGCGCGGCGGCAAAGCCAGTGTAGCGCTCCTCGCCCGTCCCCTGCACTCGGCCGTCGCGCGCCACATCGAAGACGACGCGCACCTGCTTCTCGTCCTGCGAGACCGGGTCCCTCGGCACCGTGACCCGCTCGCCGGGCACTCCCGGCTCGGCGAGAAGGAGTGCCGGCTGCCCGGCGACGATGCGCCGCAGCTTTCCAATGGGCGCGGTACGCACGTTCTGGTCGAGCCACAGGTGGCTGCCGTCGGGAAGGTCGACCCGCAGCATGGCATAGGTGTAGAGGTCGCCCGCAGGAAACCGCCGCGGGTTCGGATCGGCTTGAAAAGGGCGGACGAGAGCGATGCGCGACGGAATGCCGAGGGCGCTCAAGGCGGCCCGGGTGAGGAGGAGCCGGCTCCCGCGGCCGCGCTCGAGGATGTGTTCGGCGCGGTCTCCGAAGCGATTGGAGGGAGCATCCCCGCGCACCACCCCATCCACGGCGCGCGCCACTGCGCGCACCTTCGCCAGCGCGTCCGCGCCGGCCGGCGGCGCCTCACCGAACTCGCGCAGCGCCGCCTGCGCGAAGGCGTGCACCGCGGGCGAGGGCCAGGCGCGACCGACGAGGTAGTCCCCCCACACCGCCGCGTAGCCCTCCGGCCCCACGCCCGCTCCGACACGGAACCACGGCAGGAACTCGTCGGCGTCCACCGAGTTCTTCTCCCGGAACAGGGGTGCGGCGTGCGCCACGCGATGGCGAAAGACGAGGGACCCCGCCTCCTCGGTGGGCGGGCGTACCTTCAGGTTGTGCGCCTCCACCTCGAGGCCGAGGGCCTTCGGCGCCCGGGCGACGTAAGAGGAGCGCACGAGGGGCATCCCGAAGACACGCACGTAGAAGGGGCTGGTCGCCCATCCGGGCAGCCCCAAGGTGCGTGGGCCACGGGAGACGATGTAGTCGGTGACCACGTCGTCGCCGATCTCGAGGCCGACCAGTGAGATGCTCTCCTTGCCCCCCAGCAGTTCCGGCTCGAGGCGACGCCCGTCGGGCTTGCGCACGTAGAGGGCGACGACCTCGGCCTCCTCGGGGAGGTGCACCTCGCCCTCCTGGTCCACTCCGTCCTTCGTGAGCACGCGGGTCACCGTCTGCACCCGTTCGAGGATCACCGGGCGGTGGGGATCGTCGGCGCGCACGTCGACGGTCGCGTGGTCGATGAGGAGCACCGCATCGGTGCCCTCGGGCGCCGGATCGAGGGTCTGCGCCTGCTCGATCTCCTTCTCCAGGTCCAGAGCGCCGTGGTCGTGCAGCGGCACGCCCTCCTTGAAGGCGAGCGCGCGCCGGAGGGCGAAGTCGCCGGGATCCAAGGCGAGCGCACGGTGCCGCCACGTTCGCGCCTCGGCGTCCCGACCGGCATCCGCATGGAGCTGCGCGAGGCGGACGGCGAGGGTGGGGTTGCGCGGCCAGAAGGAGGCGAGCGGGCGCAGGATCTCGATTGCCTCGGCTGCGCGATCTTGGCGACCGAGGAGGTCGGCGATGCGCAGCCCATAGCGCAGCGACGCGGGATCCACCTCGAGGAGCGGGCGCAGCGCCTCGGTCGCCTCGGCGAGGCGTCCCCGCTCGGCAAGGTGCTCCGCGTAGGCGAGGCGGCCTTGGCGTCCGCAGGCCTCGAGCTGCTTGGCCGCCTCGTCACTGCCCCGGAGGTCTTCGTCCTGGCGGCGCGCCGAGAGGAGCGAATCCCAGACCGTGCAAGCCTCGGGATGCGCAGCCGCCGCCTCCTCGAGGTAACGTCGCGCCACCACCGAGAGATCCTGGGCGCGGGCGAGGTCGGCCCGGGCCTGCAACACCGCCACCGCGTGGGGTGCCTGACTCGCCGCCTCGGCCAGGTGCGCCTCCGCCTCCTCGTAGCGTCCCTGGCGAGTGGCCACCGCAGCCAGCACGAGCCGCGCGAGGAGGTGCTCCGGGTCGAGCGCGAGCACCTTCTCGAGCGCCTGCAGGCGCCGGTTGACACGGTGCTGGGGAGGCAGGGCCGGATCCCCGCCGCTGAACTCCGATTCGGTCCACCAGGCCAACGCGAACTTGGCGCCGGAGTCGAGCGCCTGGTCGAGGAGGAAGCGGGCGTGGTCCCGATCGCGGTCCTTCTGCAACAGCGCGCCGATCCAGGCCGCGAGGCCATCCGTGGGATCGGTGTGGAGCGCTGCTTCGACCCACGCGAGGGTCCCCCGAACGGGCGTGCCCGCGGCAACGGGGGGCGGCGGCGTCTCCCCTTCCCGGGAAGGCGCAGGCGGCGGTGGCGGTTGGTCCAGGCCCTCGACGGACCAGCGCACCGGCGCCGGCCGCCCATTCGCGTCGAGGAGCCGCAGGTACAGGCCCCCATCGGTGGCGCCGCGGATGATGCGTGCCACGACGCGGTGGCGACCGGCAGGCAGGCGCAGGGAGAGGAAGCCTTCGCGGGGCGCCCTGCCGTACACGCCCCGGCGCCGCAGCACCTTCCGATCGCCGATCCACAGGCGAAGGTCGCTCTCGCTCGCCCACCACAGGAGGTACTCCCCCGCCTCGTCGACGACGAGATCCACCACCGCGTAATACACGTCGCCGACCGACGGCTCGTATTCGAGGCTCAGGGCCCCGCCGGGGGTGGGCAGGGCGCGGGGCACGATGGGGCCCGCCGGCCCCTCGTAGCGCGCCTCGAGGCGCCGCGTCTCCTCGGGG
>CAYYHA010000005.1:0-12969 GCA_964471535.1 uncultured Myxococcia bacterium | reverse complement strand
AGGCGCTCGGCGTCGAGGGCCCGGTAGCGGGAGAAGGGCCCGGCCACGACCATTCGGGGCGGACCGC
Organism: uncultured Myxococcia bacterium; assembly: GCA_964471535.1. GTDB lineage: Bacteria > Myxococcota > Myxococcia > SLRQ01 > SLRQ01 > CAYYHA01. Next base: position 12,902 of record CAYYHA010000005.1, on the reverse strand, counting down.
CGCTGGATTCGCGGAGGGCTCGCGCCTCTTGGAAGCGGCCCTTCAGCTCGAGGAGGCGGGCGAGGGCGGCGGCGAGCACGGGACGCGCCGGTGCGGCGACGCCAGGCGCCTGGCGCACGGCAGCGATCCGCTCGAGGGTCTCGGGGGACGCCTCGGATCCAAGCAGGCTCGCGAGGCGGCGCGCGGTGAGCTCGGCGAGGGGATGCGCCGGCGCACGCTCGAGGAGATCGAGGTAGTGCGCCGCCGCGACTCGGATGCGAACGCGGGAGCGGGCGATCTCGGCCAGGCCGAAGTGCGCCCACGCCTCCGAGGGGTCGAGGGCCAGCGCGCGCTCGAAGCGGCCCTCCGCCGTCGCCACGTCGGAGGCGTGGTAGAGGGCAAGCCATCCTGCCTGCGCCAAGTCGGAGGCGCTCTTGGGATGCTGGGCGCTCTGCGCGGCCGCACGGAGCGCGGCTTCGGGAACGGCCCCAGCACCGAAGGGGCTCGGGCGTAGGGTGGCGCAGCCGGACCCGAGCAGTGGCAGGAGGCCAAGCCCTGTGAGGACGAAACGGCGCAGTCTTCTCGTGGTGTTTCGCATGGGGTGCGTCATCGCCTGCGGCGGGCGGCCGACGGCCGGAGCACGAGCTTCTGATCGAGCGCCTGGTCGATTCGGCCGAGGAAGGTGCGGAAGGAGGCGTACTCGCCGGGCGGGATGCGGGACTGCGAGAGCACGACGGTCGATTCGACGACCACGCGATCGCCGTCCCGGCGCCAGGAGAGCGAAAGGCGTCCGTGGGGTGTCTCGAGCTCCGTGTCCTTGGGCAGATCGAGGGCCTCGTAGCCGGCGGGCACGGTGATCTGCATCTGGGTTCGGCTGGTGAAGGGGTAGTCGAGGAGGAGATCGAAGCGACGCTTGGAAAGGGGTGCATAGCGTTCGGCGTAGCCACGCCCCTCACCGAAGGGATCGATCTGCAGTGCCTGGCCCTGGCGGACCGCGAAGCGGGGTAGCTCGAGGGAGAAGTCCGCGCGAACGGGCGTTTCCAGGTCGTCGATCCCCTCCATTTCGAGGGAGCGCACGCGCACGCCGGGAAAGAGCCTGCTGAGGCTCTGCTCGAAGCGTTTCGATCGATCTTCCTTTGTCTGAAAAGCGCGGCGGTAATCGGGTGCAGCGGCGCCCCGTACTTCGAAGTGGCCCTCCGCGGTGGCTGTCCCATCCGGCGTGACCGCGACCGAGAGGCGGGTCTCCGACACGTTGGCGCTCGCAGGAGGCTCAGGCACCGTGGTGAAGACCGATTGCCCAGGTGCCTTGGGATCCACCACCAACACCGAAGCCCCCCGGTCCTGTGGCGGCAGCTCGGTGGTACCAGAAAACTCGGCGGTACCGTCGAGCCACAGGTCTAGCGCGGGCACGTAGAGGATGGCGTGATTGAAGACCGCCAGTGAGGCGGGAAACTTGGAAATGCGGCCCAGGCGGCGCATGCGCAGGAGCACCAGTTTGCTTTCGATACCGACCGCCCGCAGCAAGGCATACATGAGCGAAGCCTTGTCCTTGCAGTCGCCGAAGCGCCGCTCGTAGATCTGGTCCACGCGGTACGGCTTGAAACCGTGGATCCCAAACTCGAGACCGACATAGCGGGTTGCACGCACCACATAGTTGTGGATGGCGGCCACGCGGTGCTTCAGGTCCGCATCGGGTAGATCGGCGACCAGGCGGTGGGCGAGATCCTCGAGGGCCTGCGGGGGGACGACCTGATCTCGCACCAGCGACCACCACCACTCCGCCACCTCGGCCCAGCTCTCGTAGGTGGAGACATGCAGATAGGCGGCGACCTCCGACCAGCCTGGCATGCCCGGCTCCGTGACGATCCGGGGCACCTCGTAGGCATCCCACAGGAGCACCTGCGTCCCGTCGGGGCGCTGTTCCACGCGATGGGAGATGCGGGGAAGCTTCACCTCGTTGAAGAAGAAGCGCCGGCCCTTGGGGCCGATGAGCACGTAGCGCGCATGATCGATGGGCGCGGTGCCCTGCAGATAGGTCAAATCGCCGAAGTAGTCGCCAAAGATGTTCTCCGCCGCGACGTCGTCCACGCGCCAAACGACCTCCACCACATCGCCCGGCTCGAGATCGGGAAAGCGGATCAGCCGGGCCCGCCGGTCGTAGTAGAGGCGATACCAGGGCTCGGAGAGGGAGCGCTCGCTCTCCGAGCGAGCCTGCAAGACCTGGCCGTCGGGTTTACGCACCCTGGCCTCGAGCACGCGCAGTTCCTGATCGCCTGGCGTGTAGGCCTGGGAGAGCGCGCGAAGGCGCTCGGCGCCGCGTTCGGTGAGCACCTGGTGCACCTGCTGCACCACCCGACTTGCAAGGCCGTTCTTGTGCACCTTCACGAAGGTGCCGTCGAAGAGGGTCCGGGCGTCCACACCTTCGGGCGCCGGACCCGCTGCCGCCACGAGCTCTTCGAGTCCAGCCCGGTAGGGCATGGAAAAATCCTCCTTGTCCTCTTCGAGCAGATCCTTGAGGCGGGTGACCTCCGGGTTCTGGGGCATCAGGCGCCCGGCGGTGGCGAGATCCTCCCTGGCGTGGAGGGTGTCGCCGCGGCGCAGCCAGTGACGCGCCCGGCGCAGGTAGCTTTCGCCGAGATCCGGGGCGAGGCGGATCGCCGCAGCGTATTCCGCCTCTGCCACCTCTGGACGCCCGTTGGTGCTGGCGAGATCGGCAATGCGAAGCCGCGTCCACACCGAGTCGGGAAAGAACTCGGCCTGCAGTTTCAGCTCGGAGAGGGCATCCTCGAGCTTTCCCCGCTGCAGGAGCACCGCGACCAGTCCGTCGCGGAGCCGCCGGTCACCGGGGAAGAGCCCCGTGCCCACGCGCAGGATCGCCTCGGCCTGATCGAGGCGGCTCCGGCTCCGCTCCAGCCACGCCGCACGACGCAGCACCCGGGGATCGCTGGGCCGCGTCTCGTAGAGTCGCTCGACGACTCGGCGCTCGTCCTCGGGAAAGGACAGAATGCCCAGAGCGTCGGCACGGCCGAGTGCGGCGTCCACCGCGTTTGGATCCACCTCGAGAGCACGCTCGAAGTAGCCGAGCGCCTCCCGGGGGCGCCCCCGTGCAAGGTGGTGCGCCCCGAGGGCCTCGAGCGCCCGAAGGTGTCGGGGGTTGACCTGGATGGCTTCCTCCAAGGCAAGCCGCCGCCGGTTGGGATCGGTCTCGAAGCGAGCGACGAGGTAGAGCGCGTCGGCCCGTAGGGGATCGTCCGGCGCGGCGAGCTTCGCCGCCCGCCGCGCCGCTTCCAGGTGCTGCTCTTCGGTGCGATCGAAGGGGTAGCGAGCACCGAGGAGGCGCGCGAGGCGGAGCGCGGCGGCCGCGCTCTTTGGCGCGCGCTCGGCCGCGTGGCGGGCTCGCTCGAGCAGCGTGTGCACCCGCGGCAGAGCGCGGCGTCGCTCATGGACCACCCGCGCCCCAGGTGAAGGGCCGGCGCCGCCTGTCTCCAGCAAGCGGATGCCCCGCAGCGGTGCCCCATCCGGATCGGCGACGCGGAGATAGAAGCCCAGCGCGCCCTCGCGTTGGCAAAGCTTGAGTAGGAGCACGTTGTCCCCCTCGAGGAGGCGGATCGGAACGGCATGCTGGTCGAAGCGGGGGGGATGGTTCGCCGAGGTCTCGAAGACCTGCCGGCCATTCAGCCAGGCCCGGGAAGGCCCCGGCGTACCCAGACGCAGCGACGCGCTCTGGGACTCGCTGCTGTGGATCACCGCACGCACGTAGACCACCACCTCGTCCGACGGTGTCACCACCGAATCGAGGTCGACGTAGCCAAGGGGTGCCACGGGAGGCAGGCGCCGCCAGTGGACGGGGTGTGCCTTCCCCTCGTACTCCACCGAGAGGTCCGGCTCCTCCCCGCGCAAGACCTCCTCCTCCGGAGGAAAGACGGTATCGAAGCCACCGCCACCCGTGTTGTCGAAGGGCCCGACGAAGAGCGCTTGGGTCAGCAGATCGAGCCCCCGAATCCATCGCTGTGCCTTGGGGCGCCGCCCCCTTCGCCACTCGATCTCGGCGAGGGTGAGGCGGGCGAGTGCCTTCACCTCCCCGTGCATGTGGCGTGACAATGCGGGACCGAGGAGCACCTCACGCAGCCGCGCGAGATCGCTCACCTTGTTCACGAGTTCCCGAAGGCGAAACACCAGGGTGAGGGCCTCGACATCGCCGATCGTCCCGGAGAGCGCCTCCGCGATCGCCTCGACCTCGCGTTCGGCGGCGCTGGGCGGCGGCTGCAATGCCGGGGTGTTTCCTGCGTAGAGGGGCAGAGCGACCCAGAGCGAGAGGAGGCAGGCGAGTGCGGCGCGCATGGTGCCCCATCATGGCCAATGTGACAGGTGCGGCAAAGACGCCACGCGGGCGTGGGGCGCCTTCCCTACTCGGTGCCCCATGCGAGTCTCACCTGGAGGCGGCTGCGGAAGCGCGTGGGTGCCGCGCGATCGACGGAACGAAAACGCGGACGGCCCGGGTCGAGGTGGGGTCTTGGGGAGACCAAGGGGGGACGAACACCGGACCGTCCGCACCCCCATTCTTACCCGAAATCGCTGGGGCGCAACAGACGGAAGTCCGCAATTTTTCAGGGTGTCCGGCGATACCTCACAGCGCACGCGAGCCCGGGCGTATCGAGGCGTTGACACGGGGCGTCGCAGGGCCTACCTACCGGTCGGTCGACACCATGCCCGCCTCCTCCGACACCGCCGCCTCGGATCCCGCAGCACCGCAGCCCGCCGCGGCCTCGCCCGACGGGGATGGGGACTTGCCGGAACGCATCGTCGCCGCCGCGACGCGCCTCTTCGCCGCCCGGGGCTATGCGGGGGTGAGTGTTCGCGAGATCTGCGAAGCAGCGGGAACCACCAAGCCGATGCTCTACTACTACTTCGGCTCCAAGGCGGGGCTGTACCGAAGCCTCTTCGTTCACATCTTCGACCGCTTCTTCGAGCTGCTCACCCACGCGGAGCAAGCGGAGCTGCCCCTCCGCGACGTGCTCATGCGCTTCGCCGAAGCCCACCTGCGCTGGGTGCGCGAATCGCCTGACCACGCGCGCTTCGTCTTCGCCTCCTCCCTGGGGCCCCGCAAGGGGACGCCGGCGGTGGATCTCGAGGGCTTCCGCGAGCGCAATACCGCGCAGCTGGTGAAGCTCATCCGCCGCAGTCAGGCGAAGGGCGAGTTGGTTGCGGGTGCCCCGGAGGATCTCACCTTCACCTTCTTGGGTGCGGTGGTCATGGCCTGCATCCGCTGCCTCGAGCCCGATCTGTCCGATCCCCTCTCCCCCTCCGAGCGCGCGCGGCAGCTCGTCGATCTCTTCCTCTCCGGCGCCGCCGGACCCAATCTGGAGCGAACACCATGAACGCACAGGCGTCCTGCCATCGCCGGGCCTCGCGGCTCGCTTCCCTCCCCCTCTCCCTCCTCGTCACCGGCGCACTCATCGCCTGCCAACCTTCCGAGCAGGCGCCGCCCGAAGAGGGCAAGGGCCCCCCGCCGGTGAAGGTGGAGACGGTGACGGTGACGCCACGCCCCTTCGCTGAGCGCGCCTGGCTTCCCGCCGAAGTGCAACCTCGCGAGAAGGCCCGCGTGTCGGCGGAGGCCATGGGACGGATCGTCTGGCTGTGCTGCGACGAGGGGGACGCCGTGCAGGCGGGGCAGGTCGTCGCGCGCATCGATACGGCGTTGAACCAGGCCCAGGTCAGCCAGGCTCAGGCCCAGCTCGATCAGGCGGAGCGCGACCTGGCGCGCTTGCAAAAACTGGTCGAGAGCGGGGCGGCAACCGAAGCCCAGCTCGAGGCAGCGCGAACCCGCCGGGATGCCGCCGCAGCCGGCCTCGCGCAAGCGCTGGCGCTGATGCGCAAGACCACGGTCAAGAGCCCCATCGGTGGCGAGGTCGCACGCCGCTACGTCACCACGGGCGAGGTCGCGGCGCCGGGACAGCCCATCTTCGATCTCGTCGACATCTCCAAGGTGAAGGCGGTCGCCGGGCTGCCCGAGCGGGACTTCTCCCACATGAAGGAAGGCCAAGAGACCGAGGTGCGCGTGGATGCCTGGCCCGGCGAGCGCTTCGCGGGGACGGTCGAGCGCATCGGCCTCGTCGCGGGACCCGCGCGCACCTTTCCACTTGAGGTCACCGTCGACAACGGGGACCGCCGCCTGCGCCCAGGCATGGTCGGCGAGGTTCAGCTCACGAAGGAGACCTTCGACTCGGCCATCGTGATCCCACAGGATGCGGTCATCGACGAGTTCGACAGCCAGCGCGTCTACGTGGCCGAGAACGGAGTGGCCAAGGAGCGGAAGGTGACGCTCGGTCCCCGCGACGGCCGCCTGGTGGTCGTCACCTCCGGCCTCGAGGCGGGCGAAGCCCTGGTGGTGACCGGCCACCGCTTCCTCACCGACGGTCGCGCCGTCGAAGTGGTCCGCTCGGGCGTCCTCGACGAGACGGGTGCCCCGACCTTCGCCGAGAAGGCGATCTCGGACACGAAGAGCGCAGGGTAGCCCCATGAAGATCACCCACACCGCAATCCGCTTCCGCGTCGTCGTCTACGTTCTCCTGGTGCTCATCGTGGTGGCGGGGGCCCGCGCCTACATGGCGCTGCCCCGGGAGGCCGCCCCCGAGATCCAGATTCCAGTGGTCCTGGTAACGACACCCTATGTGGGCGTGTCCCCAGACGACATCGAGTCTCTGGTGACGCACGTGCTCGAGCGGGAGCTGAAGGAGGTGAAGGACCTGAAGGAGATGCGGTCCACCTCCGCCGAGGGCGCGAGCATCATCACCCTGGAGTTCGAACCGGAAACCGACATCGATACCGCGCTGTCGAACATCCGGGCGCAGGTCGACCGTGCGAAGCCCGAGCTACCCCCCGACGCCGAGGAGCCAGTCATCACCGAGATCAGCACCGAAGACTTCCCGGTGATGATCGTGAGCCTCGCCGGCGACTACGGCTTGGTGCGCCTGAAGGAGGTGGCCGAAGCGCTCCAAGACGACTTGGAGCTGGTGCCCGGTGTTCTCGACGTGAAGATCTCCGGAGAGATCGAGCGCGAGATCCAGGTCTTCGTGGATCCGGAGCGGCTGGCCCTCTACGGCGTGACGATGGACGACGTCAGCCGCGCCATCGGCTCGGAGAACGTGAACCTTCCCGGCGGCACCATCGACGTCGGCGACTCGAGCTACCTGGTGCGCGTGCCGGCGGACTACCAGGATCCGCGGGAGCTCGAGGACATCGTGGTCAAGGTGAAGGGTGGCTCGCCCATCTACGTGAAGGACGTGGCGCGGGTGGTCGACGGTTTCAAGGATCGCGCCAGCTACGCCCGGATCAACAAGACGGACACCATCTCCCTCACCATCACCAAGCGAGGCGGGACCAACCTTCTGAAGCTGGCCGACGAGGTGCGCGCCCGCATCGACGCTGCGAAACCCAAATGGCCCGAGGGTACGCGCGTCACGATCCTCTCCGACATGTCCGAGCGCATCGAGGACATGGTCAGCCAGCTGGAGAACAACATGATCACCGGGCTCATCCTGGTGGTCGGGGTGCTCTTCTTTTCTCTGGGGCTGCGCAACAGCCTCTTCGTAGCCGCCGCAATCCCCTTCTCGATGCTCATTTCGTTCTCGGTCATCCAGATGCTCGGGATGACGCTGAACATGATCGTGCTGTTCAGCTTGATCCTGGCGCTCGGAATGCTCGTCGACAACGCCATCGTCATCGTGGAGAACATCTACCGGCATATGAGCACCGGAAAGCCGCGGGTGCGCTCCGCCTACGAGGGGACGAAGGAGGTGGCCTGGCCGGTCATCACCTCCACCCTCACCACCCTGGCCGCCTTCGCCCCCTTGGTCTTCTGGCCCGGCATCATGGGCGAGTTCATGGGTTATCTCCCGAAGACGGTGATCATCACCCTGAGCAGCTCGCTCTTCGTCGCACTGGTCATCAACCCGGTACTCTGTGCCAGCTTCATGAAGGTCGATCCCAACATGAAGCTGGAGTCGGAGGAGGCGATCCCGGACACCTGGCTGGCGCGCGCCTACGAGCGCACGGTGCGGTGGAGTCTGGTCCGAGGAACCTGGAAGGACTCACGGAGCCGCCGCGCCCTCTGGGTGCTGCTGGGCCTGCCGGGCCTGGCCCTTGCGATGGCGCTTCCCGCACTGATCCTCACGAAGGCGGTCTCTTGGGCCGTGCCCGAGGCGGTGGGCCGACTGCTCCTACCCGTACTGCTCGGCGCTGGCGCCTTGGCCACCGCGGTGTGGATGATCGTGAAGGGAGGCCACCGGGCGACAGGCCTCGCCCGCAACGTCTTCGTCCCCCTGAGCGGCGTGCTCCTCGTCGGGGGTGCCGGCGCTTCTGGGATGGCGATCGGCCGCTCGGGCTTCGTGGTGGCAGCGCTCGCAGCCGTGGGCGTCTATGGGCTGCTCTGGGCCGCCGTCATGCGTGACAACCGCCTTCGCGTTTCCTTCGGCATGCTCTACGGCCTGCTCGCGACGGTCTTCCTCTACGCAGCCTTCGACCACGGGGTACAGCTCTTCCCTTCGACGACGCCGAAGTCGGCCCGCGTCTTCGTCCGCACGCCCGATGGGTCGAACCTGGCCGCGACCGACCGCGCCGTGCGACCGCTGGAGGATTTCCTCGCCTCGCTTCCCAACGTGAAGCAATTCGTCGCCACCGTCGGCGGTGCTGCAGCAGCGAGCGGATCGATGAACGTGGGACAGTCGGTGCCCAACCAAGCCTCGATCAGCGTCGACTTCTTGGACGAGGACGAACGCGTCGAGAATCCGTACCAGACCATCGAGAAGATCCGCGCCTTCGCCGAGCGGATCCCCGGCGCCGAGACCCAGGTGAAGAAACCACAGATGGGCCCGCCCACCGGTGCACCGGTCTCCATCGAGATCCGCGGCGAGGACCTGCCCACCCTCGGCCGGCTCGCCCGGCAGATCCGGGACCGCATCGCCACCGTGCCGGGACTCGTGGATTTGAAGGACGACTACCAGGCGGCTCGGCCGGAGATTCGGGTGGAGGTGGACCGCGTCAAGGCGAAGTTGGCGGGCGTCAGCACCTTCGCGGTGGCGAGCGCGGTGCGCGCGGCCATCGCTGGCAAGAAGGCCAGCAACTTCCGCGACGGATCGGACGAGTACGACATCACCGTCCGGCTGCCACCGGAGGAGCGCGTCAATCCTGATGTGCTCGAGCGCCTAACGGTGATGGACAAGCAGGGTCATGCGATCCCCATCCATGAGATCGCCCGCGTCACCACCGCCGGAGGCACTGGCTCCATCCGCCACAAGGATGGCACCCGGCTTATCACGGTCACCGCCGATGCAGAGGGGCGACTTCCTGCGGAGGTGCTCGCGGACGTGCGCGCGCGGCTACAGGACTTCCCGCTGCCCGAAGGCTACACGCTGACCTACGCGGGAGAGAACAAGGATGCCGACGAGGCACGCGCGTTCCTCTCCAACGCCTTCCTGATTGCCCTCTTTCTCATCTTCATGGTGCTCGTGGGTCAGTTCAACAGCGTCTCCATGCCTGGCATCATCCTCATCTCGGTGGTCCTCTCGCTCATCGGCGTCTTCCTGGGGCTGACCGTCACGGGTGAGCCCTTTGGCATCATCATGACGGGCCTCGGTGTGATCTCCCTGGCCGGCGTGGTGGTGAACAACGCCATCGTGCTCATCGATTTCATTCAGCAGCTTCGCCAGCGCGGCTTCGAGAGGGACGAGGCGGTGGTCCGGGCGGGGGCCATTCGGCTCCGGCCGGTATTGCTCACCGCCATCACCACCCTCCTCGGCCTCTTGCCCATGGCCGTTGGCGTCTCCATCGACTTCTTCGGTCCCTCCATCCAGGTGGGTGGGAGCTCGGCGGAGTGGTGGGGGCCCATGGCGGTGGCGGTGTGCTTCGGGCTCGCGGTCGCCACCTTCCTCACCCTCGTGGTCGTCCCCTGCCTCTACTCCCTCTTCGATGACGCCGGCTCGGCCATCCGCTCCCTCCTCGGCCGCATGCCGGAGGGCGGACGCGAGGTCGAGTCTCTCCCCATCGAGAAGGCCGCATGAGGCGTCGGAGTCGCCCGGGCCCGCCAGCCGGCCGCCCGCCCGCAGCCCGCATCCCGCGCGCCGAAGCTGCGGTCCGCCCGCTCTTCGTGGCCGTGGCGCTCCTCTTCGCTGGAAGCGCCGCCGGCCAAGGCGCCGGGCCCCAAGGCGCGCTCGGTGGGAGCGGCCTGGGCAGCGCCCGTCCGAATCCCCGCGCCGCGGCACCGGTGCTGACGCTCCGCGACGCCTTGGCCGCCGCGCTCGAGGGGTCCCGCGATCTCCTGCTGGCGCAGGATCGGCTGAAGCTGGCGAGAACGGAGATCCGTCGCGGGTGGGCGGCCTTCAAGCCCCGCGCACTGCTCCGGGGAAGCCTCATCCGAAACGACAAGGAGATCGTCTTCGCCGTGCCCGATCCCGAGACGGGCAAGGTCCACGAACGGGTCGCGCAAGACCTCTGGCAGGCGGGGGCAGCCTTCTCCATCTCGCAGCCCCTCTTCTCTGGCCCCGCCTTGCCGACGCTGTGGGCGCTGGAGGCGCAGGCAGACGCGACGCGCCTTTCGAACCAGGAACTCCGGGCCCAGGTGCTGCATGCGGTGGCTCAGTCCTTCTACGCAGCGCTGGCCCTGCAGGAGACGGTCGAGGTGGCGGAGCGTCATGTAGCGGATACGGGAACCCACCTCGAAGCGACCCGGGCGCGTTTCGAGGCAGGCGAGGTCTCGAAGGTGGCGCTGCTCCGGGCCGAGATCGACCGCGCCACCGCCGAGCAGGACCTCACGGCCTCGCGGGCCGCTCTAGCCTCGGCCAAGGCAGCCCTCGGCGTCCTGATCGGCCGGCCACGTGACGCGGGCCCTTTCCACCTTCGTCGACCGCCTGCGCCCGAGCTGCCCCCCGAGGCCACCCAGGCGGCTGCGGAGACGGCGCTGGTCCGCCGCCCTGCCATCCGGGCTGCCGAGCGACGGATGGAGGCTGCCGAGCACCTGGTCACGGCAAGCTGGCTCGCCTTCCTTCCTTCGCTCGACCTCTCGATCGACGGCCGCTTTTCCGACGTCACCGGTTTCCTGCGCGACGACAAGCTCACCTGGGCCGCGACCCTCTCCCTCTCCATCCCCCTGTACGACGGGGGACTCCGATACGCCGAGATCCAGCGTGCGCACATCCAGCGCCACCAGGCGCAGCTCGAACGCGAGCACCTCCTCGACCAGATCCGCCTCGAGGTGGAGCAGGCACAGCTGAACCTCCGCTCGGCCGCTGCGAACCTGGAGAAGGCGGAGAGCACTGCGCGCCTGGCCCGAGAGAACTATGAACTCTTGCAGGCGCGCTTCACCGCTGGGCTGGCCACGTCGCTCGACGTCACCGACTCCAGCGCCCAGAAGTTCGCCGCAGAGACCGAGGTGGTTCGGCAGCAGCTCGAACTCGACCTGGCCACGCTCGCCCTCGCACGCGCCCTAGGCCTCTTCGAGGAGGTGGCGCGCGGCCGTGGGCTCGCCAACTCCGATCGACGTCGGCCCCACGACGCGCCGCCTCCCGCCCCTTCTGGAGCATCGCCCGACACCAGCCTGAAGCCCGGGCCCGAGGGTGAGGTGACCGACCGGCCCGCATCGAGATCGCTACAAGAAGGGCTCCACGATGCTGAGTAGGTACTTGCTGAACTTCACCCTCCTGGGAGCAGAGTGGGTGCTGTGGCTCCTGGTGCTGCTCTCCTTCGTATCGGTCGTCGTGATCATCGAACGGCTGATCTTCTTCTTTGGGCATCGGGCGCGCCCCGATCCCGAGCTCCTCGAACGGCTCCGCCGCGGCGACCTCGAGGGTGCCCGGTCGGCACTGCTGGACCGACGCGGCATGGTGGCGGACGCAATTGGCGCCGGCCTGAAGCACGCATCGAAGGGCCCCGAGGCAGTGGAGGCGGTGGTCGCCTCCGAGGTGGCGGCCAGCCGGCAGCGCTACGACCGCTTCCTGGTCTACCTGGGGACGGTTGGCTCGAACGCCCCTTTCGTCGGCCTCTTCGGGACGGTCCTGGGAATCATCCGAGCGTTCGCCGACCTCGCCGCCTCCGAGGAGGCGGGCGCGAACGTGGTCATGGCCGGCATCTCGGAGGCCCTGGTGGCGACCGCGGTGGGCATCGGCGTCGCGATCCCTGCGGTCGTCTTCTACAATCTCTTTGCACGGTGGCTCAAACGCATCACCACCGACACCACGGCAGCGGCGCAGGCTCTCCTCGCGGGCCTGCATGCAACGCACGGAAAGAAGGAGCCTTGAGCCATGGCCGGCGGCCTCATGGGTGATGACGGCGACGAGGAGGTCATCAGCAACATCAATGTGACGCCGCTGGTGGACGTGGTGCTGGTCCTCCTCATCATCTTCATGGTGACGGCGACCTACATCGTCCGGCAGACGATCGAGGTGGAGCTTCCCGAAGCGGCCAACGCCGGCGAGACCGTGGAGACGACGCTGGCCCTCGTCCTGGACAAGGAGGGCCGCCTTTTCCTCAACGGAGAGCAGGTCAGCGAGGCGGCGCTCGCCGAAGCGATCCCCAGGCTGAAGGAGAAAGCGAAGGGCGGAAAGCTGCAGGCGATCATCGCCGCCGACAAGTCGGTCTCCCATGGCCGCGTCATCCACCTCATCGATCTCATCAAGGGTCTGGGGGTGAGCAGCTTTGCCTTCAACATCGTTCGGGAGGAGGGAGCAGGCGCGGGCACCCACGGCTCGGAAGGAGCAGGTGCGGCGGGAGGCGCCGGCTGATGTCGGAGGTCCGGTCCGAAGGAGCCCGCCTCCTCGCCGGGGTTGCAGGCTCCCTCCTCCTCCACGGCACGCTGCTCGTCCTCCTCACTGCGCTCTCTGCGGGGCAGAGCTTCGCTCGGCCCGGGGAGAACGAGGTCGTCGAGTTCAGCG
>CAYYHA010000004.1:58296-65551 GCA_964471535.1 uncultured Myxococcia bacterium | reverse complement strand
CCCCCGCGCCCGCGCCCGCCGCGAGCGCGCCGGCACCACTCGCGCCCAACGGCGGAGGAAGCGACCGTTGGGCCCCGATCGAGGCGAAGGTCCCGGCGCTGGTGGGGCAGGTTCGGCTCGTAGCGGGCCGGCTCTACTGGGCCCCCGAGGCACGAGCCTCCCTCGAGCCGCTGCCCATCCCGCTGCGCGGGCGCCCCTCGACCCTCGTGGGCGCTGGTGCGCGGCTCTTCGTCGGCACCGACCGGGGCCGGGTCCTGGTCCTCGAGGCACGGGGCGGAAGGCCCCGCACCGTCGCCCGTTTCTCCGCGAGCACGGCGCCGGTCACGGCGCTCGCCGTTCTCCCCGGAGGGCGAGCCCTCGTGGTGGGTGACGCCCGGGGTCGGCTCCTCCTCTACTCGCGGGTCAAGGCGCCGGACGGAGCAGCGCACTGGTCCCTGCTGCGTACCCTGGCAGGCCACCAGGCCGCCATCGTCGCGCTCGCCGCGGCGCCGGCCCATCGCCTCGTCGCCTCCGCCGACGCGGAGGGGGGGCTGCGGCTGCACCACAGCACCAGCGGTCGGAGTAGCCGGCTCCTCGCAGGCCCGGCGGCAGCGACCCATCTGGACTTCAGCCCCGATGCCCGCCTCCTGCGCGTGGACACCGCCGCGGGGACGCAGCGCTATGCCGTGCGCGCCCCCCACCCCGAGGCCACCTTCGAGACCCTCTTCCTGCCGGTACGCTACGAGGGGCATCGAAGCCCCGAGTTCCTGTGGCAGTCGGGCGGCACGCCGGACTCCGAGGCAAAGCTGTCGGTGGTGCCCCTGCTCCTCGGCACCTTGAAGGGGGCTCTCGCGGCGCTCTTCTTCGCCTTTCCCCTGGGGGTCTTCGCCGCCCTGTACTCGGCCACCTTCCTCGAGCCGCGGGCGCGCCGGTGGATCCGGCCCCTGGTGGACCTGCTCGCCTCCATCCCGTCGGTGCTCCTCGGCCTCGTCGCTGCGCTCTGGCTCGCCCCCTGGCTGGAGGATCGGCTCCTTTGGGTACTGACGGGACTCGTGACCCTGCCCGTCACCCTTCTCGCCGGCGCCGTCGCCTGGCACCTCCTGCCCCGTCGCCTGCGCGTCCGCGTGGGCGCCTGGGGCCGCCTCACCTGGGTCGCTGCTCTCCTACTCCTCGGCCTCCGCCTCGCACGGCTCCTCGGCGGGGCCACCGAGTCGCTCCTCTTCGGCGGGGACTTCCCCCGCTGGCTGGACACGGAGCTGGGCGTCGCGACGATGCAGCACAACGCATGGGTCGTCGGCCTCGCCCTCGGCGTGTGCGTGCTGCCCTTCCTCTTCGCCTTCGCCGAGGAGGCATTCTTGGCGGTCCCCGACCCGCTGCGCGCCGCCGCGCTGGCCTGCGGGGCCTCACGCTGGCAGGTGGCGGCGCGGGTGGTCCTACCAGCGGCCCTGCCAGGCCTCCTCTCCGCGCTACTCCTCGCCTTCGCCCGCGCTGCCGGGGAGACCCTGATCGTGCTCCTAGCAAGCGGAAACGCGCCCCTCGTCGATCCGAACCCCTTCGCCAGCCTCCGCACCCTCGCGGCGAACCTCGTCATCGAAGTGCCCGAGGCCCCGGTCGGCGGGACGCTCTACCGCGTCCTCTTCCTCACCGCGCTGTTGCTCTTCGCGCTCTCCTTCCTGCTCAACACAGCCGCCCTGCTGCTCCGCCGGCGCGTGGTGAGCCGCCTCGGAGGGCTTGGCCGTGCGTGAACTCCTCCGCCGAGGCGATGCCCTCGTGTGGCTTTGTGGGGGCGCGCTCACCGCCATGCTCCTCCTCTCGCTCGGGCTCTTCGCCTACACCCTGGGCGCAGGCGCCACCGCCTTCTGGCCCCGGCCCATCGAGGAACTCCGCCTCGCCGACGGCTCGCTGTTGTTGGGCACCGTACGCACCGTGCAGGACGATCCCCGCAGCCCGCCGCAGCTCGAGGTGTGGACGGCGAGCCCACAGGGCGCGGGCCGGCGCCGAAGGCGGCTCTCGCCGGCACAGATCGTGGAACGAACCCGACCCGCGCATGCCGTCTACCTCGAGCGCGCCGAGTGGGGCCCCTTCATCGGCTGGGTGGAATCGGTCCGACACGGACAGCAAGTGCTCGCCTCGGGCCGGGTGCGGGCGCCGAAGGTCCTTGCCGCCCGGCTGCCCGATGCCCGGGCCCGCCTCGAGGAGATCGTCGCCCTCTCGGCGGCGCAGGCGACGCCGCACCCAGCCGGGGACGGGAAGACGGCAGCGCGCCTCGCGGCGCTGCTCGACGAGGACGCCGCCTGGACCGCCGAGCTGGTGGCTGACGACGGCCATCGAACGACCGTGCGGCTGTCGGAGATCCGCTGGGTCGTGCAACCGAACACGCTCGGCCCCGCAGGGCGCCTGCACTTCTGGCTGACCCGCCTCCTCGAGTACCTCAGCCGTCCGCCGCTCGAGCCACAGGGGCTCGGCGGGGCCCTTCCGGCCCTGGTCGGGACGGTGCTGCTCACGCTCCTCCTCGCCGTGGTGGCCGTTCCGCTCGGTGTCCTCACGGCCCTCTACCTCGCGGTCTTCGCGCGGGAGGGACTCGCCGCGCGCCTCGTCCGCCTCGCGCTCGTCAACCTCGCCGGGGTCCCCAGCATCGTCTATGGGGTCTTCGGGCTGGGCTTCTTCGTGTACGGAGTCGGCCGGCGCCTCGATTCGGCCTTCTTCGCCGATGCACTCCCCGCCCCGACCTTCGGCACCGGTGGCATCCTTTGGGCCGCCCTCACCCTCGCCCTCCTGACGGTGCCAGTCGTCGTCGTGAGTGGCGAGGAGGCGATCCGTGGCGTCCCTCGCCGCCTCTATGAGGCGGCGCTCGCGGCAGGCGCGACCCGCCTCGACGCACTTCGCCACGTCGTGCTGCCCATCGCCGCCCCAGGACTTCTCACCGGCATCGTTCTCGCCCTCGCCCGGGCCTCCGGCGAGGTGGCGCCCCTGATGCTGACCGGCGTCGCGAAGCTGGCCCCCCGCCTTCCCGTCGACGGAACCTTCCCCTATCTACATCCGAGCCGGAAGTTCATGCACCTGGGCTACCACGCCTACGAACTGGCGACCAGCAGCCCCGACGTCGAGGCGGCCCGGCCCCTTGCCTTCGCCGCCCTGTCGCTGATGCTCCTTCTCGTCCTCGTCGCCCACCTGCTGGCCGCGCTCCTCCGGCGGCGCCTCGGCCGGCGCATCGCCCGTCTCGCGCCATGAACTCCCCCTTCGACCCCTTCGACGAAGACGCAGGGACCCGGGCACCGGAGATATCCGACCCGGTCATCGAGATCTCGCGGCTCTCTCTCTGGTATGGCAGCTACCAGGCGCTCTTCGACGTCTCGTTGAATCTCGAACGGGGATCGGTGACTGCGCTCGTGGGTCCCTCTGGCTGCGGGAAGACCTCCCTCATCCGAACGATCAATCGCATGAACGACCTCTACGAGAACGTACGCATCGAGGGTGAGGTCCGCCTCGACGGGGAGCCGGTCTACGGAGAGCGAAGCGATCCCATGGCGGTACGCCGGCGCTGCGGCATGGTCTTCCAGGCCCCGACCCCCTTTCCCAAGAGCATCTTCGAGAACGTCGTCTTTGGGCTCCGCATCGCCGGCGAGAAGCGGCGCGAGGTGCTCGAGGCACGGTGCGAGGAGGCACTGCGTGCCGCAGCGCTCTACGACGAGGTGGCCGACCGCCTCGACGACGACGCGCTCGAACTCTCGCTGGGTCAGCAGCAGCGCCTCTGTATCGCCCGGGCCATCGCGACGCATCCCGAGGTCTTGCTCATGGACGAGCCCTGCTCAGCCCTCGATCCGATCTCCACGGCGCGCGTGGAGGAACGCATCACGGACCTGAAGGGCACCTACACCACGCTGCTCGTCACCCACAACCTGCAGCAGGCGGCGCGCGTGAGCGACTACTGCGTGTTCATGCTCGGTGGTGAGATCGTCGAGTACGCACCCACCGAGGTCTTCTTCACCAGCCCCAAGGATCCACGCACCGAGGACTACCTGACGGGGCGATTCGGTTAGATCACCGAGAGCGAGCGCGAGCGTGCGACCCCATACGTCGAAACGGTACGAGGCGGAACTCCGGCAGCTGCGGGAGAAGCTCCTGACGATGGGTGCAATCGTCGAGGAGATGATCGCAGGTGCGGTGCAAGGGGTGGTGGAGCGCGATCCCGCGCGGGCCGAGGCGATAAAGGCGCGCGACCGGGAGGTGGATCGCCTGGAGATGGAAGTGGACGAGCTGTGTGTGCAGACGCTCGCCTTGAGACAACCTGCCGCGGGTGACCTCCGCTTCCTCACGATGGCCCTGAAGATCGACACCGACCTCGAGCGCATGGGGGATCTCGCCTCCAACATCGCTCGGCGAGCGGTCGAGATCGCCCGCGAGCCGCCCGCCGAACGCCCCACTCGCCTCGCACGCATGGCGGAGATCGTTCGATCGATGGTGGACGACGCCCTCGACGCCTTCGTGGAAGGGGACGTGGGGAAGGCGCAGGCGGTGCTCGACCGCGACCACGCGGTCGATGCCCTCAATGCCGAGATCTTCGAGTCGCTCGTGGCCCGCATGGCGGACGCGCCGGAGACGATCCTGCGTGACCAGGGGCTCATCGCGGTGAGCAAGCACCTCGAGCGCATCGCCGACCACGCGACCAACGTCGCCGAGATGGTCATCTTCGCCGCCGCGGGGACCGACGTCCGCCACGGCCTCGCCAACCGCTTGAGACGCGAGCGCGAGGCCCGGGGCGAGGAGTCCTAGGCAGGTGCACCCCCGTTCGACCCTGCTCGTCTTGGTGGCCGCGGCCCTCCCGGCGGCGCTCGCCCTCCTCGTGGTGGGGATTGCAGCGTCCCGGGAGCTCGACGCAGCAACCCTCGACATGCTCGAACGGGTGGCACGGGCCGGCGCTGGGCTCCTTGCCGAAACGGGCGGCCTCGACGATCCGGTGCTGCGGCGGCGCCTGGTCGATCGGCTCGCCGACGGCTATGGCGTACGCGTCACCCTCCTCGATCCCGAGGGCCGTGCGGTCGTGGACAGTGATGCGGACCCGGCCACCGTGGGTCCACGTCCCGCGCCTGTCTCCGCTTCCGCCCGCACGCCTTCGGGGTGGACGCTGCGCGTGACTCTGCGCACCGACGAGGAGGAGCCCATTTCGGGCCGCCTCGACGGTCCCCTCACGCTCGGGCTGCTCTTCGCTGCACTGACCGCACTCGGCATGGCCCTCCTCTCCCGCCGGGTCTTGGGCAGACCTCTGACCCAGCTCGTCACACGCATCGAAGCCCTCGCCCAGAGGCAGCGGCCCCGACATCGCGTCCACTCGGCGGTGGCCGAGCTCCGCGCGCTCTCCGACGCGGTGGACACCCTGGCCGAGGAGGTGCGCCGCGGCGTGACACGGGCCCGGGAGGAGCGCGATCGGATCGACGCGGTGCTCGCGAGCATGACCGAGGGGGTGGTGGTGGTGGACACCGATGCGAGGGTGCGGCTGGTCAACCAGGCCTTCCGCCGCATCACTGGTGCCCCCGCCGAGGTC
The DNA here is from genome assembly GCA_964471535.1 of uncultured Myxococcia bacterium. Classification (GTDB taxonomy): domain Bacteria; phylum Myxococcota; class Myxococcia; order SLRQ01; family SLRQ01; genus CAYYHA01. The sequence goes on along the minus strand of CAYYHA010000004.1, from coordinate 60,030 downwards.
GAAGGCCGCCCCTTGCTCGAGGTGGTGCGCAGCGAACGCCTCGACCGAGCGGCACGCGAGACCCTCGAGGGGGCGACCGGTACCGTCACCGAGCTCACACTACAAAAGCGTCCACCGCGCACCGTGGTAGCCACCGTCGCTCCGCTGGTCGGGGCGGAGGGAGAGATGCACGGCGCTGTCCTCGTGCTCCGCGACGTCACCGAGCGGCGCCGCGTCCTCGCGATGCGCGAGGACTTCGTGGCCAACGTCAGCCACGAGCTCAAGACCCCCATCGCTGCGGTCCGTGGCTATGCCGAGACGCTCCTCGACGGGGCCCTCGACGACGAGGAGACGGCGCGCGAGTTCGTACAGACCATCTGTGATCACGCCCAGCGCATGCAGGCGCTGGTGGAGGACCTGCTCGACCTCGCCGCACTCGATGCGGGCGCGGTGGAGCCCAAGCCGAGCGAGGTGTCCGTGCAGGAAGCGGTGCAGATGGCCTTCGACCAGGTGCAGGCCGCCGCCAAGCGGCGCGGCGTCCCCCTGCTGCGAACGCTCCCCCGAGACCTGCCGCCTCTCTACGTCGATCCGGCCTGGATCGTTCAGGTCTTGAGCAACCTCCTGGACAATGCGATCAAGTACAGCGAGCCGGGCGCCCCGGTGCGGGTGGAGGCGGAGGCCGACCACGAGACCGTGGAGCTGCGGGTCGTCGACCAGGGCCCCGGTGTGCCGGAGGCGGCGCGCGAACGGATCTTCGAGCGCTTCTACCGCGTGGATCCCGGTCGCTCGCGCGCCATGGGCGGCACGGGGCTGGGCCTCTCCATCGTGCGCCATCTGGTGGAACAGAGCGGCGGCAGCGTGCATCTCGTGTGCCCTCCCGAGGGCGGCAGCATCTTCTCGGTGCGGCTGCCGCGGGCGAAACCGCCGATCGCGGCCTGAGCGGAGCGACGGCCCGCGGCCGGGCGACCGAAGCCACCCGGGCCCGGTACCCCGCGGGGGCTTCGTCGAGACACCAAGGATTTCAAGCGGTTGGCGAGACTACCAACGCGTTTCCTCCGTGTCACAGAGCTGTCACTCAGCGGGTCCATCGATCCGCCCCGGACGACGGAGGCACCGACGCCGCCGGACTCGAACGACGCCCCAACTCAAGACCCGAGACCCAACGAGGACTCCTCCCATGCCGCATCTCAACCCCACCCACCTTGCGCAGCGCCCTGCCGCCTCGCGCCGCCGCCTGCCGGCCGTGCTCCTCGCAGCGCCGCTCTTCCTCGCCGTAGCCTGCGGCCCCGCCGGCCAGCCGGACGGGGGCTCCGACGGTGGAAGCAACGCACCCTACACCTGCGATGAGAACGACGTCTGCGTGCTAAGCGGCACCATTACCGACGACATCACCCTCACCGCCGACAAGAAGTGGCTCCTCCGCGGCGGCGTCTTCATCGGCGACGACGTCGAGGAGACGGTGCTCACCATCGAGCCTGGCACCACCATCTACGGAGAGGAGCGAAGCACCGGCTTTCTCGTCATCACCCGGCACTCGAAGATCATGGCCGAGGGCACGCCGGAGGCGCCCATCGTGTTCACCTCCTCCAAGGCGCCCGGTTCCCGAGCCCGCGGCGACTGGGGCGGACTCATCCTCAACGGCAACGCCCAGGTGAACACGGGGGACGAGGCCTACGGTGAAGGGGGCACCGGCTGGTACGGCGGCACCGACGATGACGATTCCAGCGGCGTGCTCCGCTACGTGCGTGTCGAGTT
>CAYYHA010000004.1:21127-58286 GCA_964471535.1 uncultured Myxococcia bacterium | reverse complement strand
AGTTCGCAGGCAAGATCATCTCCCCCGAGAACGAACTCAACGGCATTGGCTTCCAGGGCGTGGGCCGGGGCACGGTCGTCGACCACGTGCAGGTCCACATGAACAAGGACGACGGCGTGGAGTTCTTCGGCGGGACCGTAGAGGTGAAGCACGTGTTGCTCACGGGCATCGGGGACGACAGCCTCGACTGGACCGACGGCTGGCGGGGCAAGGCCCAGTTCGTCGTGGCGCAGCAGTACGACGACGCGTCGGACAACGGCATCGAAGCGGACAACAACGCCGACGACAACGAGGCCATGCCCCGTTCGCAGCCGACGCTGGCCAACCTCACCCTCATCGGATCGCCCGATTCGGAGCAATCCGACATGGGGCTGCTCCTTCGGGAAGGGACGGCGGCGAAGATCTACGGCGCGATCGTCATGGGCTTCAACGATGCCTGCCTGGACATCGATGACGTAGCCACCTTCGACAACGCCTTCGATGCAGCGGGCAACTTGACCGGCGAACTCGTCCTCGAGAACTCGATCCTCCACTGCGCCACGCCGTTCAAGGACGACACGGCCGAGAACGGTGAGCCGTATTCCGCGGAGGACTTCTTCAACAAGAACTCCGGCAACCAGCTGCAGGATCCCCTGCTCGCAGCCCCCTACGAGAAGGAGAACCCGGGCTTTGCTCCCTCGGCCGAGTCCCCCGCGCTCTCCATGACGCCGGGAGCGAGCGACGACTTCTTCACGCCGGTGAACTTCATCGGCGGCATCGGCCCGGACGACGACTGGACACAGGGATGGACTACCCATGACCCCAACTGACGGCATATCGCCAAGCACGGGCGCGGCAGGCCGCCGCGGCCGCAGTGTCACGCGAGCGTGCGTGCCGCTCCTACGCACCGCCCTGCCGCGCCTTGGACCGGGGCTCGTCTCCGCTGTCCTCATCGCCGCACCTGCGATGGGGGCGCACGCGGAAGAAGACCCGGCGGCACTCGCCAAGGAACTCGCCCGCCTGCGCGCGGAGGTCGAAGACCTGAATGCGCGCATCGATCAGGAGAAGGAGGCGATGCGCACCGAACTCCGCGCCCTCGAGACACAGAAGACCGACCTGGCCTTGAAGATCCAGAAAGAGGAGCTTCGGGTGCACGAGGCCGAGCGGGCTCTGGAGCGACAGCGGACCACCGCCTCCGCCGCGGGCGCGCTCGAGCAAGCCATGCGGCCCACCGTGGACGCCTCCATCACCCGCCTCGAAGGCACCGTGGAAGACGGTCTTCCCTTCAAGGTGCGCGAACGTATCGACGACCTGGAAACGCTTCGCCACCAGGTCGAGGAGGGGCTCGTCTCCCCCATCGACGCGGTCGCGAGGCTGTGGGAGCGGGTGGAGGACGAGCTTCGCCTTGCTCGGGAGACGGGCCTCTACCAGCAGGTGGTCCGCCTCGGGGACGAGGAGGTACTCGCGGACGTGGCCAAGGTGGGCATGGTGATGCTCTTCTTCCGCACTCGAGACGGGCGCTATGGCTACGCGGTGAAGGGCAAGGGCGGCTGGTCGTATCGGCTCGCCGGCTCGGACACGGCGGCGGAAGAGATCGCTGGCCTCTTCGACGCCTTGAAGAAGCAGATCCGCGTCGGATACTTCGAGCTGCCTGGGGCGCTCGCGCCCACGGAGATCGACACGGGGGCAGCGCAATGAACCGGCTGCTCGATCGAAGCTGCACGATCGGGTCCTGCCTCCTGCTCGCGCTGCTCCTCCCCCTGCCCGCCATCGGGCAGGGGGTGCCCGACGCGGCGCGGGATGCCCAAGCGAGCACGGCCAGCGGGGCCCAAGGCAGCGCTTCTGCCACGGCGACCTCGACCCCACCCACCGGTCATGAGGGGAGGCAGGGAGGCACCCGCGCCAGAGCCACCGCCGATCTCATCGAAGCCTACAAGAAGGAGTTCGCCTTCCTCGAAGCGGAACGCCGTGCTCTGGCGCAGCGCCTCGAAAGGCTGCAGGCGCAGCGGGCCGAGGAGGTCCGCCGGGTGAAGCAGGAGATCGAAGAGGCCGAGACGCGCCTGCTCGGCTTGAGCGCCCGGGCCGACACCTTGGAGGAGACCCTGCAACAGGCAGAGCGTACCAGCGAGCGGGCGACCGACCGCGCGGAGCTTCTCGCCGAGACCTTCTCGCGCGCCCGGCGCTCCCTCGAGGAGGCGGGAATCGAAGCACCACCTCCCCCGTCCGAGGACGCCGACGCCGCGGCGAAGGCGGCTTCGGTGCAGGCACTCTTCGACGCGGGTGCCCAGGCGATCCGCCGCGCGGCCGCGATCCGCAGCGAGGCAGGCCGCTTCTTCCTCCACGATGGCACGCAGGTGGACGGCACCCTCGTCCACGTCGGTCGCATCGCGAGCTATGGGGTCAGTGCACGGGGCAGCGGCGTCCTCGCCCCCGCCGGCGAGGGACGGCTGAAGCTGTGGGAGACGCCGAGCGAAGCGACCGCGCGGACGCTCGCTGCCGGTCGCCTCCCCGACCACCTCGGCATCTTCATCTACGAAACGCTCGCCGCCCCGGCGGAGGAGCAGGCGGGACGCAGCGTCGTCGAGTTCATCTCGGCGGGAGGCATCATCGCCTGGGTGATCGTGGTACTGGGTCTCATCGGACTCCTCCTGATCCTCGCCCGGGCCTTCCTGCTCTGGCGCGCCGGCTCGCGGACCCGCGAGGTGGTCGACGCGGCGGCGCCCTTGGTGAAGCTGGGCCAGCTGGAAGAGGCCATGGCGAAGTGCCGGAGCTTCCCGGGCGCCGCGGCGCGGGTGCTCGAAACGACCATCCGCAACCTCGACCGCGAGCGCGACCACCTCGAAGACATCGTCAGCGAGGCGGTGCTCCACGAGGCGCCCACGATCGAGCGCTTCGGCTCCACCATCCTGGTGCTCGCCGCCGTCGCACCGCTGCTCGGCCTCTTGGGCACGGTCACCGGCATGATTTCCACCTTCGACATCATCACCGAGTTCGGGACGGGGGATCCGAAGCTCCTCTCGGGCGGGATCTCGGAGGCGCTCATCACCACCGAGCTCGGACTCATCGTGGCCATCCCCACCCTGCTGCTCGGCACGCTGCTCTCCGGGCGGGCCGACACGATCCTCGGGGATCTGGAGCGCGCCGCGCTGCGCGTGATGAACCTCGCACCCCAGGCCAAGGGCGGCTCCTCGGAGCGACTCCCCGATCGAGCTCCCATCGCCCCCACCGCCGCGGCCCGCGCGGCGGGAAGCTGATGCGCAGCACCTAGCTTTGCCATGCACGGCCTCTTCGACCAGATTCGCACCTACTTCCAGCAGGGCGGCTTCGTGATGTGGCCGCTCCTCGTCGGGGCTGCGCTCATGTGGTATGGGCTCGGCTACCGCGTCTTCGCCCTGCGGCGGGGCGTGCGGATGCCCGTCCGCCTGCTCGTGGAGCGCTACCTCGAGGGCTGGGATCGACCCCCCGAGGGGGTCCTCGACGCCGCCGCCCAGCGCGCGGCGCAGGTGGCACGCGAGGGCCGACGCCCGCTGCGGCGGCAGCTCGACGACGCGCTCGCCGACCTCCACGACGAGATGTCGCGCTTTCGGACCTTGGTGCGGGCCATCGTCACCGTCGCACCGCTGACGGGGCTCCTTGGAACGGTCGCCGGCATGATCGAGACCTTCGACTCCCTTGGCGACATGAGCCTGTACAGCCAGTCGGGGGGCATCGCGGGGGGGATCTCGCAGGCGCTGTTCACCACCCAAATGGGGCTGGTGGTCGCCGTACCCGGCCTCTTCATCGGCCGAATCTTGAGCCGCAAACAACAGAGTCTCGAAATGGAGATCGCACGCATCAAGGATCTCATCTGTGCTCGCTTCGCGGAGGCTGGACCATGAGGTACGTGCGGCGTCGCGAGCAGGAGACCGGGATCGACATCTCGCCGCTGATCGACATGGTCTTCATCCTGCTCATCTTCTTCATGGTTTCGACGACCTTCGTGAAGGACATGAAGGTGGACATCGAGCGCCCTGGCGCATCCAGCGCCGAGCGTGCCTCCACGAAGGCCATCCGGGTGACCATCGACCAGGCGGGAGCCATCTACCTCGATGGTGTACCGGTGAAGCCATGGATGGTGCAGAGCCGGGTGCGCGATCTGATTCGCGGTGGCGCAAGCAAACAGATGCTCGTCGTCACCGACCGCCGCGTTCCGGTGGAGCGCGTCATCGAGGTCGTCGACCAACTTCGGCTCGCCGGCGCGGAGAACGTCGGCGTGGCCACCGAGAAGGAGGCTGGCTGATGTACGTAGGACCCGCACTTCGTTGGGACGATCTCGATGCCCTGGCGCTCGGCATTCCCGAGCGGCGGCAGCTTCGCCGCAAGGCATGCGGGAGGCGCGCGGCCGCCCCACGCCGCTGGCAGCGCCATCTCGGCGCGCTTGCGGTCCTGGGCATCGGGCTCACCGGGACCTTGGGCCTGCTCCTCGCCATGAACCGCCCCGCTCCGCCTCCCGCGGCAGCCCTCACCACCGAGGCCGTACGCTTCGACGCGCCAACCAAGAAGGAGCCCCCGAAGGCCAAGCCGCGGCACAAGCCACGGCGGCAGGTGGTGCGCCGGGCGGCGCCCTCTGCCCCAGCCCCCAATCTGAACGCCGCCCTCTCCGGGCTCTCCTTCGGCATCCCCGCGCTCGACGCCGCGGCGCTCCTTGGCGACGCGAAGAGCCTCCTCGGCGAGACGCGGGAGGCCACGGAACTGGTGATGACCGAGGATGCGGTGGACCAGCCGCCCCGTCCCATGCACGTCGTACAGCCGACCTACCCGCCCCGTGCCCGTGCCAACGGAACTACGGGCCGGGTGGACCTGAAGCTGTGCATCGGTGCGACGGGTGAGGTGGAATCGGTGCGGGTCCTGAAGGCTTCCCCGAGCGGGGTCTTCGAGGACGCGGCGGTGGAGGCAGTCCGCCGGTGGCGCTTCGAACCAGCAACCTACAAGGGGCAGCCGGTGCGGCTTTGTACCCGGCAGCCCATCGTCTTCGATTTGGGCTGACCCGTGCGTCTTTTCGCCGGCCGCATGGCAGCGGCACTGCTCGCCGGTCTCTTGCTGGGGTTCGCGCTGCGACCTGTCCCGGCCGCGGCCGAGGAGGAGCCCGAGGTGGACCGCCTCGAGGTGGCCGCCCTGCTCCTTCGCGACGGACAGTACGGCCGTGCAGCGAAGATCCTGGCGGAGATCGATCCCGAGGCGGAGTCGGTCGACCAGGCCCGCTACCACACGCTCTATGGCCTCGCGCTCCTCGAAGAGAAGGACTTCGACGGGGCCGGTGACCACTTCGAAGCTGCGCTCGACGCCGGTGCGATGCAGCCTCAGATCGTCCTCCGCCTCGCACAGGCCCGCTTCGAGGCCGGCCGCTATCGTGAGGTGATCGCCGCCCTCGACCGCGGTGGCGCACCGGTGGACGCACTCCCCGCCGCCCATCTCCTCCGCGCGCAGGCCTACTGGCGGGCCGGCGATACCGCCGCGGCCTACGCAGCTCTGGAGACCGGTCTCGCCCGCCACCCCGACGAGGCAAGGCTGCTCGAGCAGGAGATCCTCCTGCTCCTGGAGATGAAGCTCTTTCAGGCGGCGCGGGCCAAGGCCGAGCGCTTCCTGCGCCGCGCCGGAGCCTCGGCGGACGACTTCGTTCTGGTGGCAGAGGCAACCCGCCGCGCCGGCGCGGCCGACGAGGCGATCGTACAGCTCGAGGAAGCCCGGCTTCGCTTCCCGCGCAGCGAGCGGGTCGCCGTTGCGCTGGCGCGCGCCTATGTAGAGGCGGGGCGGCCGCTCGCCGCCGCGGTGGTCCTGCAGGAGGCCAGCCGCTTCCATCCCCGCCTCGCGGGAGAGAGTGCCGAGCTCTACCGCCGCGCCGGACGCTACGTGCGCGCGCTCCACATGAACGCACAGGTGCGCGATGCGAAGGAGAAGACGCGGCAGCGCCTTGGCATCCTCATCGACATGGCCGCCTTCGAGCGGGCCGCCGCCCTCGAGCCGCGGCTGCGCCGCCTCGGCCTCCTCGAAGACGAGAAGATCCGCTATGCCCTCGCCTACGCCGCCTTCAAGAACGGTGAGTACGCGCGGGCCGAGCGCCACCTGGCAGGCCTCTCCGATCCCACCCTTTTCGCCAAGGGGATCGAGCTCCGGCGGGCGATGGAGGCCTGCCGCAAATCCGGAGCCCGCTGCCTGTGACCCGCCTCCTCGCCACTCGGTGGCGTGAGCCCTACGGCCCGGGCGCCGTCGCGGGGCCGCGCCCGGTGACGCCACGCGGGGCGCGCCCCCTGTGGGTGCTGCTACTCATCCTCGGGCTTCCCGTGCTCGTCCCGTCGCGCGCGGTGGCCGTGGGGACTTTGGAGCGGGAGTCGGGACGGCTCCGCGTCCTGATCTTCGGGGGCGATGGGGCGCCGCTGCCGGGCCAGCGGGTGACGGTCGACGATCCGGAGCACGCGCGGAAGGCGGCGAGCGCCGTCACGGATGAGAACGGCGCCGCGCACTTCACGCTCCCCGCCGGCACGTACGTGCTCGCCATCGGCGGCACCGAGACGGTGGGCACCTTCACCCCGCCCATACCGGTGCCCGCCGGCGGGTCCACCGAGGTGCTCATCACGGTTCCGGACCATGGCGGTGCACCACGCGTCGCGGTGGAGAGCGGCGGCGCCTCGGCCCGAGGGGTCAGGCGCGCGGCGGGTGGAGACAGCGGATCCCGCGGCCGGATCGCGGGACGGCTCGTGGACCCAGAGGGCCAGCCGGTCGCCGGTGCACGCATCTTCGTCCGGGGCTCGGATGCCGAGGCAGAGAGCGATGCGGAAGGCAAATTCGTGCTCTCCCTCCCCCCGGGTCGCTACGAGTTGACCATCGTCCACTCGGAGTACGGCACGCAGACCGAGGCGGGAATCGTCGTGCAGCCGAACAGGAGGACGGAGCGCGTGCTCACGCTGGAGCCCACCGCGTCGGCGCTCCCCGTGTTCACGGTGCTCGCACCCCGCATCGAAGGGAGCACCACCGCGCTGCTCGAGGAGCGCAAGGCGGCGAGCGCCGTCACCGAAACACTGGGCGCCGAGGAGATGGCCCAGGCGGGGGACAGCGACGCCAGCTCGGCCCTCAAGCGCGTCACCGGTGTGACCCTGGTCGGCGGGAAGTACGTCTACGTGCGCGGGCTGGGGGAGCGCTACTCCTCCACCCTGCTCAACGGCGCGACCTTGCCCTCTCCGGAGCCGGAGAAGCGGGCGGTGCCCCTCGACATGTTTCCCACCGATGTCCTGGACTCCATCGTCGTACACAAGACCTACGCGCCGAACCTGCCCGGCGAGTTCGGGGGTGGCACCGTGGTGCTGCGCACCCGCACCGTCCCTCGAACGCGCGTCGCCACCTTCTCCGCCTCACTGGGGGCGCTGGCCGGGACGACCTTCCAATCGGGTTTGAGCTACCAGGGTGGCCCCACCGACTTTCTTGGCTTCGGTGCCGCCTACCGCGCACTTCCCCGGGAGATCGAGGAGGCCACGCAGGATCAGAAGCTCGCCGAGGGGGACCTCTTCGGCGGCGGCTTCACCGCCGAGGAACTCGAAGCGCTCGGGGAGCGCTTCCCGAATCGCTGGAATACGACACGGCGTCCCCTGCCCCCAGCCGTCGGGCTCTCGGGCACCGTGGGCACGCCGCTCGAGCTCGGCGGCATGGAAGCCGGGGTCCTCGCATCGCTGAACTATGGCCTCGATGCCCAGCGCCTCGACAAGGACGCGACCTACTACACGGTTGCCGGCGAGGAGGTGGTCCCCCAGAACGTCTACACCTTCGAGGAGAGCGAAAAGAAGGTCACCCTCGCGGGCCTGCTCACCGCTGGGCTGAAGCTCTCCGAGGACGAGTCCCTCCACGCCACCTTCCTCCTCGACCGCATCAGCGACGACGAGGTGCGCGTCTACGAGGGCTACAACGACGACCTGAACGGTAACCTGCGAATCACGCGCCTGAAGTGGGTGGAACGCACCCTCGGGCTGCTCCATCTCGGAGGAGACCACCGCCTCCCCTTCCTGGACACCCGCCTCGAGTGGCACTACGCCGGGAGCCTCAGCACCCGAGTGGAGCCGGACCGCCGCGAGTATCGCTACGACTACGAGGAAGCGAGCGGGCGGTGGCGCATCTCCGACCGTCCGGAAGGTAACCAACGGCTCTTCAGCGACCTCCTGGATCAGAACCACGACCTCGGAGCGGATGCGACGGTGCCGCTGCCGTCTCTTGGAGAGCGCGCGACCCTTCAGGTGGGACTCTCGGCGATCTTCAAGGCCCGTGGGGTCCAGACGCGGCGCTTCAAGTTCGAGCATCAGGGGCCAAAGAGCTACGACCCCTCGATCATCAGCCAGGACCCGGAGCAGATCTTCGTCCCCGAGAACATCGACCGGGACGGCTTCCAGCTCCTCGAGACCACCCGCAATACCGACAACTATTCGGGCACCAAGGACATCCAGGCCGCCTACCTCATGGCCACCCTGCCGGTCGTCGAGGCCCTCGAACTGATGGCGGGGCTGCGCCTGGAACGCTTCCACCAGATCACCGAGACCTTCCCCCTCTTCCAGCCCGAGGCCGAGCCAGAGCGGTCCGTCATCGAAACATTCGATCCCCTGCCCGCCGCGACCCTCACCTACCGCGCCGGCGAGACGCTGCTCCTTCGGGCAGCCGTCGGACGGAGCGTCAACCGGCCCAACTTCTTCGAGGCGAGCGACGTGCTCCAGAGCCCGGTGACCGGCGGCTTCGATCTCAAGGGCAACCCGGAGGTCAAGCCGGCCACCTTGTTGCACGGCGATCTGCGCGTGGAGTGGTACCCGGATGCGGGAGAATCCATGAGCCTCGCGGTCTTTGGAAAGACCTTCTACGACCCCATCGAGACGACGGTCCTCCCCACCGCCCAGCCCACGGTGACCTTCGCCAACGCCGACTCGGCGCTGGTCGCGGGCGTGGAGATCGAGGTCCGGCGGCACCTCGGCTTCGCCCACCCGGCACTGCGGGACTTCTATGTCTCGGGGAACGCCACCTTCGTCCACTCCCGGGTGACGCTCCCCGACTCGGGCACCTTCGTGCAGACGAGCCGCGACCGGCCGCTGCAAGGGCAGTCCCCGTGGGCGGTGAACCTGCAGATCGGCTACGACGCACCCGAGAGCGGCGTGCGGGGATCGATCGTCTTCCACGCCTTCGGTCCGCGGATTGCTCAGGTCGGCGCCTTCGGGCTTCCCGACACCTATGAGGAGCCCGTGCCCCTGCTCGACGCGGTGGCCAGCGTGCCGATCGGTGGCGGTTTCACCCTCGGCGTCAAAGGCCGAAACCTCCTTGACTCTCCCGTCGTCTACACCGTGGGGGGGAAGGTGGCGATGCGCTATCGCCGCGGCCGCGGGATCTCGCTCTCGGTGAACAAGACCTTCTGATCCCACCCCGAGCGAGGTGGAGACGGGAGCAGACGGGTCGCCCGGCCCGCGCGCTCAAGCCTTGCTCCCACTGCCGCCAGAGCACAGAGCCCGCGGAGGCAGGAGCGCTCGCAGGCACATCCCCCCGCGAGCCGGCTCGCCGCGCAGCCACACGACGCCGCCCTTCTTCACGACGATCCGCGCGCCCAAGGCTTCGTCTCCGAAGACGAGGAGCGTCGCGAGTGCGCCGAGGAAGGGCTCGTGCCCGACGAGTGCGATTTGCTCACCGCCGAGATCCTCGAACAGCACGGCGGACGGCGGTTCCGCGAGCGCCGGCGTGCTCTGCAGCGGACCGCTGCACAGGGGCGCGAGCAGCTCCGCGGTCTCCACCGCCCGGCGCCACGGCGAGTGGTATATCCGCTCGAAGCGAAGACCCATCGCTGCGAGCCGATCGACCACCTTCCGAAAGCGCCGCACCCCACGCGGGGTGAGGCCACGCGCGGCGTCGGGCAGGCCGGGCCGGCGCGGCTCTGCAATGGCGTGGCGGACGAGGAAGAGGTCCACCCGTTCAGTGAAGCACGCCTTCGCCGGCCTGCGAAGACGGTCCCTCCGAAGCTGCGGAGGATGCGGCCCGGTGGAGGCGCGCCCTCCATGGAGCGCCCGCGTTTTGGGCGACGTCGAGGGGCCCTGTTAAGCTCGCGCCGTGAGTGCCCGGCCGGCCCAGGCGGATCTCTCCGCGCCTGATCTGTACATCAACCGCGAGCTCTCCCTGCTCGAGTTCAACCGGCGGGTGCTCGCCCAGGCCGGTGAAGAAGAGGCCCCCCTCCTCGAACGCCTGCGCTTCCTGACCATCGCATCGACCAACCTCGACGAGTTCTTCGAGATCCGGGTCGCCGGCCTGAAGCAGCAGCAGGCGCTGGGGCTCTCGCAGACGGGACCGGACGGGCTCGACGCCTCCACACAGCTACAGCGCATCTCAGAGCTCGCGCACCGCCTGGTCGCCGAACAGTATCGCATCCTCAACGAGCAGCTCCTGCCCGCGCTCGAACGCGAAGGCATCCGCTTCCTGCGCCGGAAGAAGTGGAGCACGGAGGTCCGGCAGTGGACCCGGCGCTATTTTCTCCGCGAGGTCCTGCCGGTGCTGACCCCAATCGGCCTCGACCCGGCACATCCCTTTCCCAAGATCCTCAACAAGTCCCTGAACTTCATCGTCGGCCTCGAGGGGAAGGACGCCTTCGGGCGCTCGAGCCGCATGGCGGTGGTGCAGGCGCCGCGGTCGCTCCCACGCCTCATCGAGGTACCCCGGCAGGTGGCCGGTGGGCCGGCCGAGTACAACTTCGTACTTCTCACCTCGGTCATCCAGACCTTCGTGGACGATCTCTTCCCAGGCATGAAGACGACGGGCTGCTACCAGTTTCGCGTCACACGAAACAGCGACCTGTGGGTGGACGAAGAGGAGGTGGACGATCTCCTCCATGCCCTCGCCGGCGAGCTGCCCCGGCGCAACTACGGTGACGCGGTACGCCTGGAGGTGGGCCGCGACTGTCCCGAGGAGATCACCCACTTCCTCCTCGAGCAGTTCGACCTCGACGAAAGCGACCTGTATCAGGTCGACGGCCCGGTGAACCTCCATCGCCTGGCCGCTCTCTACGAACTCGTTCAGCGGCCCGATCTCAAGTATCCCCCCTACGTCCCCGTGGTTCCGGCGGCGGTACAGCGCCAGCCGGACATCTTCGCTGCCATCCGCGCCGGCGACATCCTGCTCCATCATCCCTTCGAAGCCTTCTCACCGGTGATGGAACTCTTGCACCAGGCGGCCTCCGACCCAGCCTGTCTCGCCGTCAAGATGACCCTCTACCGAACAGGCGTCGACTCACCCGTCGTCGACGCTCTCATCGCCGCGGCCCGGGCCGGCAAGGAGGTCACAGCGGTCGTCGAGCTGCGCGCCCGCTTCGACGAGGCGGCCAACATCGACCTGGCGGGCCGGTTACAGGACGCCGGCGCCAACGTGGTCTACGGAGTGGTGGGCTACAAAACCCACGCGAAGATGCTGATGGTGGTCCGCCGCGAGGGGCGGCGCATGCGCCGTTACGTCCATCTCGGAACGGGCAACTACCACACGCGCACCACACGCCTGTACACCGACCTCGGCCTGTTGACCTGCGACAAGGAGATCGGTGAGGACGTCCACCGCGTCTTCATGCAACTGACCGGCCTGGGGAAGGTGCGCCGGCTCAAGAAGCTCCTACAATCGCCCTTCACCTTGCACGACGCCCTGCTGAAGCAGATTGCCCGGGAGGCCGAGCACGCGAAGAAGGGTAAGAAGGCGCGGATCATCGCCAAGATGAACTCTCTCTCCGAGCCGCAGGTGATCCGGGCGCTCTACGAAGCGAGCCGGGCCGGGGTGGAGATCGATCTCATCGTCCGTGGGATCTGCTGCCTGCGACCGGGCATCCCCGGGGTGAGCGAGCGGATACGGGTTCGATCCATCGTCGACCGCTTCCTGGAGCACACACGTGTCTTCTATTTCTACAACGGCGGGAAGGAGACCCTCTACGCGAGCAGCGCCGACTGGATGGTGCGAAACCTCTTCCGGAGGGTAGAGGTGGCCTTCCCACTCGAGGCGCGAGCCCTGGCCCAGCGGGCCTTCAAGGAGTGCCTGCAGGTCTACCTGGAAGACAACCAGAGCGCCTGGATCCTCCGCGCCGATGGAACGTACCAGCGGGCCCGACCCGGAAACGCAAAGCCCAGGCGCGCACAATGGAAGCTCATGGAGATGCACGCCTCGGAGCAGCATACGAGTGCAGGCTAGCAGGAAGCCCTGCTAGGCTCTTCGGTCGTGGTGGCCTCCGAGACGAGCGACTGCCTTGCCGCACTCGACCTTGGCTCCAACTCGTTCCACCTGCTCATCGCCCGGCTGGTCGACGGCGAGCTGAAGGTGGTCGACCGCGTCCGCGAGCCCGTCCGCCTCGCCGCCGGTGTGCGTACCGATGGAACGCTGGATCCGGAGGTGGGTGCGCGCGCGCTCACTGCGCTGCGCCGCCTCGGGCAGCGGGTGCAGGCGATCCCGCGGGCCCGCGTGCGCGCCGTGGGCACCAACGCGCTGCGCCGCCTTCGCCGGGCAGAGTCCTTTTTGACCGAGGCACAGGCCGCGCTCGGACACCCCATCGAGATCCTCCCCGGGGCCGAGGAGGCTCGCCTCATCTACTTGGGCGTCGCACACACCATCGGTGAGACCCCAGGCCATCGCCTCGTGGTCGACATCGGCGGGGGCAGCACCGAACTCATCCTCGGGGAGCGCTACGACACCCTCGAACGGGACAGCCTCTACATGGGCTGCGTCGGCTTCAGCCGGGAGTTCTTCGGCGACGGGGTCATCGACCGCGAGCGGCTCCGCGCGGCGGAAATCGCGGCCGCACTGGAGATCCGACCCATCGTGACACGCTATGCATCGCGCGGCTGGGAGACAGCGGTGGGAGCCTCCGGCACGATCACGGCGATCGAGACTCTCTTGGTACGCAACGGCTGGAGTGAGTCTGGTATCGATCGCGGGGGCCTCGACCGGCTGCGCAGGGAACTCCTCGAGGCGGGCCACGTAGACCGCCTCTCCCTCCCCGGTCTCTCGGCAGACCGCGCGCCCGTGCTCCCCGGCGGGCTGGCCATCCTCGTCGCCGTCTTCAAGGGGCTGACCATCGGCCACATGACCGTGAGTACCGGGGCGCTACGCGAGGGCATTCTGTATGACCTCTTAGGCCGGATGGGTCACGACGACGTCCGTGAGCGCACCGTCACCCGGCTCTTGGAACGCTACCGCGCCGACGTGGATCAAGCCGCGCGCGTGGAGCGCATGGCGCTCGCGCTCCTCGATCAGGTGGCCCCGGACTGGCACCTCGAGGGTCCGGCGGCGCGGCAAACGCTCTCGTGGGCAGCGCGCTTGCACGAGATTGGCATCGCGATCTCCTACAGCGGCCACCACAAGCACGGCGCCTACATCGTCGCCCATTCGGATCTGCCCGGCTTCTCCAAGGAGGAGCGGGAAGCAGTCGCCATGCTGATCCGTGTCCACCGCCGCAAGATCTCCGAGGGCCACTTCCGTGGTCTCCCCGACCGCCCGGTCCGAAGCAGCCTCCGCCTTGCCGTCCTCCTCCGCCTTGCCGTCCTCCTCAATCGGGGCCGGGGTCCGCGCATCCCCATCCCCGAGTTGGCGGCAGGCAAGGGAACCCTTCGCCTCTGCTTTCCCGCTGGCTGGCTCGAACGGCACCCGCTTCACGCTGCCGACCTGGCGAGGGAGCGCACGGCGCTCGCGGCGGTCGGTATCGACCTGGAGTACCGCTGATGGCGACCTGGGTCGTTGGCGACGTGCAGGGCTGTAACCGTTCCCTGATGGCGCTCTTGGATGCCATCGACTACCGCCCGGGTTGCGACCGCCTGCTCTTCGTCGGAGATCTGGTCAACCGCGGCCCCGGCTCGCTCGAGGTGCTCCGTTGGGCACAGCAGCACGCCGCGGCCGTGGTGCTAGGAAACCACGACCTGCATCTTCTGGCGGTGGCGATGGGCGTCGCGGCCCTGCGGCCCGGCGATACCCTCGAGCCGGTTCTATCGGCGCCGGACCGGGACGCCCTCCTCGGCTGGCTGCGCCACCGGCCTCTCCTTCACGTCGAGGGTCCGTTCGTCCTCGTCCACGCCGGCCTCCTGCCCGCCTGGGATCTCCGCCTCGCCCGTGAGGCCGCAGCCGCCGTCGAAGCTGCCCTGCGGAACGAAGCCGCACCGGAACTGCTCCGCCTTCGCCGGACGCGACAGGCGCAGCGCTGGGATCCTACTCGGCCGGCCACCGCGCAGCTTCGTACAGCGTTGAGCGCCCTGACCGTGCTCCGCATGGTGACCCGGGACGGCACGATGGATCTCGAGTACAAGGGGCCACCCGAGCGCGCGCCGTCCGGGCTCGTGCCCTGGTACGCGGCACCCGGCGCCCGCTGGCGCGAAGGTGCGCCACCGACGACGATCCTCTTCGGACACTGGGCCGCACACGGCTTTGCCGACCTCGATGTTGCGGTTTGTCTCGACTCGGGCTGCGTATGGGGTGGCAGCCTGACCGCACTGCGCCTCGAGGACCGAAAGAGGGTGCAGGTTCCGGCGCAGGAGGAAGAATCGCTGGCGCGGCCATGAGCTTGGCGCGCTGGCAGTGGGCACGCGTGCGCACCTCAGTGCCCTTCGGTCACGCATGCCTCGTCACTCGTACCAGGCGGGCGGCAGGACTCCGGCGACCCACATCCGCCCCGGGCTCGGCTCCCCCTTCAACCACGCCGCCGTCGCGGGCTGAAAGTCGAAGCGGACCGTTTCCCGCTCCCCGCTCGAGAGCCAGGAGGCGAGTTCGGAGACACCGGGCATGTGTCCGACCAAGGCAACGGAGGCACCCCCGGCACGAATCTTCTCGAGGAGTTTCTCGGACGGTGAACAGGCGAGGAGAAAGGTCTCCTCACGGCGACGAGCGACCCGTTCGAGCAGAATCGCCGTCTCCACCGCGCGCTGCAGCGGGGAGTGGAGGATGCATTCGAAGCGGACGCCGACGCGCTCTAATCGCTGGGCGAGGCGCACGGCGCGATCCGTGCCTTCTCGGGTCAGGCGTCGTTCTTGGTCCGTCGGCGCGTCGTGACCTGCGATCGAGTGCCGGATGATCCACAGATCGATCACACTCCCCTTCTATCGAAGTCGACACCCGCACGGAAAGGATCCCTTGCGCGACCCAGCGTGCTATCCTTTGGGCTGACGAACGAGCGAGGTCGTCTACGATGGGGAACGATCGCAACAAGCGCGACAACATCTCTCTCTCCGATGAGATGAACGCGAAGGGCATCGAGTTCGCGGATCGCGGATGGCTCGACGAGGCTGCGCGCTACTTCGAGAAGGCCATCGAGCTCGATCCTGGTAGTGGGCACGCCTGGGACAATCTTGCCAGTGTCCTCGCCGAGAAGAGCCTGAAGGTGGAGCCCGGCAGCGCCGACGCCCAGTGGCGGGAGGCTCTCGCCGCCCACCTCAAAGCCATCGAACTCGAGCCCGACGTGCCCGCGGCGCACTACAACCTTGCCCAGTTCATGGTGAACTATGCTCTAGAGGTCGCACGCCACGAGCTTGCAGAGACGCTTGCCCTCGACCCGGAGTACCATGACGCCCATCTCTCGCTTGGGCTCGTCCACGCCGATCTCGGCGAAATGGATGCCGCCATCCGTGCACTGCGCCAGGCGGTGGAACTCGACCCAACAGACCCCTATCCACGCCACGAGCTGGCCACCCTCCTCATGGAGAGCGGGGAGATTCGCGGCGCGATTTCCGAACTGCGCGAGGTCACCCGCCTCGAACCTGAGAACCTCGATGCCTGGCTCGACCTCGGCGCGTGCTACATGCAGAAGGGTTTCTTTGCCGAGGCCGAACGTGCGCTCTTGCGGGCGCTCGAGAAGAAGCCTGACGACGCCTCGGTGCACTACGCACTGGCTTCGTTGTATGCCTCCTGGCATCGCCCCGAGGATGCCTTGGAACACCTTCGCTCGGCACTCGAGAGCGATCCGGAACGCGTGCGAGAGTGGCTACAGGCCGATCCCGCGTTCGCAGAGCTGCGGGGGACGGCTGAACTCGATCGCCTCCTGAATGGATGAGAACGGATCCCAGGTTTGCCCTGCCCCAACCTCGCCTCCTCGAGCAGATAGGGCGCGGTTTGCAGCGCGTGCGCGGGGCCGATGAGCGGCCCGATGGGCGGGGCTTCCGAACGGTCTGGCACCACGGTCCGATGAAGACCGATCTCTTCTCGTACATTGGTCCCGACCGGCGCCTGGTACGCCAGGAGCTGGTGTTCATGGGGCGCGCCGTGCAATGGACGGCGGACGAAGGTGTGAGCACCGGGCTCGCCGGCGACTTCGATGCGCCTTCTGCTCCGGCGAGCACTCCCGTCGAGTACGCAGACGGCCGAGCCGCCAGCCCGCGTATCTTGATGGAGGCCTCCCTGCTCCTGCGGGCCCACGGGGAGGGCGACTACTACGTAACGCACCTGCGCAAGCAGGTGAACGACCGCCTCCGTGCGACAGGCAACCCCGCAACCGAGATCGAGGAGCTCGACGAGGCCGCACGCAAGGAACTGGAGCGCCTCTACGAGATCTCCCAGGAGATGGTGGCGCTTCCCCCGGCGGAGGAGTCGGCGGGGCCGGCGCGACGCCCCATGGGCCTCATCGTCTTGGGTTTCCTTCTCGGCGCCGGGCTCGCCCTCGCGCTCTACCTCATCGCGTTCTAGGCTGGACGGCGCCCGATCATGCCGCGCCGCCGCCAGCCCCGCCCCAAGGCTCGCCGCCCAAGTGCGCGGCCTCCTGGGATCCTGTTCAAGGGGGTCCGCTTCGGCCGGCCGGGGGAGCGCCGTGTCTCGCTGCGTATCCTGCTGGTGATCCTCGTCATCTCCGCTGCGGTCACCTGGCTGCTCGACTGGATCCTCCCGGTCCCGACCCCCGCCGCAGCCCCACCGGCGGACGCCACGGGCGGGGCGGTGCCCGTTCGAATCGTGCCCCGGGCGACCCCCTAAGCTGCATTCGCAGGGCCCGTCTGTCCGTGGCGCGGCCTTCCCCGGTCTGTCGCTCGTTGCGCGCGCCCTCCGACCGGCGCACCGGCGGTCGGCTTCGGACACTTTGTCAGCGGGATGGCTCGCTCGAGCGATCCATTGACAAAATGTCCACGGCCCGGACGAGACGAAGGGGCTGATCCGGGAATTCCCTCGATATCCTGGGCTGTTGAGCACAGTCGACACTCGGCATGGCTCTTGCTCTGTGGCCCCCTCGGATGGAGCGGCTCTTCAAGCAATATCTCTGGGTCCTCAACCTGGCGGTCGTGGTGGCCGCGGGCTGGATGGCGGCGCGGACCGTGAGCGCCCTTGCTGCAGCCCGCCTCGCCAAACCCCCGACGATCGAGGTGCCCAAGACCACCCGCGCGGCCAAGAGCCTGCGCAGCCTGACTGCCACCGTGGACAAGAAAGCGCTCGCCCGCCTCTTTGGCATGGCCCTGCCCGAGGCGAATGCCGAGGCGCCAAGCCCCGAGCCGGAGCTTCCGCCGCCTGGCACTTCGGTGCCCTCCTCGCTCAATGCGACGCTCATCGCAACCGTCGAAGCGACACCACCGGAGTACTCGCTGGCCGTGATCACTGACAACAGCACGCGAGAGACCGGTGTCTACGGGATCGGGGATCGCCTCATGGGCTCCGCTGAGATCCTGAAGGTCGAGCGCCGGCGCGTCCTCGTGCGCAACAACGGCCGTACCGAGTACCTCGAAATGGACCTCGAAGAAGCAGCGGGCCGCAAGGTCGCCTCGCTCGGCCCGAGCCTCGCGCCCGCGCGCCGGATGCCTGAAAAGGAAGACTCGGGGCTCGGTTCCGGCATCCGCAAGGTCGGCCCCAACGAGTATTCGGTCCCACAGTCGGAAATCGAAGCCGCGATGACCGACTTGAACAAGATTGCCACGCAGGCGCGCATCGTCCCCGCGTTCAAGAACGGCGTGGCGCAAGGCTTCAAGCTCTTCAGCATCCGGCCGGGATCCATCTACGCGAAGATCGGCATCCAGAACGGCGACGTCATCAAGAAGATCAACGGCTACGACATCAACAGCCCGGACAAGGCCCTCGAGGTCTACAGCAAGCTGAAGGACGCTCGCCGCGTCGAGGTCGAGATCGAACGGCGCGGCAAGACCATCACGAAGGTCTACACCATCGAATGACCTGCCCTCCTTCGAGCGGCTCTCACTCACGCTCCCCGCGGTGCTCATGCGAAAGACCGGTCTCATCGTCGCTCTTCTCCTCTCCACCGGCCCCTCCGGGCCGCTCCTCGCACAGCGTTCGCCCACCCTGCCCGGGCGCCGCCTGCCGACCCTGCGCGGAAAACCGCTGGCAAAACCGGCCGCGGCGCCTGCCGTAAAGCCTCCGTCCAAGGCGGCCGAGGGCAAGAAGCAGGACGACGAGGCCGAGGCGCGCGCCGCGAAGCGCCGCCGTGCGATGCGGCGTGGAAAGGGCAAGCTGAAGCTGGACTTCGATCGCGCGGACATCGTCGAGGTCGTCAAGGCGATAAGCGACATGACCGGTCGCAACTTCATCCTCCCCGACAACATCCGGGGGAAGATCACCATCCTCTCCCCCACCGCTGTCAGCCCCGACGAAGCGTACAACGCGTTCCTCGCCGCCCTCGAGGCGAACAACCTCGCCGTCTATCCAGTGGGGAAGTTCCTGAAGATCCTTCCCAAGAAGGACGGACAAAGGGTCAACATCCCCACCATCACCGATCCCGACGGCTACGTCCCATGGAACGAGCAGCTCGTCACCCGCCTGTTTCGACTGAAGCACGTGGAAGCGGACCAGGTGACTTCCATCCTGAAGGCCCTCGTCAGCCGCGACGGTGAGGTGCAGGTCTTCCCTCCCGATCTGCTCATCATCACCGATGTGGGGCTGAACATCCGGCGGATGGAGAAGATCCTGAAGCAGATCGACCAGCCGGGTGGTGCGGACGAGATGCGCATCATCCAGGTGAAGTACGCCGCCGCCTCCGACCTGGCATCGATGCTCATGGACATCTTCGAGGGGGGCAACAACGCCCGCCGGGGCAGCACGGTCACCCAGCGACGTGGGCGGCGACCCGGCGGTGCAAAGAAGCCCGACGGGGAGGAGCTTTCCGTGAGCATCTCCCGGGTCATCGCCGACGAACGCACCAACAAGCTCATCGTCATCGCTGATGAGAAGAGCTTCCGGCGCATCCAGGAGCTGATCGATCAGCTCGACGTGCCCACCGAAGGTGAGGGGCAGGTGCACGTACACTACCTGACGAACGCGGACGCCGAGGAGCTGGCCAGCACCCTCTCGCAGCTTGCCTCCGGGAGCAACTCGAACCGCCGGACCGTCGCCCGCCCCCGTGCGGGCCGCGGGGAGAGCACCGAAGCCACCGCAGCGGAGCTCTTCAGCGGCGAGATGAAGATCACTGCCGACAAGAGCACCAACTCTCTGGTCATCGTCAGCAGCTACAACGACTACAAGGCGCTCCGCCGAGTCATCGAGAAGCTCGACATCCCACGGAAACAGGTCTTCGTCGAGGCGGTGATCATGGAGGTGAGCCTCGACACCTCGGACGAGTTGGGGCTGTCGTTCCATGGCGGGGCCGCCCCCGAGATCGAGGGCAGCGCCGCCCCGGTGATCCTCGGGACCCAACTCGGTGGGCTCAACTCCCTCTCCCTCGCCTCCCTCCTCTCCCTCGGCGGTTTCCTCGCCGGCATACAGGGACCCGCCGTGCCGGGCACCGAGAACCTGCCCGTCAGTGTTCCCTCGTTCGGCGTGGTGCTGCAGGCGTTGCAGCGGGACAGCCGGGTCAACGTGCTCTCCACACCGCACATCCTCACCAGCGACAACGAGGAGGCGGAGATCACGGTGGGCCAAAATGTCCCCTTCCAGGCCGGCTTCGCCCCCCCCGGCCTGCAGAACCTCATCTCCGGGTCGGCGACGCAGCAGAACCAGACCAACCCGCTGCTCGGTTCCTTCGCCGGCGCCCTCGGGGGGCTAGGCTCCTTCTTCGCCCCGATCCAGCGCCAGAACGTCGAGCTGAAGCTCAAGATCGAGCCACAGATCAACGAGAGCGATTTCGTGCGGCTGGCCATCGAGGAGCAGACCGAGGAGATCGCCAGCCAGGATCCGCAGCTCGGTCCCACGACCTCACGACGCACCGCAAAGACCACCGTGGTCGCCCGTGACGGGCAGACGGTGGTGATCGGAGGCCTCATTCAGGAGCGCACACTCGAGTCGGTGCAGAAGGTCCCGTTCTTTGGGGATATCCCGGTCATCGGCTGGCTCTTCCGGAACACGCAGACCAAGACGATCAAGACCAACCTGCTCCTCTTCCTGACCCCCTACATCATCAATGGTCCGGAGGACTTCCGCCGGATTTTCGAGCGCAAGCTCGAGGAGCGCCGCCAGTTCGTCGAGCAGTTCTATGGAATCGCCGGCGACTACGACCCCGTCGACTACGCACGGAAGCGTGGGCCGCTCGCGGTGGTTCACAAGACGATCGAGAAGGAAGAAGCCCTACCCGAGAACGGGGGAAGGGGCAGCGGCGTCCACATCATCACGCCCGAGCCCCAGGGCGCCGCAGATGAGCCCGGCATCGAATCCTCGGACTCGGAGGCACACGAGACGCAAGCGCCAGCAAGCGAGACTGGCGGAGGAGCAGAGAAAGGGTCCGGGGTGGAGGAGGGCCGAGGTCCACAGAGCCCCAACGAGGCAAAGACGAACGACGACTCATGAGCGATACGCTTGAGCAGCCGAGTACACCGGCGCTGCCAGAGGAGGCAGACCCCACGCAGGCCACCCAGTATGCGGAGCTGAGCGGCGCCCACCTCCGCGGGCGCCCCCTAGGCGAGATCTGCGTCGCGCTCCTCGGCATCGATCCCGAGATCGTCGAAGAAGCGCTGACCCTACAGGCGGAGAAGGGTGGCCGTCTCGGCGAGATCCTCCTCGGGATGAAGGCCATCGACGAGGAGGGCCTCTACCGCGCCCTCTCCTCCCAGTTCGATCTGCCGCTGCTCGAGGGAATCGATGCTGACGACGCGGACCCCGAGATCGTCTCGGCGGTGCCCATCAACTTTGCCAAGCAGCACCACCTCCTCCCCATCCGTGTGGATGCGCTGGGCATGGTGATCACGGCGGTGGCCGATCCACTTCAGGTCGCAGCCCTCGATGACCTCCACATGCTGCTCGGGCGGCCGCCCTCCCCCGTCCTCGCTCCGCCGGGAGAGATCATCCGGCTCATCAACCAGGTCTACGAACGAGCGAGCAATGAGACGCAGCAGCTCGTTGACGACCTCGAGGCGGCCGAAGACCTGGACAGCCTCGCCTACGAACTCGAGGAGCCGCAGGACCTCTTGGACGTCTCCGACGAAGAGGCGCCCATCATCCGACTGGTCAACTCGCTCCTCTACCAGGCAGTGCGCACCCGGGCGAGCGACATTCATATCGAACCCCAGGAGCGCGAACTGATGGTCCGCTTCCGCATCGACGGAGTGCTACAGGAGATCATCAAGCCGCCAAAGCGCTTCCAGGCCAGCATCGTCAGCCGCGTGAAAGTCATGGCGGGGCTGAATATCGCGGAGAAGCGACTGCCTCAGGATGGTCGCATCCGAATCAAAATCGCTGGGCGCGACGTGGACATCCGCGTCTCCACGATCCCCGTGCGCCACGGCGAGCGCGTGGTGATGCGGCTACTCGACAGGAGTTCCGTACTCCTCGACCTCACCGACCTCGGCTTCAGCGATCGCGAGCTGAAGATGATGAGCACGCTGATTCGCCGGCCTCACGGCATCATCCTCGTCACCGGCCCCACCGGAAGCGGTAAGACCACCACGCTCTACGCCTGCCTCTCTCAGATCAACTCGCCCGACAAGAACATCCTCACCGTCGAGGATCCCATCGAGTACGAGCTGCCGGGCATCAGCCAGATGCAGGTGGACAGCAAGATCGGGCGGACCTTCGCACAGGGCCTGCGCAGCTTCCTGCGGCAGGACCCGGACGTGATCATGGTCGGGGAGATCCGGGACCGGGAGACCGCCGAAATCGCCATCCAGGCCTCCCTCACCGGCCACCTGGTACTCTCCACCATCCATACCAACGATGCTGCGAGCGCCGTGACACGGCTGGTCGACATGGGCGTCGAACCGTTCCTGGTCGCCAGCTCGCTCATCGGCCTGCTCGCCCAGCGCTTGGTGCGCGTGGTCTGCACCGCCTGTCGCCGCCCCCACGTCCCCGACGAAGAGGAGCTGCGAGAACTCGGCTTCTCCGGTGAGGCCTTGGAGGAGGCTCGGCGTCACACCCTCTACGAGGCGGTGGGCTGCAGCGAATGCAACGACACCGGCTATCGGGGTCGGACCGGCATCTATGAGCTCATCCCCGTCACCGATGGCATCCGGCAAGCGATCCTCCGGAATGCCGACTCGGGCACACTGAAGAAGATCGCCATCGAAGAGGGGATGGTGCCCCTGAAGTCGGACGGGGCGGCGAAGGTGCTTCGGGGCATCACCACCGTAGAGGAGGTGCTGCGCGTGACCCGCGACAGCCATGGCTGAACCCCGACTGCCGACAACCACGAGCCATGCCCGTCTACGAGTACACAGGCTTGAACGCCGCCGGAAAGACCGTCAAGGGGATCCGTGACGCGGACAGCCCCCGCACCTTGAGATCCATGCTCAAGCGCGAGGGCATCTTCGTCACCGGCTACGTAGAAGAAGGTACCCGCAAGGGGACGAAGGACCTCTTGTCCACGGACGTGGACCTGAAGCGACGCATCCGCGGGTACGTCTCGGCGCAGGACTTGGCCATCATGAACCGGCAGCTCGCAACGCTCGTCGGTTCCGGGGTGCCCCTCGTAGATGCGCTGAATGCGCTGCAGGAACAGGTCGATCACCCCACGCTGAAGCGGGTCGTTGGGGCGGTGAAACAGCGAGTGAATGAGGGCGCCTCCCTGGCCGACGCCCTAGAGGACCATCCGAAGATCTTCAACCACATCTTCGTGAACATGGTCCGGGCCGGAGAGAGTTCCGGCGCTCTCGACATCGTGCTGCAGCGGCTCGCAGAGTTCCAAGAAGGACAGGCGCAGCTCCGGTCGAAGGTCATCAGCGCGCTCATCTATCCAGTCCTGATGATGGTCATCGGCACCGTAATCCTGACCATCCTGATGACGGTCGTGGTTCCGAAGGTGACCGAGATGTTCGACGACATCGACGCCACCCTCCCCTGGACCACGCAGGTCCTCATCGCCATCGCCGGAATCGCCCGCGACTACTGGTGGATTCTCCTCGGCGCACTCGTCGTCTTCGGCCTCCTCTTTCGCTGGTGGATACACACCGAGCGCGGCCGGGAGCGGTGGGACCGCTTCAAGCTCCGGATGCCGATCTTCGGGCCCGTGATTCAGATGATCGCCATGGCCCGGTTTACCCGGACGCTGGCGACTCTGCTCAAGAGTGGTGTTCCCATCCTCTCCGCGCTCAACATCGTGCGGAACGTCGTCGACAACACGGTGCTCGCAGCGGTCATCGACGAGGCCCGTGAAGCGATTCAAGAGGGCGAGCCCATCGCGACGCCCCTCAAGCGCTCGGGCGAATTCCCGCCGCTCGTCTACCACATGGTCGCAATCGGCGAGAAGAGCGGCCAGCCCGAGGAGATGCTGATGAAAGTGGCGATCGCCTACGAGGGACAGGTGAACACTCGGCTGCAGGGACTCACCGCCCTTCTCGAACCGGTGATGATCGTCGGCATGGGAGGCGTCGTCGCCTTTATCGTCTTCTCCATCCTCATGCCGATTCTCAAACTCAATACGGCCATTCAGGGGTGACCTCCCATGAGAGAACTCAAGGAACTCTTCTTGGGTCCCGGCGCCGCGGATACCGTGGCCAGACTTGTCGCCCTCGGGCTCATCCTGAGCGTGAGCGTCGCCCTGGTGTGGACCGCGCTGCGCAGCCGCAGGCCACGTCCGCCTGCGCTCGCAGCGGCCGCCAACCACTTCATCCTCGAAGAAGGAGAACCGAAGCCATGATGCGTGTGATTCGAACGCCAATCCGCCGCCTGCGAAGCGCGGACCCCCTTGGGCGCAGTCGACGCGCCCGCAGCGCCGAGCGGGGGATGACGCTCATCGAGATCATGATCGTCATCACCATTCTCGGCATGGTGACCGCTGCCGTGGCAGTGGCGGTCATCCCGCAGCTCAAGGAAGCGAAGGTGAAGCAGGCCCGCATCGATATCCAGAACATCAAGAATGCCGCGGACCTCTACTACAACAAGCATTCTCGATACCCGACCACGGACGAAGGCATCGCAGCCCTGGTACAGGAAAAGATGCTCGACAAGACGCCGAAGGATCCGTGGAACCGGCCCTATATCTACCGCTATCCGGGCGTGAAGAACCCCAACGGACCGGACATCGGGACCTACGGGGCCGACGGGCAACCCGGCGGCACCGACGACAACCAGGATCTCTTCCTTGGCGAACTGGGCGAGGGAGACGACGGGTAGACCGTGCGCAGGCGAGGTGCACAGCGAGGGATGACCCTCATCGAGGTCCTCGTCGGCCTCCTCATCGTAGCCGGGCTCCTGGCAATGGTGGTCCCTGCCGTGACCGCCCGCGCCGGGGTGCGGGTGCAGGAGGAGGCCGGCCGCCTCGCTGGATCCATCCGCTACCTCTACAACTACGCAGCCATCCACGGTCAGACCTGCCGGATTGCCTTCTCGCTCGCTCCCTCCCGCGAAGGCTCGGAGGAGTCGGCCAGCGCCTACCGCTTCGAGTGCACCGAAGGAAACCCACGCCTGAAGCCCGAGCAAACGCAGGTCCGCGACGGCCGTATCGAGGAAGAAGAAGAGGAACCAGTCGACGAGACGCAGCTCAGTGAGGAAGAACGCTTTCAGCGCCGGATCGAGGCTGGCCCGCGCTGGTCGGAACTTTCCGGGGGGCTCGCCAAAACGGTGGAACTCCCGCCGGGAGTCTCCATCCGAGGGATCTGGACGCCGCAACTGAGCGACGTGGTCTCCGCAGGCGAGACCTGGCTGTACTTCTTCCCCATCGGTGAGACCCAGCGTGCTCTCATCTGGATCGGTGACCCCTACGACAACGTCTACACCCTCTCGGTGCAGCCGCTGACGGGACGGGTACGCGTCTTCCCGGAGGCGCTGGAGGTCCCCCGTGACTGACGCGAAGGGTGCATCGGGGTTCACGCTGCTCGAGGTGATGATCTCGCTCGCCATCCTCGCGGTGAGTCTGGTGGCCATCCTCGAGCTCAACTCTGGCGCCGTGCGCACGCACAACTATGCGAAGCACCTGACGGTGGCCACGCTCCTCGCCCGCTCGAAGATGGTGGACATCGAGGAAGCGCTCTACGCCGAGGAGACGTTGCCCGACTTCGACAAGAAGGAAGAGGGTGACTTCGAGGCCGAGGGCTTTCCGAAGTTCCGCTGGGAAGCGGAGATCGTCAAACCCGATCTGGACGTGGATACGGATGCGCTCATGGGGCTTCTCGCCCAAGGACTCGGCCTCGACCCGGAGGCACTCGGCCAAGAGGGTGGCGATCTTGCCGGCCTCCTGGGCGGCACGGCTGGCGGCGCGGGAGGTTCCGCCGCTTCAGGCCTCTCGAGCCTCATCCAAGGTCAGGTGACACAGTTGGTCACAATGCTCGAGGAGAGCGTCCGGGAGGTGCGCCTGACGGTGCGCTGGAAAGACATCACCGGGGACAGCTCTCTCACCGTGGTGACGCATGTGGTGCGCCTGCAGGGACAGGCGGCTCCTGGGTCGGAAGCTCAGCGCCGTGTCAACACTACGGCGGAGGCCCTGCGCCGCGCACGAGACGCCAACTTGATCCCGGGCCTCGGAGGACGGCGCTCATCGGGCGCGGCTGGTGGCCTGCGAAACATCCCCGCACTTCGCGGCCTGCAGACCCGCTTCGAGGGAGTCGAACCGTGAGCGGAGGCGCGAAGGGGCGGACGGGCCTCGCCCGGGGCTTCACTCTACTGGAGATCATGATGGCGGTGACCATCGTGGCCATCATCGCCACCTTGGTCTGGGCGAGCTTCGGCCGACTGCTCCGCGTCACCGACGAGATCGAACGGCGAGACGAGTTCTGGCACGGCGTCCGCCTGGCGATGAACCGAATGGCCCGGGAGGTCGGCGCCGCGTTCGTTTCCGACAACTACGATCCCAACCGCTATGACAAGTCCGACCCCGAGGAGCGACCAACCTTCTTCATCATCGACGATGGCGGCGATCACGACGCGCTCCACTTCACCGCGTTCGTCGGGCGGCGCCTGTACAAGGACGAGAAGAGCAGCGATCAGGCGATCGTCTCCTACACCCTGGACCGCGACGAGGAGGGACGCACCCACCTGTACCGCCGCGAGAAGAAGATCATCGACGAGGACTGGGAGCGCGGTGGGCAGCGGGCCATCCTCCTCGAGGACGTCGAGGCCTTCGATGTGCAGTGGTGGGATCCCGACGATGAAGAGTGGAAGTCACAGTGGGATACGCGCGATCGCGACCAACACGACCACCTCCCCTCCCGTGTGCGCATCCGCGTGAAGGTGAAGGACCCAGATGGCAAGGAGCAGAGCTTCGAGGTGCAGACCCGGATCATGATGACAACTCCGATCCGGTGGTGACAGCGGAAGATGGTGTCCCAAATCGACAGGCGAACAGCCCGAGGTGGCGGCATCGGCGACCAGCGCGGCGTAGCGCTGATCATGGTCGTCTCCGTCGTGGCCATCCTCACCGCGGTGACGGTGCAGTTCACCTACCAGGAGCGCGTGAACCTTCACCTGGCCGCGAACGCACGGGACGAACTGCGGGCGTACTACCTTGCGCGCTCCTCGGTGAACCTGTCGCGGCTCTTGCTCTCGTTCCAGAAGCGGATCGACTCCACCCCCATCCCCGGGCTTCAGCAGCTCACGAGCCTCCTCGGCGGCGGGGCGCCACCGGCTGCTGGCGCTGGTGCACCGGCGGGCGGGGCGTCCACGGGTGCCTTGGGGATCCGGCTCTGGGAGCTCATCCCCATCGACTGCGGGCTCGTACAGATGTTCGTGCAGATGAACGCGGCGGCGCCGGAGGGTCCCAACGAGGAGAGTCCGGAGGAAGCTCAGCTCGCTGATTTCGGCACCTTCGAAGGCGCCTGCCACGCCGAGATCACCGACGAGGACAGCAAGATCAACCTCAACCACCTCGACGGGCTCGAACGCTCGGTGAAGAACGTGCTCATCCAGCTCATTGGGCTGATGCAAGACCCCCGCTACGACTTTCTCTTCGAGAAAGAAGATCGTTGGGGGATTCGGATGACGCGCCCGGAACTCATCGTCGCCATCCGCGACTACATCGACGAGAACCAGGTTCAGGAGACCTTGATCCTGGGGCCGGACGGGCCCGAGCTGCTCCCGGGCGCCGGCGACGAGGGTTACTACTACACGCGCTTCGAGCCGCAGTACTCGCCCAAGAACGCACCCTTCGACAGCCTCGACGAGCTGTACATGGTGGCGGGCATCGGTGACGACTTCATGGCGGCCTTCGGCGACCGGCTCACCGTCTACACGGGAAAGAACGCGAAGCTGAACGTGACGCCCCAGAACATGGTCGACCTCTGCCTGCGCATCGTCATCGCATCGGAGAACCCTGCTCAAGGCGTGCAGTACTGCCAAGACCCGGTGCTGATGAACAACCTCTGGGAGCAGATTCAGCTGCAGCGGGCGATGCTTCCCTGGATCGGCATGACCCCGGAGAGCTTCCGAGCGCTGCTCGAAGCCAACGGCATTCCCGTCAACCGCTTCATCTGGAGCGGTCCCGGAGCCATCTTCGGGAACAGTTCCAACACCTTCCGCATCGAAGCGTCGGGGCGCGCCGGCGACGTCGAGAAGACCATCGTCGCGGTCGTCCGCATGGATGGCGCAGATCCGCTGGGCACCCTGCTGTATTGGAAGGAGAAATAAGGTGGCCAGAATCATCGGGCTGGATCTGGGGACGTATGCGGTCAAGGCGGCGGTGCTCGACGCCGGCTTCCGGGAGTCCGCCGTCACCCACTTCGCCGCTGCTCCGGTCCCCCAGGACTTTGGCAGCGACGTGCCCAGGCCGCTCGTGGAGCGCATGAGCGAAGCACTCGGCCTCTTGGTGGAACACAGCGATCTGCCAGTGGACGGAGATGCGGTGGTGTTCACGGCAGTGCCAGGACCCGAGGCCTTGGTTCACCGTGTCCGCGTCCCCTTCTCCGATCGCCGGAAGGTGCTGATGACGCTGCCCTTCGAGCTGGAGGACCAGGTGCCCTTCGGCCTGGACGAGTTCGTCTGGGATCCGCTGCTCGTGCACAGCGACGCGCAGGGATCCGAGCTGCTCGTCGGTATGACGCGCCGCTCCTTCCTCGCCGCGCTGCTCGGGGCGCTGCAGCAGCGGGGCCTCGATCCCCGCTCGGTGACCATCCCGGCCCTCACCTGGCAGGCCCTCTACGAGCAGGGTCTCTTGGAAGCAGCGCCCTCGACCGGCCCCGAGGGCTCCGGCGCCGTGGAAGCGGTGCTGGACATCGGCCACGGCTCGACCGATCTGCTGATCCTGGAGGCGGAGAGGCCGCGCATGGCGCGGAGCTTTCCCATCGCCGGTTTGGCGCTGACGCGGGCCATCGCTGCGGAAGAGGGGGTCGACCTGGCCAAGGCGGAAGCGATGAAGCATGCGTGCTCCGTCCTCCTCACCCAGGGGGTCGACGCCGAAACTGCCCGCATCGCCGGGCATCTGCTGCGTGCGCTGGGGGCGCTGGCACGGGGTCTGCGCCAGAGCTTCAAGGCCTGGGAGGCGGAGACCCGCCGACCCATCCGCCGCGTCTCGCTGACCGGCGGCACGGCGCGGCTGCAGGGGCTGGAGTCCTTCCTCGCCCGTGAGCTCGGCTGCGAGGTCGTCCACCTCGAACCGAGACCCAAGGGGGGACTGGACTTCGGTACCACAGCTGAGGCTGCCAGCGACCCGGCCAACGCTCAGGCCTTGGCCCTCGCGGTCGCCTCACAGAGCCGGCGACCCCGCATCGAGCTTCGCAAGGGCGAGCTCGCGTTCAAGGGGGACATGAGCTTCCTTCGGGGGAACCTCTCGCGCCTCGCCTTCATGGCTTCCGTGGTGCTGATCCTGCTGGGCCTCAACGTGTTCACGAGCTTCCATGCGCTGGCGGTGCAGGAGGAGCAGGTGGACCAGGCGATGTGCGACCTTACCTCCCGCATCCTGGGCGAATGCGTCCCCTTTGCCGACGACGCCATCAGCCGAATCCGCGGCATGCGGAGCTCCGGCGCCTCCGTCCCGCGCGTCGGGGCTGCGGAGATTCTCGCCGCCATGACCCAACGCCTCTCCACGGTGCAGGGGGTGGAGCTGACCGAGCTCGACATCACCAAGACCAAGGTACGGCTCCAAGGAGAAGCTTCCAGCTTCGAGACGGTGGCGAAGGTCGTGGATGCGCTCAGAGGCTATTCCTGCTTTGGCGAAGTCAATCAGGGACAAACTCGTCAAGCGCGAAAGTCCGAGAAGATCGAGTTCAACATCGAAGCGACCCTGGCCGAGGAGTGTGCACTCAAATGAATGAGCTCATCAGCCGGTTTCGAGGGGTCCTCGGCCGCATGTCTCGGCGGGAGCGGCGCCTCGCTCTGCTCATGGTCGGCGTCGCCGTACTCTTCGTGGCCTTCCTGTCGGTCATGAGCATTCGCGGTGCGCTCGCGGATCGACGGAGCCGCATCGAGACCAAGAAGGCGGGGCTGCAGCGGGTGCTCGCCATGTCCGAGGGCTTTCGCGAGGCCCGCGCCGAGCAGGAGCGGCTCGAGGCGGAACTCCGCCGGAGCAAGGGCGTCTCCCTCTTCTCCTTCCTCGAGGAGACCTCCCGGAAGGCTGGAGTGAGCATCACGAAGATGACCCCGCGCACCCCGACCACCCACGGAAAGGTGACCGAGGAGGTCGTCGATGTCGCCGTGGATGGCGTGACCTTGGACAAGCTGACCGATTTCATCAACCGCATCCAGCGCTCTCCCCACGTCGTGAAGATCCTGACGCTACGCATCCGCCGCAAACGCACTGCAAAAGAAGAGGTCGATGCGAAGCTGACGGTCGCAACCTACTCTCTGGTCGGCTAATGCGCAGGTTCCTGTCCAAGCTCCTCGGCTACGGGGCGGTCTTTTTACTTTCCTTCCTCTTCGGGCTGTACCACAGCTTCCCCTATGAGCTCCTCGCCCAGCGACTCTTCGAGGCGGTACACAGCCGCTTCGGGATCCAGATCGACGTGGGGGAGCTCTCTCCGTGGTGGCTCGTCGGCTTGCAGGCGCGAGAGGTCGAGATCGAGGTGCCCCGCCGGAACAAGTCCGACCCGCTACAGATCCACCTCGACCGGATCATCGGGCGGCTGCACCCCTTGGAGAGCCTGCTCTCTCAGCTCACCGTCACCGTGGACGTGTTGGACGAGGCGCTGGGTCAGACGTCCACCACCGTGCACTTCGACGAACCGCTGGTGGGCATCGACGTGGCCCGCCTCGACGTGCAGGTCGGTGCCATTCCCGGCGTCTGGGACGACCTCGGCGTCGGCTTCCAGGGCCGTGCACGCGGCCAGGCAGACTTGAGCGCACCACTGCTGAAGAGCGGCGCCGGCGTCGATGTGACCAAGCTCGCGGGCACGACCGACCTCGTCGTCGAAGACGCGAAGTTCGGAGGCGGCATGCTGAAGGGCTTCGCTCTGCCTCCCATCGATCTTGGGACCGTGCCTCTGAAGCTCGAGATCGAGGATGGAACGGCGCGCACCGACGGCCCACAGCGCATCCGCGGGCCGGAGCTCGAGGCGGAAGTCGACGGGACTCTGAAGCTCCGGCCGATCTTTCTCACCTCGCGCCTCGACGTGAGCCTGCGATTCAAGCCCACCGATGCCTTCTGGAAGAAGCACGAGAAGCTGGCAGGCCTCGTTCAAGCCCTGCTCAAGAGCGCCAAGGGCGCCGACGGCTGGTACGGCTACCGCATCACCGGCCAGCTCGCACGCCCGAACTTCCGGCCCATGCGGCGTTGAGCGACCCCGAGGCCCAAGTCTGAAGCGTGCTTCGCCGACGCGCCGCCCCGAAGTCGCCCCCCATGGGCGGACCGAGCCTCCTCAGCGCGATGGGTGGGTAGGTCCGGAAGCGCTCGGAAGCGCGGGTCACCAGACCCGCAGCGTCGCAGATTCCCTTAAGCCCAGCGCCGATTGCTGCTAGCGTGGCAGGGAGAGAACAGGGGGAACGGCGCATGGCCGAGCTACTCTTTCACCACGGAAACGACGCCCTTCTACGCCTGCCCATCGATTCGGATCGGGTACGGATCGGCCGGGGGCCAGAGAACGACGTGCTCATCCCGGACGACCAGGTCTCCCGGGACGTTCTCGCCATCGTCTACCGCGAAGGAACCTGGTATGCAGTCGACCGCACCGGCGAGGGGGTGCGTGTGGACGCCTCGGCACCGACGCCCGAGCATCCGCTCACAGACGGCGCCCGTATCCATATCGGCCCCGATTGGTGGGTGACGCTGCACCTTGGGGCCCCCACTGCACCCGGAGAGACGCGCCGCGCATCGATGGGCCAGACGCGTGCGCGCCCCTTGGAGCAGCGACCGGTGCCGCTGCGCCTGCGCTATCGCGTCGGCGGCGACGTCCGCACGCGCAGGCTCGAGGGCACCATCAGCATCGGTGCGGATCCCGCCAATGCACTCACCCTGCCGGACAGCTACGTCTCCGCATTCCATGCGCGCATCTATGAGCGTGACGGGCAGTGGTGGATCGAGGATCAGGGCTCGACCAACGGAACCTTCGTGGGGGGGCTGCAGGTGCGTTCGGCAGTCCTGCTCCCTGGCGCCGAGCTTCGCATCGGCGAAACCGAGTTCCTCGTCGAGGAGGAGGGAGCCGGCGAGGAGGCCGTCTTCGGTATCCTCACCCAGGACCCTCAGATGCGCCTCGTGCTCGACCAGGTCCGTCGCGTGGCGCAGAGCGACGCCACGGTGACCATCTTCGGAGAATCGGGGACCGGAAAGGAACTCTTCGCCCGCGCGATCCACGAGGCCAGCCCCAGGCATCGAAAACCCTTCATTCCCGTGAACTGCGCCGCCATCTCGAAGGAGCTCATCGAGAGCGAACTCTTCGGACACGTGCGCGGCGCCTTCACCGGCGCCGCGTCCGACCGCAAGGGCGCCTTCGAAGAGGCGGAGGGTGGCACCATCTTTCTCGACGAGGTCGGCGAACTGCCCCTGGACCTGCAGGCGAAGCTGCTGCGCGTGCTCGAGTCGCGCGAGATCCGTCGCGTCGGTTCGAGTCGACCGCTCTCGGTAGACGTCCGCATCGTCGCAGCCACCAACCGAAACCTCCACAAGGAGGTTCGCGCGGGCCGCTTTCGCGAGGACCTCTTCTACCGCCTCTTCGTGGTCCCTCTCACCCTTCCCCCGCTGCGCAGCCGGAAAGGGGACATCGATCTCCTGATCCGCCATTTCCTGGAGACGCGCTCGCCGGGGCGCACGCCACCGAAGCTCTCTCCCGAGGCCCACGAGAAACTCCTCGCCCACAACTGGCCCGGCAACGTCAGGGAGCTGAAGAACACCATCGAGCGCGCGATCCTCCTACACCGCGGCGACACCATCGAGGCAAAAGACATCACCTTTCCCCTGCCGCCCGCCGCCACCTCCACCGGTGGGGACGAGGACGACGTCATCCACGCACTCGGGAAGACGATGGCCGAAATCGAGCGCGAGGCAATCCGCATCCACCTCCGCGCCAACAAGGGCAACCGCCGCCTGACTTCGGAAACGCTCGGAATGGCGCGGTCCACCCTTCAGACACGGATCAAGACCTACGGGCTCGACGGAGATCGAGACTGATCTGGCGTTCCCTCCTTCGAGCGCTTCGCCCCGGCGCGCGGCGCCGTTCTCCGCCTACGTTCCGATCGGGACGGCCTCGAAGCCGGGGCGCCCCTGCACGAGGCGGTAGCGGTAGCCAGCGCGAACCGGAATCTCTTGCGTGCTCCCGCTCGCGTCAGGCCAGGTCACGGTCAGACGCCCCTCACACGCCGCTCCGAGACCGAAGTAGAGCGGCCGCAGGTGCTGTATTCCGTAGTGTCCGTGCCCTCCGTCGACCTCTCTCACCTGCACCAGGTCGCCCGCCTCGAGCACGACACGGGCGCCAATGGCGGCGGTGTTGGTGCCCTCGGTGGCGTGGAGTTCCACGAGGACAACGTTGGCGCCGTCGGCGGCACGGTTCAGGTACAGACGCGCATGGCCGGAGGGGTAGCAGTGATCGCCAGAGCTGCAGCGCACCCGTGAGTGGCCGAGCACGACATCTAGGTCCCCGTCGCCGTCGAAGTCGGCGATGGCAACACCGTGGGCGCTCTTGTGGTCGATGCCCTCCGCGTCGGCGACCTCTTCGAAGTCCCCGGCCGGTCGCTGATGATAGAGGTGCGCGCGGGTGCCCGGATAGTCGGCACTGGCGATGAGCACGTCGAGGCGGCCGTCGCCGTCGAAATCGAAGAGCGCACCCGTCATGTCCCCGTCGTCCCAGGGAATCTCATGGGCCCGCAGCAGACCGGTCGCCTCGTTGCCCGGTCGCTCGAAGCGCAGATCCGGCGCTCGGGTGTTGATGAGGAGTTCCGAGGTATCGCTCGAGCTACCGACGTCCCAGTGGACGATCTCGGTGGTCAGCAGATCCAGCCATCCATCGTTGTTCACGTCGCCGCACACCGTGGTGCCGCTGTTCCCTCCCAGGCGGAAGGGCTCCCTGTCGTAGGCGTGATCCCAGCGGAAGGCGTCCTCGTCGCTCTGGCAGCGTATGTATCGGGGCGGCGGAACGCCGGCGCAGTCCTCGTCCGCCGGATGCAGCGTACACCAGCACCGGGCCGATTCGTTGTCGGTCCAGTCCATGCGCCCATCGTAGGCATAGCCGCTCTCCACCGAGCGATTCACGAAGCGCACCGAGAGATCCTCACCGAGCTGCGCTTGCCAGAGGTGGTTGGGGGCGCGGCCATAGGAGGCGGAGAGCAACTCCGGACGGCCATCTCCATTCAGATCGCAAGCAGCGACCGCCCACGAGATCGTATGGCCTCGCGCCTCGTTCAGGGCGGTGACATCACGCCATGGCTCCGTCGTGAGACCGTAGAGGTCGGTCACCTCGAGGAAGCGGCCGTCCCCCTGCCCCAGGTAGAGGCGGTCCTGCTGCGGTGCGCCCGCCGCAGCCGCGCCGCCGATCCACAGGTCCACGTGCCCGTCTCGGTTCACGTCCACGAAGCTCGCACCGCCGATAGCGGTCAGGAGGCCCGGCCGGCGGATCTCGTTCTGTTCCGGGCCCAGCTCGAAGGTCCCATCCCCGCGGTTCAAGAGGATCTCGGGCGTCTCCGGCGCTGCATCGCTGGCGCCGCTGTAGGCGTCGAGATCCCCGTCGCCGTCCACGTCCGCGAAGATCACCACCTCGGCCGGGCGGCCATCGCCTCCGTCCCGAGGTGTCAGGAGGCCGCTTGCCTCAGTGACGTCCTCGAAACCGTGCCCGGTATTCCGCAGCACCCAGACCGCGCGCGCATCGGGGCGATCACGGTGGGTTCCGGCACGACGCACGACAAGGTCGGGGCGCCCGTCCCCATCGAGATCGGCGGTGGCCAGCCGAACCCCTTCCGCGACTCCGGGAACGAGGCCCCATGCCTCGCTCGCCTCTTCGAAGGCTCGCTGCCCCGGGTGCCACTGCGTCCCGCCGCCGCAGCGCATCGGCAGGTCGGGCACACACTGGGCCGTAGGCCCATCGCAGAGCTCTCCCACGGGGCAACCGCCGCAGGGATCGCCCGGCTTCGGCGGAGGAGGCACGCAGGCGAGGAGCGCCGCCAGCATGGGCACCACCACCGCACCCCGGGAGGCGGTCCTTCTGCATCTGAGACGTCCCGCGGACATGGCCCCTTGTTAGCGCAGGCGCTTCCTTGCTGTCAGCCCGGGCCGTCTCTGGAGTCGGTGTCCCCCGGCCGGGCCTCCCGGGTCGCTCTCCCCACGGGGTGCGGCCCTTGTCAGTCCCCGGTTCGCATGCTTTCAACAGGCTCCATGGACACGGTTCCCTGCCCCAACTGCGGCGCTGGCCTCACGCCTCCGCGCGAGGCGGCGGCGGTGGTGGTCTGCGAGTTCTGCAACGCCTACTCACTGGTGCACAAGGGCGAGCTCTCCCTGGCGGGCAAGCAGGCGCCCCTGGCGGAGATCCCCTCCCTCCTCGAGGTCGGAGCCACCGGCAAGCTCTTCGGCCGCCCCTTCACCGCCATCGGGCGAGTCCGCTACGACTACGAGGACGGCCTGTGGGACGAATGGAGCCTCTTCTTCGAAGATGGCTCGATGGGCTGGCTCCAAGAGGACGAGGGTGAGCTGACCCTCTTCGAGGAGCGCATCGTCCACCCCGAGGAGACCGACCTCGACGTCTCGGTGGGCAGCCAGGTTCCCGTGGCGGGCCATCTCATCTTCGTTACGGAGGTGGGCGACGCGAAGCTTTTGGGCGGCCAGGGGCAGATCACCTCCTACCTTTCGCCGGGCCAGTGCTTCGCTTACGTCGATGGCACGAGCAGCGGGCGACAGGCGGTGGCCATGAGCACCTCCGGCATGACAGTGCTCTACCTGGGCCGCCCGGTGGAGCCGGGCGATCTCGTTCGATGAACCACTTCCATCGCAAGAAGGAGGAACGATGAACTGGGCCAAGGGATGGGTGCGTGGAACTCTCGCGTTGGGAGCGGTGCTCCCCGGCGCCGCGGCCTTCGCCGAGGATGGGGGATTGAACACCACCGCCCTCCTCAACGGCGTGGTGGGCACCATCGTCTACGGGCTGATCGGCGTGGCACTGACCATGATCGGCTACAAGATCTTCGAGTTCATGATGCCGTTCAGCGTTCGGCACGAGCTGGAGGAAGACCACAACATGTCCGTGGGCATCGTCCTCGCCGCGATGATCCTGGGCATCTCCATCATCGTCGCAGCGACCATCTCCAGCTGAAGGCCATGGCCGGCGCAAAGAAAATCGCCTGCACCCAGTGCGGAGCGCCGCTGGAGATCCAAAACCCAAGGGCGAAGACGGTGGTCTGCGCGCACTGCGGCGCGCAGCTCGATCTGACCAGTCCAGACTACGCCTTCCTGGGGGTGGTGCAGCGCGAGCCCCTGCTGACCCCACTGAAGGTGGGCCAGTCCGGGACGGACACGGAGGGTGTGACCTGGACCATCATCGGAATGATGCGGCTGCGGGAGGACTCCTGGTATTGGGACGAGTTCCTCATCCAAGCCACCGACGGGCGAACTGCCTGGATCCAGTACGACGACGGCGAGTTCTCCATCTTCGCGCCCAAGCGCCTCACCGAACCCCTCGACCCCAAGGAGATCCAGGGCAAGTTCTTCCTCGAGGGCCGATGGCACTACGTCCGCGAACGCGGCCAGGCGGTGATCGACCGCATCGAGGGTGAGCTGACCTGGAAGGCGAAGGTCGGCGACGTGATGAACTGGATCGACGCGGCCGCCGTGGGGATCGAATGGACCGACCGCGAGATCGAGGTCTTCGAGCGCCGCCACATCGAGCGAAGTGCCCTCGCGACGATGTTCGGCATGAGCGTCGAGGAGCTCTCCGAGGGCGCCTATACCCTCGAGGACGACGACGAGGACGAGGGATGGGCGCCGGTCTCGAGCTCGGGCAAGCAGGTCAGTGCCGTGCAGGCAGCCGTCATCATCGGCTTCCTCCTCCTATTCCTCTTATTCTTGGCATACGCGGCATCGCAGGGCGGCAGCATGGTGAGCAGCAGCAGTGGAGGCTACAGCCGGGGCTACTCGAGTGGCGGCGGATTCTCCTTCGGCAAGAACTGATCGGCGGCGGGCCGGCGCCCTCTTGAGCGCGGTCCTCGTCGCCGCGATCAGCGGAATCGTCTACGAACTCCTCCTGGGTACCACGGCCTCCTTTCTCCTAGGGGACAGTGTCCTCGAGTGGTCCCTGACCATCGGCTGCTTCCTGGCTGCGATGGGCCTCGGCTCCTGGCTCACCCGCTACGTACGCGGCGATCTCCTGCCCACGCTCATCGCCATCGAAGCGGGGGTCGCGGTGGTGGGCGGCTTCTCGGCGCTCGCACTCTTCGCCGTTTTCGCGTGGCTGCCCGGCGCCTTCCGCTCGCTCTTCTACCTGACGGTGGGCGCCGTCGGGATCGCGGTGGGGCTGGAGATTCCCCTGCTCACGCGGGCGCTGAAGCGCTTCGGCGCTCTGCGGACCGT
>CAYYHA010000004.1:0-21027 GCA_964471535.1 uncultured Myxococcia bacterium | reverse complement strand
TGGAGATTCCCCTGCTCACGCGGGCGCTGAAGCGCTTCGGCGCTCTGCGGACCGTTCTCTCGAGCGTCTTCGCCGTCGACTACGGCGGCGCGCTCCTGGCGAGCCTTCTCTATCCCCTGCTGCTCTATCCCGTGCTCGGGGTGGCCCGCACCGCGCTGGTCGCCTCGCTCTTCAACCTGCTGGGCGGCGGGCTCATCCTCTACGCCTACCGCCACCGGGGTGCAATCTGGCGCCCTGGGCTCGCGGCGCTCTGTGTGGCGGCCCTCCTTGTCGGCGCAGGCCTGGCCGCTGCCGAGCGGCTCACGAACCTCATCGATCGCCGCCTCTACTGGCCCGAAGAGCTCGTCTACGCGCAGGCTTCACCGTACCAGCACCTGGCCGTGACCGAGAAACGAAGCGGGTCGGTACAGCTCTACCTCGACGGCCACCTGCAGTTCTCCTCCGAAGACGAGGCGCGCTACCACGAGCCCCTAGTGCACGTCCCGATGGCTCTGGCACGCGATCCGAAGCGGGTGCTCGTGCTCGGCGGAGGCGACGGGCTCGTGGCCCGCGAGCTACTCAAGTACCCGACGGTCGAGTCCATCGTGCTGGTGGACCTCGACCCCATGGTCACCGGGCTCGCTCGGCGGCATCCTCTGCTCACGCGCGTCAACGGCGGCGCGCTCGACGATCCACGGGTGCAGATCGTCAACGTCGACGCCTTCACCTGGCTCTCCGAGAGGCGGGACGGGGGCTTCGACGTGGCCATCGCCGACCTCCCCGACCCCTCGACCCCCGCGCTCGCCCGCCTCTTCAGCGTGCAGTTCTACCGGCTCGTCCGCGCCGCACTCCAGCCGGACGGCGTGGTCGCCGTCCAGGCGGGCAGCCCCTATTTCGCCCGCCGCGCCTACTGGTCCATCGTCGCCAGCGTGGAGGAGGCGGGATTCGAGACGCTGCCGTACCACGTCACGGTTCCCAGCTTCGGTGAGTGGGGCTTCGTCGCTGGATCGCCCGCCCCGCTTCCGCCCCCCGGCGGACTCCGCGTGCGCGTGCCAACCCGCTTCCTCGACGACGCGGTGCTCCCTACCCTCTTCGTCTGGCCGCGGGACATGGCTCGGGTCGAAGTTCCGCCGCACACCCTCCTTTCCCCCCAGCTCCCCGACCTCTTCCTCGAAGGCTGGCGAAGCCACGCGTTCTGATGGGCCCTCCCGCGCCGGCTGCTGCCCCGTGAGAGGCCGCATCAGGTCGTAGGCCGCACCGCCCCGAGCCCTCGCCACGACGGCCCGTCCGCCAGGCACGCGCCGAGGCGGAGACCGGCCCAGCACTCAGGGGAATCAGGCCACGACGCCGGCCGCCCGCAGGCGGTCCCGCTCGGCCACGTCTATGCCCAGGGCCTCGAGAATCTCGTCGGTATGGGCGCCGAGCTCCGGCGCCGCCTCGGCACGGGGCGCCGGGTCGCCGCCGGTGAAGCGCACCGGTGTGCGCACGTGCTTCAGGCCCGCAGGCCCGTCGAAGAAGACGCCTCGCGCGCGGTGCAGCGGGTGTTCGAACACCGCGTCCACCTCGAGCACCGGCTCGCAGCAGCAGTCCACCGCCTCGAAGAAGGCGACCCACTCGGCCTGGGTCTTGGAGCGGAAAATCTCCGCGACGGCCCGCCGCACTTCCGCGCCCGCCTCTCCCGTGTCGAGGCCGCGGTCGGCCAGGTCCTCGCGCCCGACCGCGGCACAGAAGCGCTGCCAGAAGTGGGGCTCGAGGGCCCCCAACGCCATGTAGGCGCCCTCCTTCGTCGGGTAGACGTTGTAGCACGGATAGGCGCCCGACAGCGGCGCCGCACCGCGGCGGAGCGGTGGGCCGCCGGCCTGCAGAGCGGCGAGGTGCATGGAAAGCAGCCCCAGCGCTCCCTCGGTCATGGAGATGTCGACGTGGCGGCCGTGGCCCGTCCGCTCACGCTCGTGGACCGCCGCGAGCAGCCCGATCGCGGCCCCCAGGCTCCCGCCGGCAACGTCGGCGATCTGCACGCCAGGGATCACCGGCGGCCCCTCCTCGGGTCCGTTGAAGCCCAGCACCCCAGCGAGCGCGATGTAGTCGATGTCGTGCCCCGCCCGCTCCCGCAGCGGACCGCTCTGGCCGTAGCCACTGATCGAGACGAGCACCGTGCGCGGGTCGATCTCGGTGAGGCGGTCGTGCGAGAGGCCCAGGCGCGCCAGAACGCCAGGCCGAAACGACTCGAGCACGACGTTCCAGCCGTCTTCCACCAGGCGCTCGAAGATCCGGCGCCCCGCCTCCTGCTTCAGATCCAGCCCGATGGACCGCTTCCCGCGATTGAGCGCGTGAAAGAGCGCGCTCGTCCCATCGACCAGAGGGGGCATCCAGCGCGCGTAGTCGCCGCCGTTCGGGGCTTCCACCTTCAGCACGTCCGCCCCGAGATCCGCGAGGACCAGCGAGCAGTAGGGCCCGGGGAGCAGCCGCGTGAGGTCGAGGATCTTCAGCCCTTCGAGGGGGCGCATCCCGGCTCCGGCGGGCCTCAGGCCTTCAGGAGCTCACCGAGCTTCATCGCCAGCGACATGTCGCCGCCGATCTTCAGCTTCCCCGACATGAAGGCCATCTGCGGGTTCAGCTTCCCGCTGACGATCTTCATGAAGTCTTCGTCCTTCACCGTCACCGTGCACTTCGCCTCGGGGTCCTCACCCTCGCGCACCTCGGGCTTGGTGAGATCGACCGTCCAGTGCCCCCCATTGTCGCCCGTGATGTTGAACTGGTAGATGCTGTTGATCTTCTGGGCGATCTCGGGCCGGTCGGCCAGCTTCTTGGCGATGGTCTCCTCGAAGTACGCTTTGGGGCTGTCGGCCATCTCGATTTCTCCTGTGATTTCCAGAGCTTGAAACTTCAACTGATTCTCTAGTCAACCAGCGCCGCAAACGCTAGCACAGGGCCTTCCGCCTGTATAGGCGGCCTGCACGACCACCGAGGGCCTCGCGCACACCGGCCGAGGTCGGGCGCCAGAGTCCGCCCCGCGAGCGGGCCAGAGCGGCCCACGCCCGGCCCTTGCACTCGGCCCGACGAGCCGGCTGCCGCACTAGCGCAGCACCTTCTGACGCCCGGAGGTGCGCAGGTCGAAGGAGATGACGTAGCCGCTGCCCTCGTAGGGTACGAAGAAGCGGCCGCCGCCGACGCCCTCGCTGCTCTTCTGCACCGCCGGGCGACCCGGGAGGGCTGCGCGCACCAGGTTGAGGCTCGCCGCATCCACGCTGCGGGTCGCCGGTTCGAGCCCGCTGGAGACGATGAGCTCCCGCGCGGCCCCGAAGCTCCAGGCCTCCTCGTTCTGCTCTGTGGCGAGGGTGAAGCGGATCTCGGGACCATCGATGAGAGGGTCGGTCTCCACGAAGCGCTCTCCCTGGTACACGAAGGTCTCACCGGGTGAGATGCGGAAGAAGGTATCCAGTCCGGAGGCGGTGACCACGTAGTCGAAAGCACGCACCTGAAAGACGATCGGCACGCGGAAGCACTCGGCGGTGGGCAAGGGCCCGCTGCGCTCGGCGATCTCGATCCGCCCGTCCGTGGCCGAGACCACCTCGTAGTTGAGGCTCTCCACCTCCGCGTAGGCGTCGCAGCCCTCGGGCACCCCGCTGCTGACATCGTACCAGGACAGGATGTAAAGGACGTCACCCGGCTTCACCCGTTCCGCCAGATCCGCAGGAGGAGATGAGGGCACGACGGCGACTCCGGAGCTGTAGGAGAGACTGCCGGAGAGCGTCCCCAAGCCGGGGACGAGGGGACGCCAGGCGATCCGCCAGGTGCGGCTCCGCGTGACCCCAGGTGTCAGCGTGACCACCGGCTCGTGGGGTGGCTCGTCCGCGGTCGGGCTCATGGGATCGTAGTCGGGATTCGGCCGCGTGAGGAGGATGGGTGCACTCCGGTCGAGTTCCTCGGTGACGACGCCCTCACGCACCACGTCTACGGGCGGAGAGACTACGAGGCTCGGTAGGGGCTCGAGGTCCGCATCCTGGTCCACCACCCGCATCCGCACCCCATCGGCCAAAAGCACCCGGCCGTCGAGCAGCGGTACCAGGAGCAGAATCGGGATCGTGGGACTTCGCACCCGCACGGTCCCGTCGGCGTCGACGCGCGAGATGTCGAGGATGACCTCCGGAGCGGCCGCCAGCGAGACGCCCTCGGTGGGAAGCTCGATGGGCAGGATGCGCTCGCCGAAGCGCATCGCCTCGGCCACCTTTCCTGCGACCACGTCGACAGCCACGATGCTTCGGCCACTGGCCGAGAGACCGTAGACGAAGCGACCCGCCTCGTAGGCCGGATCGAGGTCTTCCACCGCCGGCGAGCTCTGAAGGCGACCGAGGGCGAGCCCGCAGGGCACACGCTCGACCGTCCCCTCGTCTGGGTCCACCCGAAGAAGCTCCGGCGCCCGTACGTCGCTCACCCACACGCTCGGTGTCCCGCCCGCTTCGGAGACGGCGATCCCCAGCGGCACGGCATCGAGTGGAAAGACCACCGAGCCCGCAACGGGGTCGGCATCCCGTGGTAGCGGCTCGCCGGAGAGCAGGCCAGGGGAGAGGTCGAGGACCACGAGCCCGGCGGGCGTCTCCTCGCCTGCGGGGGCATCCACGACGACGAAGAGGCGATCCCCCGCCGCCGCGAAGGCCGCAGCCACCGGCCGGCCGGGCAGGGCCACCGGCCGCCCCAGCGGCACGAGGGCCTCGGGGTCGACGAAGCGCAGCTGCTCGTCCACCGAGGAGAGCGAGGCCAAGAGCGGCCGGGCCCCCGCCACCGCGGCGATCTCGGCGGGACGCCGTACCGTCGGGATGCTCAGAGAGAACAGAGGATTCGGCGCGGGGACGAACTCGTCATCGGTGGGATCGAGTTCGGCCACTCGAAGGCCGTTCTGCGAGAGGGAGGAGATGAAGATCCGGTTGCCCACAATCGCAAGTGCCCCGGGCTGTCCCACGTTGCCCGGTGCCGTCGGCAGTTCGGGAGGCTTCTCACACGCGGCCAGGCTCGCCACCAGGCCAGCCACCGTGGACCAGCAGAGCAGCGTCCGTGCACGCCTTCGTCGTCGCATCACCCGTCCTCCGGTGCCTCGGGGGTGCCCACCACCGCAACCACCCGGGCGTCCCAGGGCCGCGCGGGGTCCACCAGATCCACCACACGCAGCGTCGCCTCACCGAAGCCGCCCACCCAGATCCGGTATCCCCCCTCCACCCGCGGCGTCACCACCAGATCGAAGGGCTGCCGCCCCACATCGGTCGCCGGATCGCGGCGGCCATCGCGCCTCGAAGCACTGGGGCACGGCTCCCGTGGGTCGGTACAGCCGCTTCCGT
Organism: uncultured Myxococcia bacterium; assembly: GCA_964471535.1. Lineage (GTDB taxonomy): Bacteria > Myxococcota > Myxococcia > SLRQ01 > SLRQ01 > CAYYHA01. The sequence continues at coordinate 15,715 of CAYYHA010000004.1, read as the reverse complement.
CGAGCAGGCCCACCACCTCGCCCCGCCGCACGTCCACGAAGCACAGCGAATCGCTGGCCGAGGAGGTGACCACCGCGAGCGTGCGCTCGGAGGAGGCCTCGATCGCCGCCACCCGCGACGGCGATCCCGGCAGCGCCGTAGCCACGACCACGTCGGTCTCATCCAGCGGCGCGCCGTCGCTGCTGCTCACCACCAACGCCGCCGGGTTGCTCACCAGCGTCCAGATCTCGCCCCCCGGCCGGGGTAAGACGGCACGCGCATCGGTGGCCGCAACGAAGCCGTAGAGGGAGAAGACCTCCCGCCCGAGACCGGCACCGAAGCTCTGCGGCTCGAAGCGCAAGAGCGCCGCCGTGGTGATCGACGCGGATCGGAGGGGGCCCGCCCCGACGATGCGGCCGTCGTCGCCGAGGCGCAGGTCCCGCAGGCGGATGGCGCCGAGGCCCTCTGCCACGGCGGCCTCGGGCGCCTCCACCGGAATGCGCACCAGATGGCTCTGCCGCCCCTTCTCGGGGACCGCCGGGTCCACGCTCTGCTCCGAGAGGGTGGCCACGTAGACGGCGTCGCCGGCGGCGACCGCAGCGAAGGGATCGTCCAGCGGCTCGCCGGCCGGGGTCTGCAGCACGACCGCCGAGGTGCGGCAGTCGTCGGCGTCACCGCCGTGGCAGAAGAGCGCACCCGCCGAGTTCGCATCCACGACCGAGACCGTCCCCGCGGCCCGATGGGGCACGAAGAGCCGCAGCCCTCCCTCCACCGGCGCCGCGGCGATCTCGCCGCCGAAGCTGTCGATGGTCACCGCGTCCCGCAACGGAACGGTCTCGATGTGGAGCGGCTCTGCGCCTTCGGGGTCGCCGGGACCGATGGCCGCATCGAGCGCCTCCAGGTCGATCGCCTGCAGGACCCCTGCCTCCCAGGCGAGGTCGAAGTTCGTCCCCACCACGAAGAGGGTGCGTCCATCCTCGGAGAGCCGCAGGGCGCCGGGATAACGGAAGACGTGCAGCGGCTGGGGCATCTTCGCCCCCTGCACACAGCCGAGCCCCGCTCCTAGGAGGCAGAGCAGCAGGAAGCGAGGTGGGCTCACGGTGTCCGGCTCCTCGGTGGGCGACCGCGCGCCGCCTCGTGGTAGGTGGGCGGGGCCTTCGCGCGCAGGTTGCGCCGCGCCCGGGCGCGCAGCTCCTCCACGCCGCGCTCGTGCAAGACGGCCTGCGCCGCAGCGAGCCTCGCCACCGGGATCCGGTAGGGCGAGCAGCTCACGTAGTCGAGGCCGAGATCGTGGCAGAAGCCGACCGACTGCGGGTCCCCGCCGTGCTCGCCGCAGATGCCCACCTTCAGATCCTGACGGGCGGCACGCCCCTTCTCCACCGCCCAGCGCATCAGCTCTCCCACGCCCTCTCGGTCGATGGAGACGAAGGGGTTGCGGGGTAGGATTCGCTCCTCCACGTAGTAGCCGAGGAAGCGCTGCGCGTCGTCGCGGCTGAAGCCGAAGGTGGTCTGCGTCAGATCGTTGGTGCCGAAGCTGAAGAACTCGGCCGTGCGTGCGATCGCCCCAGCGGTAATCGCCCCCCGAGGCACCTCGATCATGGTCCCCACCTTGTAGGGAATGTGCACGCCTTTCTCCTTCATGACCTGCTTCGCCACCTCGTCGACGATGGCCTTCTGGCGACGCAGCTCCTCGTCGATACCCACCAGCGGAATCATCAGCTCCGGATGCACCTCGATGCCATCGGCGATGCACGCGGCCGCGGCCTCGAAGAGCGCCCGGGCCTGAGTCTCGGTGATCTCCGGGTACATGATCCCGAGCCGACATCCCCGCCACCCGAGCATGGGATTGAACTCGGTCAGCTCCTCGACCCGGGCGAGGAGGCGTTCGAGCTCTTCTAGGCTGCGACCGTCGGCGTCGTGGGTCTCACCCTTCGCCTTCATCACCGCGACCTGCACCGAGAGCTCCACTCGATCGGGGAGGAACTCGTGGAGCGGCGGGTCGAGGGTGCGGATGGTGACCGGCCATCCCTGCATCGTCCGGAAGAGCGCCTCGAAATCGGCGCGCTGCATGGGGAGCAGCTTGTCGAGGGCGGCGCGCCGCGCCTCCGCGTCCCGCGCCATGATCATCTCACGCACGCGCTCCACCCGGCCCGGGCCGAGGAACATGTGTTCCGTACGAGCGAGGCCGATCCCCTCGGCGCCGAAGGCCAGCGCCAGCGCGGCGTCCTCGGCCCGGTCGGCGTTGGCGCGGACGCCGAGGCGACGCAGCAGATCGGCCCAGGCCATCAGGCGGTCGAACGCCTGGAAGAGCGCGCTCTCCTCCGGCGCCCGCTGTCCCGTGATCACCTGCACCACCTCGGAGGGCATGGTCTCCACGCGTCCGAGGATCACCTCCCCCGTGGTCCCGTCGATGGAGATGGGATCGCCCTCGTGGAGGGTGTACTCGCCGAGCTTCGCCGTGCGCTCGTCGAGGAACTTCAGCCCGTCGCATCCCACCACCGAGGGCTTGCCCATCTGCCGGCCCACCACCGCCGCATGGCTGGTCATTCCCCCGAGGGCGGTGAGGATTCCCGCGGCAGCATGCATGCCGTGGATGTCCTCGGGGCTGGTCTCCTTGCGCACGAGGATCACCGTCTCGCCCGCTTCCGCCCGTTCGACGGCCCGATCCGCGTCGAAGACGGCGACGCCGGTGGCGGCGCCCGGGGAGGCGGCAAGACCACGGGCGGCGAGGGTCGCCTTCTCCCGGGCAGCCGGGTCGAAGACGGGGTGGAGCAGCTGCAGGAGCTGCACCGGCTCCACTCGGATCACCGCCTCCTCCCGGGTGATGAGGCCCTCGTCGACCATGTCGGTGGCGATCACCACCGAGGCGATGCCAGTGCGCTTGCCGGTGCGCGTCTGCAGCATGAAGAGGCGGCGGCGCTCGATGGTGAACTCGAAGTCCTGCATGTCGCCGTAGTGGCGTTCGAGGCGGAGGGCGATCTCCTCCAGCTCCGCGTAGGCCTCCGGTAGCACCTCCGCGAGCTCCTTCAGGGGACGTGGGGTGCGGATCCCCGCCACCACGTCCTCCCCCTGCGCATTCAGGAGGAACTCGCCGTACAGCTCTCGCGCACCCGTCGCCGGGTTGCGGGTGAACCCCACCCCCGTGGCACTGTCGTCACCGAGGTTGCCGAAGACCATCGCCTGCACGGTGCAGGCGGTGCCCAGGTCGTCGGGAATCTCGTGGATCTGCCGGTAGCGCCGGGCCCGCTCGTTGTTCCACGAGCCGAACACGGCTTCGATGGCCCCGAGGAGCTGCGCCTTCGGATCCTGGGGGAACTCGCCCTTCCCTTCCTCGGCGATGATCGCCTTGAAGCGCTCGACGATCTCCTTCAGATCCTCGGCGGGCAGCTCCGAGTCGGCGCGCACGCCTCGCCGCTGCCGCGCCTCTTCGAGGACCGCATCGAAGTGTGCGTGGGGCACGTGGAGGACCACGTCCCCGTACATCTGGAGGAGGCGGCGGTAGGAGTCGTAGGCGAAGCGCGGGTCGTCCGCCTGCGCGGCGAGCCCCTCGACCGAGGCGTCGTTCAGGCCGAGGTTCAAGATGGTGTCCATCATCCCCGGCATGGAGATCTTCGCCCCCGATCGAACGGAAACCAGGAGCGGATCGTCCACCGCTCCGAGGCGCTTGCCCCGCCTCGCTTCGAGCACCTGCAGCGCCTCGTCGATCTGCCGGAGCGGCTCCGGCGGGATGCGTCCCGCCTCCTGGTAGAGGTTGCAGACCTCGGTGGTGATGGTGAATCCGGGAGGCACCGGAATTCCCGCGCGGGTCATCTCGGCCAGGCCGGCGCCCTTCCCTCCGAGGAGATCCTTCATCTCACCGTGGCCCTCGGCCTCTCCGTCGCCGAAGGCATAGACATACTTGCGTGGCATGGGCTCTAGCCCTCCCGGGTTTGGATGCGAGCGAAGTCGGCGATGCGAGCGAAGAGGCTCACGATGCCTCGAAGTAGCAGCAGGCGGTTGTCGCGAATCCGCGCGTCCTCCGCCATCACCAGGACCTCGTCGAAGAAGCGGTCCACCGGCGCCTTCAACGCCACCAGACTCTCGAGGGCGCCCAGGTAGTCGTGCGCCCCGATTTGACGTTCTGCCTTCTCGCGGACCGCGAGCAGCGCTTTCCACAGCTCGCGCTCCGCATCGGCCTCGAAGAGCTCCGGGTCGATCTCCTTCGCCTCCACGACCGTCCCCTTCCGGACGATGTTGGCGGCGCGGGTGAAGGCGATGGCGAGCGGCTCGAACTCGGCGCGCTCGCGCATGGCGGACACCGCTTCGAGGCGCTCCTTCGCCGCAAGCAGGTCGTCGAAGCCGGCCGCGAGCACCGCGTCCACGACGTCCACGGGGTGATGCTCCGACCACAGGTTGCGCAGGCGTGCCTGGAAGAAATCGAGCACCTCCACCCGCGTCTCGTCTGCGGGGCGCTTCAGCTTCTCTGCGAGCAGGGAGAGCCCCTGATCGAGGGTCTCCGACAGGGGCAGACGGTAGCCCCGTCCCAGCACGATGCGGATCACCGCAAGCGCCGCACGGCGCAGGCCGAACGGATCGGCGGTGCCACTCGGCGGCTTGCCCACACCGAAGAGGCCTACGAGCGTATCGATTCGATCGGCAAGGCCGACCAGGGCACCCTCGTGCGCCGTGGGAAGCGGGTCACCTGCCCCCCGCGGCAGGTAGTGCTCGCGGATTCCCAGCGCCACCGCCTCGGGCTCCCCATCGGCGGCGGCGTAGTAGCTGCCCATCACACCCTGCAGGTCCGGGAACTCGCCCACCATCCCGGTCACCAGATCGGCCTTCGCGAGCGCCGCCGTGCGGGCGATCGTCGCCTGCCGCGTCTCCAGCCCCAACCTAGAGGCCATCCACAGTGCGAGGCCACGAATCCGCTCCACCTTCTCGGCCACGGTCCCCAGGTCGCGGTGGAAGACCACCCGCTCCAGTTCCTTGGCCCATTCGGCCAAACGCTTCTTTCGGTCGGTCTCGTAGAAGTAGCGGGCATCGGCCAGCCGGGCCGCGAGCACCCGCTCGTAGCCGTGCACCGAGAGCGCGGGATCCTTCACCGGCGTGTTCGAGACCGCCACGAAGCGGGGCACGAGGCGGCCTGCCTCGTCCTCGACCGAGAAGTACTTCTGATGGTGGCGCATCTCGCTGACCAGCACCTCGGGCGGCAGATCCAGGAAGCTGGGGTCGAAGCGTCCCAAGAGCGGGACGGGCCATTCCACCAGCCAGCGCACCTCGTCGAGCAGCTCCGGGTCCTCTCGGAGCCGCCAGCCGGCGTCCTCTCCCTGCACCACGCGCGTGGCCCCCTCGAGGATGGCCTGGTGCCGCTCTTCTGGATCGGCGAGGACCTTCGCCTCCCGGAGCTTCGCCAGGTACTGCCCCGGGGAGCGCAGCAGGATCGGGTCGGGTGCCAGGAAACGGTGGCCGCGGGTCTTGTTGTCGCTGACCACGTCCCCGAACTCGAAAACGAGCTTCTTCCCCCCGAAGAGCGCGCAGATCCAGTGCACCGGCCGCGCGAAGCTCACCGCCACCGTGCCCCACCGCATGCGCTTGGGGAAGTGCAACGAAGCGACGACCTCGCCGAGGTGCGCGGCAAGCACCTCCGCCGCGGGCCGCCCCGAGTGGTGCACCCGCGCCGCCACGTAGGGTCCCTTCGGCGTCTCGACGATCTCGAGGGCCTCGACCGGCACGCCGTGGCGGGCAGCAAAGCCCTCCGCCGCCCGCGTCGGCCGCCCCTCGGCGTCGAAGGCGGCGCGCTTCGGCGGCCCGGTGATCACCTCGGTCAGGTCCGTCTGCGTCTCGGCCACCCCTTCGACGATCGCTGCGAGGCGCCGGGGCGTCCCGTAGGTGTGGCAGGCTCCATGGGCCAGGCGCCACTCCTCCAGGGCCTCGAGAAGGCGTCGCTCCAGCTCGCGCAGCGCTGGCGCGAGAAAGGCCGCTGGCAGTTCCTCCGTCCCAATCTCCAGCAAGAGATCTCGCGTCGCGGGCATCTTCAACCCGTCCCTTCCGCGTTCGCTTCTGCCGTCGCCCCCTCGGAGAGCAGCGGGAACCCCAACTCCTCACGCATCGTCAGATAGGCCTCGGCCGCCCGGCGCGCCAGGGCGCGCACGCGACCGATGTACGCCGCCCGCTCGGTCACGCTGATGGCGCCGCGCGCATCGAGGAGGTTGAAGGTGTGGGAACACTTCAGGACGAAGTCATAGGCGGCCAGCGGAAGACCCGCTTCACACAGGCGCCTGGCCTCGGCCTCGTAGCGAGCGAAGGCCTCGAAGAGGGTCTCCGGATCGGCGACCTCGAAGGCGTACTTCGACCATTCGTACTCCTGGCGGCGGAAGATCTCGCCGTAGCGGATCCCCGGCGCGTAGGCGACCTCGAAGACATCGTCCACGTCCTGCAGGAACATGGCGATGCGCTCGAGACCGTAGGTCAGCTCCACCGACACCGGGTGCAGCTCGAAACCACCCGCCTGCTGGAAGTAGGTGAACTGCGTGATCTCCATGCCATCGCACCACACCTCCCAGCCGAGGCCCCAGGCGCCCAGCGTCGGCGATTCCCAATCGTCGTGGACGAAGCGGATGTCGTGCTCCAGGGGATCGATGCCGATGTGCTGAAGTGAGTCCAGGTAGAGATCCTGCACCTCCTTCGGCGAGGGCTTGAGGATCACCTGGAACTGGTGGTGCTGGAAGAGGCGGTTCGGGTTCTCCCCGTAGCGCCCGTCCGCCGGGCGCCTCGAAGGCTCCACGTAGCAGACGTTCCATGGCTCGGGCCCCAGCACCCGAAGGAAGGTGGCGGGGTTCATCGTGCCCGCGCCCACCTCCACGTCGAAGGGCTGCATGAGCAGACAGCCACGCTGGGTCCAATAGCGCTGAAGTGAGAGGATAAGGTCTTGAAAATACATAGCTTTGGGAAGGGCGCGAACCTAGCGGGGGGCCCCGGGGGTGTCAACTCGCCCTGGAGCCGTGCACCAGGGTCGAGGTGGGGGGCTTCACGGGAGCACCCGCTCTCTGCAACCTTGAAGCTTGGAGGATCCCCGACGATGGCACGCTCCACCCCACTGCGCCCTGTCCAAACGCGCCCGAGCGGGCCGAGCGCCGCCCGCCTACTGGCGCTCTCCCTGGCACTCGCCACGTGCCTCGCGCCGGTCGCGGCCCTCGCCGCGCCGACGGTGGTGGGAAGCGATGCCGCACTCGGCGCCTGGGATCCGAGCCTCGGTGTCGCGCTCGGCGACCCCGACGGCGACGGGATCTACACCGCGGTCGTCTCCTTCGGCGCGGCCGCGGGGCCGCGTACCGTCGAGTACAAGATCTTGCCCAGCGGCGTCTTCGACGGCACCGAGATCGGCCAAGCGGACGGCAGCAACCTCACCCTCGCCTTCCCCGACGGGTCCGCCTACGTGGTGGAGTTTCGCTACGCCCCCACGGGACCTGCCGGCTTCGGCCCCCAGCCCTCGGTCGCCGACTCCTGGAACACGGGGTTCGCCCTCGATGCCAGCGCCAGCCCCCACCCGGTGGAGTGGGTGGTCGTGGGAGGCTTCCAGACCCTTTTTGGGAGCGCCACCCCCTTCGACCCCGCTGCCGTGGCGACACGCATCGCCGACGATGGTCTCGCCGCCGACGCCCTGGCGGGAGACGGGATGGCGACCCTGGCGCTGCTCTCCCCCGTCGCCTTCGATCCCGCAACGCAGGGTGAGTTCAAGCTGGCCCACCGTGGCGCAAGCTGGTCGGTGAAGCTCGGCGCCGACGGATGGAGCGTCGATCCTGTCGACAGCGCGAACTTCACTCTGCCGGCGGCTGCCTGGCGGCCCATCCGCATCGACTTCGATCTCGCGCGGGGCATGGTCTCGGCGACGGTGGACGACACGCTCTTTGCCCGCCCCTTGCTGTCCGAGGTCCGTAAGGCGCCCACCACCGACGAGTTCGTCGAGATCGCGAACCCCTCCACTTGCCTCCTCGCCCTCGCGGGGATCTACGTCTCCGACCACCCCGGTTACTGGGAGCTGCCCGGCGGCGCCCCGGCCAGCCCCGCCGCCTCAGACTTCCTCGCGACCTTTCCCGCGGGTGCCTACCTCCCGCCGGGCGCCTATCTCTCCATCGCCCTCGATGGCGCGCTCCCCTTCTCCAACACCTACGGCATCGATCCCGACTTCGAACTCTCCGACACCTCCGCGGCGGTGCCCGACCTCGTCGCGCCCTTTCCCGGAGCGATCGGTGGCTCTGCGGGTCTGACCAACGGGGGCGAACACGTGGTGCTCTTCACCTGGAACGGCGGCCCCCTGGTCGAAGATCTCGACATCGTCGTCTACGGCGCACCGAGCGCCGCGAACGAGGCCACGGTCAAGACGGACCTCGATCCCGGTGCCGGTGCCGCCTATGGGGAGGATCTGGGCACGGTGAACACGGCACCGGTGACGGGAAGCGCCGACACCTACGCGCGCCGCCTCTTCGAGGGGACGGGAGAGCGCGTCAGCACCTGCGCCCCGCCTTGTCCCGTCGATGGCAGTGCCTCGGGCGTCTTCAACGGCGTCTACTCCCCAGTGGCGGGAGGCCGCGCCGACGAGAGCAGCGAGGCGCCGGCGACCACCTGGGTGCAGACCACCGCGCCCACCCCCGGTGCCCCCAACGCCGTCCCCTACCAGGTCTCGGGCCGGGTTGAGGACAGCTTCGGCAGCCCCGTCGACGCCGCGACGGTCCTGGCCACCTCGAACACGACCACCGTGGGTGAGACTTCGGCGGCCGACGGCAGCTTCACCCTCTCGCTCACCCCCGGCGTGTGGACGATCGTGGCCCGCAAGAGCGGCTACGCCGACTCGGTCCCCGAGGTGGTCACGGTCTCCACACGGGACGAAGTGCTCCCGGCGCCGCTGCGTCTCACCCCGCTCTTCCGCGTGGACGGTCAGGTCCGCTCCTCCGTAGATGGCGCGCCGCTCGCTGGGATCCGCATCGAGGCAGCCCCCGGCGGTGAAGCCACGAACACCGATGCCGCGGGCGCCTACAGCCTGCTCCTGCCCGCCGGCGCCCACGATCTCACCGCCTCGGGTATCGGATGGACCACGGCGACACAGTCGATCACGCTGAGCACCGATACCACGGTCGATTTCGTGCTCGATCCGGCGCCCATCATCTGGACCCTCTCCGGCCTGGTGCTCGACGACGCGAGCGGGCAGCCTGTCGGTGGCGCGAGCGTCGCCATCGAGCCGGGCGGTCACCGCCTCTCCACCGACGCCTCGGGGGCCTTCTCCATTGCGCTGGAGCAGGCCGTCTACACGGTGGACGTGCGCGCGCCCGGCTACACGCCGGTGCAGGACACGGTGACCCTCTCCGCCGATCTCTTCCACGAGGTCCGGCTGGCACCGGCGGCGGCGAGCTGGACCTTGAGCGGCGTCGTCCGGCGCAGCGGCGGGCTGCCGCTGCCCGGTGCCACGGTCGTCGTCGTGCCCGGCCGCTACGAGGTGGGCACCGACGGCGCCGGGGCCTACACGCTCGTGCTCCCCGAAGGTACCTACCAGGTCACCGCCTCGGCGGATGGGTACCTCCCCGCCTCGGCCTCGGTGGATCTCATGGCCGATCGGAGCCTCGATCTCGAGCTTTCACCCGTGCCCCCATCCGTCACCGTCTCGGGACGCGTGGTAAGCTCGGCCGACGCCAGCCCCATCGCCGGAGCGACTGTGAGCCTCGACGACGGCGCGGGGGCCTTCCACAGCGCCGTGAGTGATGCAACGGGCGGCTTCACGCTCGAGGGGGTGCCACCCAACAGCAGCTGGGTCCTCAAGGCCAGCGCCGAGGGCTTCGCCCTTCACTCCGAGATGCTCTCCGTGCAGGCCGCCGACATCAGTGGCCTGGAGATCCGCCTCGATCCTCTCGCCCCCACCTACCACGTGACAGGATCGGTCGTGCGCGCAAGCGACTCTGCGCCCCTGCCCGGAGCGATGGTCGCGATCGATGCCCTGGATCTCTCCACCCTCACCGGTGAGGATGGGACCTTTGTGCTCGAACCAGTCCCCGACGGCACCTACACGGTGCAGGCGGGCGCCTCCGGCTACGCATCGAGCACTGCGACGGTGACGGTGGCGGGAGGGGATGCTTCGGTGGACTTCGTGCTCACGTCCGCAGGCGGCTCCTTCACGGTCGAGGGGGTCGTCACCGACGCCGAGAGTGGCACCGCCATCGAAGGGGCCGGCATCACCCTCTCCGGCGCCGTCGAGTACGCGGGCAGCAGCGGCCCGGACGGAGCCTTCCGGCTGGTGGGCGTCGCAAGCGGCAGCTACCGCCTCGCGGCGAGCGCCAGCGGGTACCGTCCGACGACGGTCGAGGGGGTCGAGGTCGACCGGGACCTCGTCCTCGACCTGCAGCTCGACCCCGACCCCGAGGCCCGCTTCCAGCTCACCGGCACGGTGGCACTGCAAAGCCACCCCGAGTCCGATTGGCCGGGGAGCACGGTCACGCTGACGGGCCCGGTAGAAGATACGACGCTCACCGGGACGCAGGGCACCTACCGCTTCGAGAACCTGCCGCGCGGGCTCTACCTCGTGGAGGTCACTCGGGAAGGCTTCGTACCCGCCGAGGCGACACTGCGCATCGACGGCGAGACGGTGCAGGACTTCGTCCTCGTCGAAGCGACGACGCCGCCCGCCGAGACGCCGGGCTGCGGCTGCACGAGCGGCGGAGGCCGCGGGGTCGCCTGGATCCCGCTCCTCCTCGGGGCCGTCGTCTGGAGGCGGCGCCGCGTCCAGCCTCGCGCCCGGCGCAGCGACGCCGCCTAGAACACGGTGACCGTCACCCGCCGGCGGTGGGGGCGGCGGCGGTGTTCGTAGAGGTAGATCCCCTGCCAGGTCCCGAGATCGAGGCGTCCACCACGAACCGGAAGGGTCAGCGAGGCACCGGTGAGGATGGATCGGATGTGGGCCGGCATGTCGTCGGGCCCCTCTGCCGTGTGCAGGAAGCGTCGATCCCCGTCGGGGACGAGATCCCCCAGGAAGGTCTCGAGATCCCGGCGCACGTCGGGGTCGGCGTTCTCGCAGAGCACCAGACCCGCGCTGGTGTGGTGACAGAAGAGGTGGCACAGGCCCTCGTCGACCCCCGCCTGCGCCACCGCATGGGCCACCTCGGCGCTCAAGTCGACGAAGCCCCGCCCCGGCGTCTCCACGGAGAGCCGATGGCGCCACATCTGCGATCGCACGCCGTCCTGCTGCCGGTCCATGAGCCCCTGTTGGAGCAGCCGGGCGGGAAGATCAAGGCCTCGCGCGCGCCCAGCCGGTCGCGCGAGTTCCGCCTACAGAGGCTCCTCGAGCTCGGTCAGGAAATCGAGGCTGGGCAGGCGCCGTCCCACCTGCGCCTCGACGAAGCGCGTGAGCGCCGCAGTGAGGGCCTTTGCGGCAGCGGAGTCGTCGGGCAGGTGGTCGGCCCGCTCGAAGACCTCCACGGCACTCCCGGCCTCGGCGAGCGCGGCGGCCGCGAGCAGCCCCCGGCGCGGCAGCACGGTGTCGTGGCGCCCCCACCGAGGCCCGCAGCGAGGGCAGAGCAGCCCCCCCAGCGCGGGCGAGAAGCGGGCCTGCTCCCCCGTGGAGCGCCGCTGGCAGCGCACACATGCGTCGAAGACGGGCAGCGCCCCGAAGGCGGCGAGGAGCCCGAGCTCATAGGCGAGGCGATGCCAGGCGCGAAAGCACCCCGACTCCAGTCGCTGGAGCCCGGCGACGAGGAGCGCGAAGATCTCCGGCTCCGGCTTGGCCTCCCGGAGTAGGGCGCGCGCGAGGTCCACGAGATAGGCGCCACGGGCGATCCCTTCGAGGGAGGAACGAATCCCCGGCCACCCGTTGAGGACCCGTGCCTCCTTCAAGCGCACGAGGCCGCGCCCCGGCGGGCGCTCCACCGTCGCCGAGAGCAGGGTCATCGGATCGAAGGCGCCCGCGAAGCGGCGCTGACTGCGCCGCCCACTCGGGGCGAAGGCCCGTTCGAGCCCCGACTCTTCGGTGAAGAGATCGACCAGGCGGTGCCCTTCACCGTAGTCGCGAACCTTGAGGACGATGGCTCGGTGGGTGCCCCGCATTGGCTGGCCTTCAGCGCAGGAAGAGCACCCACACGAGGACCGCCACCGCCAAGAGAGCGAAGAGGAGCCCCAGCCACGCGCGGCGCGGCGACGACTGCGCCTCGGGAACCACTTTCGTCTCCCCCGTTGGCTCGCTGCCCACCATCTCATCGTAGCGGAGCACCACCTCGTCGGGATCGAGCCCCACCGCCTGCGCATAGGCGCGCAGGTAGCCGATCATGTAGACCCGGCCAGGGACACGCTCGAAGTGGTCCGCCTCGATGGCCCGGAGCGTACCAGGCGAGATCTTGGTGACACGCGCCACCTCCTCGAGACTCACCCCCCTGAGTTCCCGCGCCTGCTCGAGGTAGCGCCCGAAGCTGGTGGGCTCGCTGCTCATCATCCGTCAGCCAGCGGAGCCCACCTGCTGGAGCGCCTCGTAGCGCTTCGCGCATTCGTGGCCGATCGTCGCCTTCGGCGCGAGGTTGAAGCACTTCTCGTACGACCGAAGCGCGCCGGCTCGGTCGCCCGCCGCCTGCCGCACCTGCCCCAGCCTGTAGTGCGCATCGGGCACCTCCGGGCACTGCTGGGCATAGTTCGCATACGCATCGAGCGCCCCCGTCAGGTCGCCCTGCTCCTCCAGGATGATGCCGATGTTTCGGTAGCCGGCGCAGAACTTCGGCTGCAGCACCACCGCCATCCGCAGCTCTTCGAGCGCCTTGTCCACCTGGCCCTGCTTGTAGAGCGCCCAGCCCAGGTTGCCCCGCGCCAGGTACGGCGTCGGGTAGAGGACGTCGTCGAGGGCCTTCTCGAAGAGCGCCTGCGCCTCCTTGTATCGGCCGAGCTCGAGGAGGAGCGCCCCATAGTTGTTCGCCGCTTCGGAGTAGTTGGGACGCAGCTCGAGAGCCCGCCGGTAGGCGGCCTCCGCCTTGTGCAGGCGGTGGAGACTCATGTGGTAGAGCAGCCCGAGCGCGTTGTGGGCCTCGGGGAAGTCGGGGTTGCGCTTCAGCGCCGTCTGCAACTCGGCCACCGCCTCGGTGACCTTTCCCGCCTTCATCGCCTCCACCGCGAGATCGTAGTGCAGCTGCGCGGCACGCAGGTCGGACGGGCCCGGCACGTGGGCGCAGGCGGCGGCCACGAGACAAAGCCAGAGGGCGGCGGCCGCCCACCGTGGGTCACTGCTCCCCCGCCGGCTGCAGGGCCCGCGCTGCGGGGCACACCCGTACCCCGTCTTCCACCGCTGCCTCGTTGGAACCTCCGTTGTTGCCATGCTCTCCCCGCGGGCGGCCGCCCTCCCTGCGCCGGTCAAGCGATCAAAAGGCCGCCAGCAGCTTCCCTATCCGCTCGACGCTCTTCGCGTCGAGGGGTGGTGCAAGCTCTTCCAGTTCGAGGATCTCCGCCGGCTCGAGGACGTCGTCCTCGTCCGGCTCGAGCACCACCGCATCCTCGAGCGCCTCCTCCCCCTCCGCCGACCATGCGACGAGGTCGGCATGGAAGCACGGCAGGCTGCGCATCAGCGCCTCCTGCTGCTCCGGGGGGAGGTTCCGGAAGTTGGCGTTGTCCACCATGAAGCCCATGCTCTCCACGAAGTTCAGCGCCTCTGCCTCCACCTCGGGGTAGTGCTCGAGGTCCACGGCGCCACCGCTGTAGGTGTAGATGACCGCACGCCGGTCCTCTGTCAGGTAGAGGTAGACGTAGATCTGAAAGAGTCCAGTCGGGACGCGAACGCCGACCACGTAGGCCTGCGTCACCTGCGGATCGAACCCGGGCACCCCGATGTGCGGGTGATTGATGGACTCGATGATCGAGACCACCTGGCTGCGGTCAGCGCCGATGTGGGTCAGCGTGGGGTTCGGTTGGAACATGGATAGGTGCCGCGCTGGGCCGGCGATCCCCTGCGCGCGGGATCTTCAGTCGACCCGGATCCGAAACTCTTTGGAGACGTCGTCCATGTCTGCGGCGGTCCGTTTGAAGTCGACCAGCGCCCGCTCGATCATCACGTTGTTTCCACCCTCGTTGCCGCGACCCACGATCACCCGGAAGTAGTGGCCCGCCGAGTGGCTCTTCCTGCCACCCTGGATGTTCTTGCGTGCGACCAGGAGAATCCGATTCTCTCCCGGCCTGAGGAAGCGGGTGATGTCGGCGACGATCTGGTCCTCGTCGTTGCGCAAGGTGCGTACCCACTTGGCGTTGATGTACACGTCGATGTCGTACTGGGTCGCGCCGGGCGCATTCTGACTGGTCACCAGATAGTACTTGTGCTCGACCTGCCCGGTGCTGCTGCCGGACGCCGCGCCGCCCGGTGCGGCACCGGCGACGGCATAGCCCGGCGCATCGATGTGGACGTTGCCCTGGGCGTCGATGCGGACGGTGGCATTCTCGAAGGTCTGGTTGCGCACCCCCGTGATGTCCACGCCGTTCAGGTACACCTCCGCGGCCGCGGAGAGCGGCAACAGGGCGGCAAGGAGGACGAGCCCGAAGCTCGTCGTACGCTGGGGGGAGATCCGTGGAAGGGTCATGGGAGGCGCCTGTTCCGATGCGTGCGGGGCGGTCGCCGGAGACCTGCGGATTCTCTTTTGCAAATCAAAGGGTTGTCAAGGAATCACCCGAGCGGCGCCGCCGCATCGCCAAGAGGCGCTGGCCGGCCTCCGCCGCACTAGGGCGCCGCGTCCGGCACCGACGCAGCGGAGGTCCGGCCCATTCACCTGCCGCCTAGCGGCCTCGGCTCTTCTTCGCGGAGGCCTTCTTCGCCGTCTTCTTGGTGGCCTTCTTTGCCGTCTTCTTCGCCGTCTTCTTGGCCGCCTTCTTCGCCTTCGCCTTGGCGGACTTCCCCCCAGCCGGCGCCCCCTTGGCGAGGGCGTCGATCTTCCGGCCGAGCGCCTCGACCTTGCGGGTCAGGCGGTCCACCTGCTCCCGCGTGGCCACGCCGGCGAGGAGGAAGAGACGCTCCTGCAGCTCCTGCAGGCGGCGCTCGAACTCCTCGGCGAGGCTATCGGCGCGGTCCCGGGTACGCGACTCGAGGTCGCGGGCCTTCTCCCGCAGCTCCTCGAAGGCCGGGACCTCGGTGGCCGGCAGCTTGGCGCGGAGCTGCTCGAGCTCGCGGTTGCCCCGCTCGTAGAGGTCGCGCAGGGTCTCCTGCGCCTGCTTCTCCAGCGCTTCGAGCCGGGCGCGCCCCGCCTCCAGGGTTCCTGCCACCAGCTCGGGGACGGCTCGGCGTGCGTTCGGTCGCTGTGCTTCTCGGACGGTCTTCTCGGACATGCTCACCCCTCCTGCAGATGGGTTCGGTATTTGGGTTCGATCCTTGGGTTTGGTTCGTACGTTGGAGTGCCGCGCTTCGGCCGGGCGCCGGAGCGAGCCCCGCGACGGAGGTCGCCGGACCGCTTCGGGCCCGCCGGCTGCCGTCTCCAACCCGTGGTGCAGACTCATGACGCAGCGCGTAAAATAACGCTCCGCGTCATGACGTCAAGCCCCATGGACACCGGCCGCGCGCGGCGCCCTCGATTCGACGCTCCGCCCCCGCGGCTGCTAGATTCGAAGCCAGGCCCGCCATGACGACCGACAGGCGCCCATTCCCGTATCCACCCAGCGCGCCCCGGCCCGACCCCACCCGCCGCCACACCCCGCGGCCGCGCCCGCTTCGCCGGCGCCACGGTCACCCCCGGACGGCCCGCTTCCCGGCACCGCGCCTCCTCTT
>CAYYHA010000003.1:18030-66638 GCA_964471535.1 uncultured Myxococcia bacterium | reverse complement strand
GCGCTCATGGTGCTGGTGGCGATCAGCGTCACTGCGGAGCGTCGAGGGGGCGGTGACCCGGTGGAGAAGGAGGAGGTATGAAGCAATTGCGACGGTGGCTGGCGCCGGTTCTATTGCTCGCCGTGCTGTTCGTGCCCATGACAAATGCGGGCGCACAAACGCGGACGCCCGGCGCAGAAGTGATGCTCTCGGCGTTGCGCGCGGAGGAGTCCCTGAAGCTGGGCAAGCGCGTCTACCAGCGACACTGCTCCGGGTGTCATGGGCTCGAAGGCAACGGCGAAGGCCCGGCGGCGCGGTGGCTGGACCCCAAGCCGCGGGACTTCACCCTCGGAACCTTCAAGTTCCGTACGACACCCAGCGGCTTTTTGCCCACCGACGAGGATTTGCTTCGGACCATTCGGGAAGGAGTGCATGGCACCTCGATGCCGTCCTGGCGCTTGATGCCGGAGGTGGAGCAGCGAGCCGTCATCGCCTACATCAAGACCTTCTCCGATGCCTGGGAGGATCCGGCGAACTACGCGAAGCCGGTCCTCATCCCCTATCCGCCTGAGGACTTGAAATCGAAGGCGCGCGTGCGCCTTGGGCGAACGGTCTACCGTGCGATGGGCTGCAAGCAGTGCCATGGCGAGACGGGTGGAGGCGACGGTCCCTCGTCGAAGAACATGACCGACGACAAGGGCAACCCCATTCGGCCCGCCAACTTTCACCGCGGTGTGCTTCGCGGCGGGCGCACGCCGCGCGACATCTATCGAACCATCGTGACGGGAATCTCGGGGACGCCGATGCCCGGGTTCACCTCGCTCACCGAGGAGCAGGTGTGGGGGCTCGTCGCCTACGTGCGCGAGATCATCAAGCACCGGGGCGACCCCGACCCCGATGCCTTCGATCCCCCATGCACGCTCTGGAACACCTGTCCCCCTGCGGAGGAGGCGAATGCCGGCGCGACCGGTGACGCCGAGGCCCAGCCCCAAGGAGACGAACGATGACGACCGCGACCGCAGGAGCCGTCGCCGCGCCGGACAAGGATGAGGCGTTGCCGCTGGTCAGCTACGACCTGGTCCGCGCCCATCTCTACTTCTCCGTGGGCTACATCGTGCTGGTGGTGCTCGCCGGCCTCTCCTTCGCGCTGCAGTTCGTAGGCTGGTACCCCTTCGAGGGGATCGAGTTCCTCGCGCCGGCTCGGGTGCGCATGCTGCACACGCAGACGGTGGCGTATGCGTGGATCGCCAGTGCGTTCATGGGGATCCTCTACTACGTCGTCCCCAAGCTCACCGGCCAACGCATCCTGTCGGAGAAGCTGGGCTACCTCACGCTCTTCGGCTGGAACGGTATCTACATCGCAGGTGCCATCGGCATCCTGGGTGGGCAGGCCCAGGCGCTCGAGTGGGGTGAGAATCCCACGTGGGCCGATCCCATCGTGGTGGTCTTCTACGTCCTCTTCTGCGTGAACATCTTCACGCCGATCATCAAGGCGCGGGCCAAGCGTTTCTATGTGACGATCTGGTACGTCGTGGGCGCACTGGTCTGGACCGCCCTGACCTACCTGATGGGCAACTTCCTGCCCCAGTATCTGGTCCCGGGAACGGGTGGGGCGGCGATCACGTCGATGTACATCCACGACCTGGTGGGCCTCTTCGTCACGCCGGTCGGCATCGGCATCATCTATTACCTGCTGCCGCTGTTGGTGAAGAAGCCGCTGTACAGCCATGCGCTCTCGCTCATTGGCTTCTGGGGGCTGGCCTTCTTCTATCCGCTCAACAGCAGCCACCACTACCTCTATAGCCCCATCCCGATGTGGGCGCAGTACGCGAGCGTGGTGGCGAGCGTGGGGGTTCATGTCGTCGTGTACACGGTCGTGTACAACATGCTGGCCACGATGGGCCGTGACGGCTTCCGCCAGCTCGTGCAGTCCACCTCTCTGAAGTTCGTCGTCGCCGGCATCATCGCCTATCTGGTGACCTGCATTCAGTGCGCAATCCACGTGACCCTCTCGGTACAGGAGATCATTCACTTCACCGATTGGGTGCCCGGGCATGCGCACCTGGTGCTCTTCGGTGTGTTCAGCTTCTGGATCTTCGCCTGGATCTACTACCTGTGGCCGCGGCTCACCGGCCGCCCGCTCTTCAGCCGGGCGCTCGCCGAATGGCACTTCTGGCTCTCGACAATCGGGTTGTGGCTGATGTGGGTCGTCCTCGGCATCGCCGGACTGCAGCAGGGCTACATGTGGAAGGCCATGGTGCCCTTCGTCGATACGATGGTCGCCATCAAGCCCTACTGGTTCGTGCGGCTCCTCTCCGGCCTGCTCATCTTCGTCGGCCAGGTGATGTTCGTGCTCAACCTGCTCCTCTCGCTGCGCTCGCCGAGCAGCGAGGGTGCTCGAGGTGAGTTGGAGGCAGCCTGATGGAACGCTTCTCCTTCATCTTTGTCGTTGGCGGCGTCTTGCTCTTCGCCTTCGCCTTCACGACGCTTGGCCTCGGCCCGTGGCTCGTTCTCGACAAGACCGAGGTGGAGCCGCTTCAGATCGACGAGGTCCCCTGGCAGTTCGAAGAGGACTACGACTCACCCGAGGCCTATATGGATGGCCTGCGCCATGGCCGGGATATCTACGTCTCAGAGGGCTGCTGGCACTGCCACAGCCAATATGTGCGGCCGGTCGGCAACGAGGCGCTGTACTACGGCCCGGTGTCCACGGCGGGCGAATACCAGAACGAGCTGCAGCTGCCGCAGCTCTTCGGGACGCGGCGCGTCGGGCCCGACCTCATTCGCGAGTCGAACAAGCACAGCAAGGACTGGCATTTCGCCCATTTCTACAATCCCAGGAACGTCGTACCCGAGAGTGTGATGCCCTCCTTCCCCTGGTACTACACGGACGACGGCGAGCCGACGAAGGATCTCGTCGATCTCACCGCGTATGTGATGTGGCTGGGAAGTTGGGCCGAGGTCCCGGACGAACTGGAACTCGAGCGCCGCGCGGAGGGTTTGCCATGAAACCGTGGGTTGTCGGTGTCCTCTTCCTCGTGACCTTCGCTGCGCTCTTGGGGCTCATCGCCTTCGTGCTCGTCACCGGTCGCCTCGGGACGATGATGGCGCTCTCGGCGATAGCCTATGCGCTGGCGGCGATGGGCTTCCTCTGCGTCGTTGGGTGGGCCTTCGTCCGGGGGCAGTTCACCGATTACGAGGAAATCAAAGAGGACCTCTTCGAGATCGAGGCGCGGCGATGAGCGGGCCCCTTGGGTGCTTCTATTGCGGCGTCGATTCCTCCGAGCTGATCCTCTTCTTGGGGATCATCATCGGCTGTGGCGTTGGCAGCCTCATCCTCTTCATCGTCTGGGGGGTTCTGACCGGCCACCTGTCTAGTGAACGCAGCCTCGCGTCGGCCCCGCTCGAGGCGGAAGGTGAGGATACGGTTCCGTTGGAGGAGATTCCATGAGTGAAAGCAGAGAAGAGAAGGTCGTCGAGGAAGGCGCGCCCTCCGAGAAGACCCGGGTCGACTACGTCGGGAACAAGATCCCCATCGCGCTCCTCTTCGTCTGGGTTGCCTTCTTCGCGTGGATGATCGCCTACGTGGCGATGTACATGGTTCCGGCCTTCCCCAAGTGATGTGGCGAGTTTGATGGCGGACCGACGGCCTGCCGCAAGGCGGCGACCGATTCCAAGGTGGTCTGGCCCATGACGGATTTGCAGCTCTTCGACATGATCCTCCACCTGACCGAGCTGATGCTCGCGCTGGGGATCTTCGCCTTTACCGTGCTAGTGGCCCGCCGGGTGCGTCGGGACTCTCTCGAAGGGCGCGGTGGCGGAGCCAGTGGGCAAGACCGAAGAGAAGAACGACCAGAAGGACGACTCCCGCTGTGAAGAGGCCAAACTGGAGCGGGAAGGTCATCCACTCCTGCGGCTGCACCTCCAGCGACGCCTGCGTATGAGCCTCGCCCACGGCGAGACGCAGCGCATAGTGGCCCCCGCTACGAAAGGTGTAGTCCACGTAGGCGCGCTCGGGGCCACTTCGGACCAGCGCGAGCCGTTCGGGCGGCACCGCTCGCCGGCGTGCGTCGGCGGGCAGCAAGCTCAGGCGCAGCGCATCGAGAGCGGCGGGGCTTCCACGCACCTCGAATCGGGTCGGGATGAGTTCCCGGATGGGGTCCTCCGGAAGGTGGAGGGTGACCTGCCCCTCGGGCGTGGACAGGCTCGCGGCGAGGACGGCGAGGACGATCCCGATCACGTCCCGGCTGCCTCCCGCAGGTGGCGGCTCGAGAGCACAGGCACCGCGAAGAGCGTGTAGCCGAGGACCCACGCGCCATAGTAGACGTGTGAGAACGCCGCGAAGCCATGGCCGGTCGTGCCAGTGAGGAACTCGTAGAAGAGATGCCCCGCAACACCAAGGCCGAGCGCGGCGCTCAGCGCCACCGCGGCCCGCAGCCGGCTGCGGGTGGGCGTCTTCGCAAGGAGGGCGACCGCCAGGACGCCGATCCAGAGCAACGACACCTCCTGCCACCACGTTTCCAGGGTCTCGCCCCGGATGAGCGCCACGGCCGTCGGCACGATCAGCTTCAACAGAAGGCCGTAGAGTCCGAGCAACCAGCCGAGGTAGCGGAGGATGCGTAGGCGGCTCCGCGCCCGATCGCGGGGATCGATGAGTCGGTCGGAGACGAACTCCTCTTCGGGCTCCGGCACGGCGGTCTCGGTCATGGTGCTGTGATGGCGTGGCGTCGTCGCGTCGTGCATCCCCCGGGGGGCGCATGCAGGGGGCGTGCCGGTACGAGAGCGGGCGCTGCAAAGCACCGCCCCTACACCTTCTCACGCGGGGTCCGGCCGCCTCAGGGGGTCGCGGGGGTTTCCACCGAATCGACGGCCATTCCCATCGCGTGATAGCCCTTGTCCACATAGACGATGGTCCCTGTGATCCCGCTGGCAAGGGGACTGGAGAGGAAGGCGGCCGTATGGCCCACCTCGTGGGCCGCAAGGGCTTCGGGCAGCGGCGAGTTCGCCTTGCAGTACGTGATCATCTGCTGGATGAAGCCAATGGCGGACGCGGCGCGAGAGGCGTAGGGCCCGGCACTGATGAGGTTCACCCGGTGTCCCCACTTGCGGCCCGCCTCGTAGGCGAGGAAGCGCGCGTCGCATTCGAGCGCCGCCTTCGCTGCCGCCATGCCGCCGCCATAGCCGGGGATGACCCGCTGGCTGGCCATGTACGTGAGAGCCAGGAATGCAGTGCCACGCGCTGCGATGGGCCCAAGGCGCTGCACCATCGAGACGAAGGAGTAGGCGCTGGCGCTCAGTGCGGCGAGATAGCCCCCACGGCTCGTCTCCAGCAGAGGGTTCTTGACCTCGGGCCCGTTGGCGAGGCTGTGGACGACGATGTGGACCCCGCCTTCGCCGAAATCCTCGCGGAGCCTTTGGGCCACGCCGTCGATGGTGAAGTCTCCGGCGTCCTTGTAGCGCCGGTGGGTGCGGATCTCCTCGGGCACCTCCTCGAGGCGGTCGTAGGCGGCATCGAGGGGATAGATGCGCTCGAAGCGCATCTTCGACCCGTCGGAGAGGGTCAGCGATTCATCGAGCTTCCCCCGGTCGAGTAGCTTGGTGAAGATGCCCAGCGCCGGCGGCCAGGTTCCCACCGAGACCGTAGCGCCCGCCTCGGCCAGTGCCTTGGCGATGGCGAAACCGAAGCCACCGTCGTCCGCCACGCCGGCGACGAATGCATGCTTGCCAGAAAGATCGATGCCTAGCATGGCCGGGACGTTCCTCTATCGCCGATGCGGCCGTCAACGGTCCGTGGGAGGAGCAAATGCGCCATGCGGCACCTTCACAGAAGCTGCTAGGCTCGAGGGTCGTGGCTCGAGGGCGCATCGGCGACCGCTACGAGATCCAGAGGCCACTCGCCCGGGGCGGAATGGCGGAGGTGTTGCTCGCGCGCCAAGCCGGCGCCGTGGGCTTCGAGAAACTCGTCGTTCTCAAACGGATCCTGCCGCACCTTGCGGAGAACGAGAGCTTCGTTGGCCTCTTCCTGGACGAGGCACGAACCGCCGCCGACCTACGCCATCCCAACATCGTGCAGATCTACGAGGTGGGACAGGCCGAGAGCGGCCAGTGGTTCATCGCGATGGAGTACCTCGAGGGTCTCACCGTGCGGCAGATCCTTCGCTCCATGGGTGGTCCGCTGCCGTTGGATGTCGCCCTTCCCATCGTCGTGGGGATGGCCCGAGGACTCGAGTATGCGCATACGAAGTGTGACACAGAGGGGCGGCCCTTGGGAATCGTCCACCGTGACGTTTCTCCCGAAAATGTGCTCGTCACCGTCGATGGGGCGGTGAAGATCCTCGACTTTGGAATCGCACGCGCACGTACGCAGCGCACGGATTTGCCGTCAGATACCTTTGTGGGAAAGGCCCGCTATGCTTCACCCGAGCAGGCATTGGGAGAGCACGTCGATGCGCGCAGTGACCTGTTCTCACTCGGTGTCGTCCTCTATGAGCTGACCACCGGCGTGCGGCCTTTCGACGGCGAGAGTGATCACGAGATCCTGCGGCAGGTGATTGCGTGCGCACCGCCACCCCCGAGCACCGTGGTACCGAGCTATGCAGCGGCCCTGGAGGCGTGGGTGCTGCGAGTGCTCTCTCGGCGGCGCGAGGATCGCCCAGCGGGCTGCGGGGTGTTCGCCGATGGCCTCGAAGCGCTCTTTCCCGCGCTGGGTATCATCCCCTCCGCCGCCCGGATCGGAGCGGTGGTGCAGGAGGCGAGGGCACGCCTCGAGGCGAGGGCGGAGATCGCCGAGGTGGAGCAGACGGGGATGCCTGTGCCGACCGTTGCGAGCACCTTCGCAATCACGCTGGAAGGCTCGCTGCGTGGGCTGCGTCTTCCCCCACCCCCTTCCGCGTTCGTCGGCCGGGAGGCGGAGCTGCGGGCCTTGGTGCAGGCGCTCGACGAGGCGCCGGTCGTGACGCTACGCGGCCCCGGAGGCGCTGGCAAAACCACCTTGGCCCTCAGGCTCGCGCACGACCCACGAGCCGCGGCTGCTTTCCCTGGTGGCGTGTGCTTCGTCGATCTCTCCGAGGCACGCAGTGCCTCCGGGGTGTACTACGCCTTTGCCGAGGCCCTCGCAGTGCCTCTCGACGGAGTTCGCGAGCCCGAGGCAGCAGAGGAGGCGCTCACACAGGCCCTCGCAGGGATGGGGGAGGCCCTGCTCATCGTCGACAACGTAGAACAGGTCGACCGCACGGTTCGGCGGCTTCTCGAGCGGTGGTGCAGCAGCCTCCCGCGGCTCCGCTACCTGCTCACATCGCGTCACCCGCTGCGCCTCCCCGAGGAGCGGGAGATTCCCCTCGCCGGTCTCGAGGTGGAGGAGGCGATCGACCTCTTCCTCTCGCGGGCACGCGCGGTGCGCCCAGACTTCAGTCTGGAAGAGGCGGAGCAGGCGCCCCTGATGGAGCTGGTCCGACGACTCGATTGCATGCCCCTGGCCATCGAGCTGGCTGCTGCGCGGTCCGATGTCTTCGCCCCGTCGCAGCTGCTCGCGCGCATCGATCGGCGCCTCGACCTCTTGCGGGGAGCGGCCGGCGCCAAATGGGAGAGCCTCCGGGCGGCCATCGAGTGGTCGTGGGAAATGCTCTCGCAGGCGGAACGAACGACGCTCGCCCAGCTCTCGGTCTTCCGTGGCGGCTTCGATCTCGACGCGGCGGAGGCCGTGGTGGTCCTCGACGGGGCAGAAGCAGGGTTTGAGATCTCCACGGTCGTGCAGAGCCTGGAAGGGAAGTCCCTGCTGCGGCAGGTCGAGGCGCCGGCGTCCGGAACGCCGCGGTATGCGCTCTTCGAGTCGGTGCACGCCCTTGCGGCAGAGAAGCTCGATGCCTGCGGCGCCACGAGGGAGGCCACGAAGCGACACGCGCGCTATTTCCTGGAGCACGGCGAACTCTGGGCACGGGCTACCGCCGGTCCTGCTGGCCCGCTGATGCTTCGGATGCTCCGGCGCGAACTTGAGAACCTGCTCGCCGTGTTCGAGCGAGCCGCCGCAGATTCACCCCGGGATGCCGTGCGTGCAGCCCTTGTGGCCGACACCGTGCTCGACGGGCGTGGCCCAGGTGACGCGCATCGCCGGCTCCTCGACCGCGCCTACCAGCTCGCCGCATCTGTTGCCGATGAACGGCTGTCCCTCGAGCTGGTGTGGCGCCGGGGACGGCTCCTCTTCCGCCTCGGAGAGCACGAGGAAGGCGAAGCGATGGCGGCGCGGCTCCTCGAGGCTGAAGATCCGGCCCTGCGCAGCCATGGAAAGCGCCTGATGGGCACCTTTGCCGCGGTCCGTGGCGAGGTCGAACGCGCCAAGAAGCTTCAGGAGGAGGCGGCACAGCTCGCCCGCGACGCCGGCGACCTGCGGCTCGAGGCGCTGGCGATGGGCAACGTCGGTGGCACCTGCAGCAGCCTTGGCGACTACGAAGCAGGGGCACGGTGGTACCACCGGGCCATCACCCGGCTCAGGGAGCTTGGGGACCGCCGACACGAGGCCATGTTCTTGGGAAACCTGGCTCTCACCCACGTCGCACGGCGCGACTACCGCCGGGCGGAGCAGATCCTGACAGAGGCGCTCCGGGCGCATCGCGAGGTGGGAAATCAGCGCTCGGAGGCCGCGGTGCTCTCTTACCTTGGGCTGTGCCGGCTCGATGCCGGCCGGCTGGATGCGGCGCTCGAGGCGTACGAGGCAGCGCGCAGGGCCCACGAGAGGCTCGGCAACCGCCACTTCGAAATCGAGTGCAAGACCTACCTCGGGATCATCCATGCCCACCAGGGCCGTCTGGACCGGGCGGAGGCGTGGCTGAAGCAAGCCGGCGACGACGCGCGCGAGGTCGGCCAACGTGGCCCGCAGCTTCTCGCGTGCGCCTATCTCGCCGTCGTGGAGTGCCTGCGCGGGGACCCCTGGGCCGCCGAGTCGCTCTTCGAGGAGGTCCGGGCGATCGCAGGCGAGGTCTCGGACCCTGGGCTGCGCGGCGCCGCAGACGTCCTGCGAGCCCTGCTCCACGTGAGCCACGCGGAGCTGTCGCCGCCCGGGGAGGCGCGAGGGGGCCATCTGGTGGAGGCGCAGGCGATCCTGAACGCGGGACGGGGCTTGGCCGAGACCCACCACGAGGTGAGGCTTGCGCTCCGGCTCGTCGAGCCGCGACTCCGCGAGGTGGGCGAAGGCGCCAGGGCCTGATCGGCGGAGGCCGGGGCGCGATGCGTGGGCTTGCGTAGCCCGCACGCGCACGTACCTTCCGAGATGACAGGAGGGTCGAGGATGGAGATGGCTCAAGAAGTGGACCGGCTGACGCGAGCGGGCTACCTGGAGGACTTCAAGGCGGAGGCGGGCGGCCTGCGGGCCACGCACTCGAAGCGCCTACTCGATCCAGCCACACTGGTCGTCGACGAGATCCTTCGCTTCGAAGGGGAGACCGACCCAGAGGACGAAGCCATCCTGCTGGCTCTGCGTAGCCGCGACGGCTCGGTTCGGGGGACCTGGGCCGTCCCCTACGGACCCGAGGCGACCCCGGAGGACGAGGCGATGCTGCAGGCCCTCTCGGTGGTGCGCTCCCCTCGCGCATCGGGCTGACGGCGTCGCACCGCCGCACACTGCGCTAGTGCGGAGCGACGCTCCCTGGAAGTGGTGGGCGGCTCGGTTCGGCGGCGGCGTCCGGCTTGTCGATGAGGCGCACGACCTCGGCACTGATCGTCACCTCAGACGGCAGGGGAATGAAGAAGAAGGGAAAGGCGAAGAGTGCCTTGGTGATGGGCGTGTACTGCGTCATATGGAAGTGCGCGTTGATCGCGCCGTCACCACCGAGGCGTTCGATCTCGGGGATCAGCACTTTCTCGAAGCCGGCCTGAAGGTCGGTGCCGACGAGGTCGATGAAGCCGAAGAGCAAGAGCCCGCTGCGCGTGACCTGGATCATGCCCAGCGATTCGTAGGGCTCGGGGATGTCGCCGGCGCTGACGAAGATGTGATCGCCCGAGCGGTCGGAAGGAACCCTCGCCGTGTTGATGACGGTGCAGCCAAGCGGCGAGAGGCAGGCGAGGAGGAGAGCGGCAAGGACGCGTCGTTTCATGGGTCTACTCGAGGAATTGGATGACTTCGCCCGTCGCGATCACCACGCGGTTCTTCGTCTCGACGCCGCCAGAGCCCGAGCTTAAGTTCTGCACCGTCTTGGCGGCGGCCTGAGCGCGCTCCACCGGCGTGCTGGGGTTGGTGTCGAGAAACTCGATGTGGATGACCCCGTCTCCCCCCATCTGCGAGGCGGCCTGGACGAGGGCGCCCTGGAGGGTGCCGTCGAGGGCCGCGTCGCCCACCTGCGCCAGCCCGGCGACCTCCACGCCGTAGCCTTGCACCTGAACGAAGCCGAGGGTCCGGTAGGGTCGCGGCGAGCCTCCCGTGGACAGGTAGATCCGATCGGGCCGGCCAGGGCGGCCCGAGAGAGGGGAGCCCCGTACCACCACCGAGCAGCCGCCGGCGAGGAGGGCGAGGGCGCCGAGGAGCAAGGTGCACATCCCGGCTCCGAGCCTGGCTCGATGCGTCCCCGCAGGACAGGAGCGGGCGGGAAAGGGGGCCGAGTGACGCGGCCGACGGCGATGGAGAGGCCTCTCGTTCATCGCGGTTTCTCTCCGGTGAAGCGGATGGCCTCGCCCCGGATGTTCACCTCTCCCGGCAGCGGGGCGAAAAAGAAGAGGGCGCCGAAGATCTTGCTGGCGAGCGTGTACTGCGTTTGCTCGAAGCGAACGTTGATGATGGCGTCGGCCCCCATCTTTCGCAGCTCAGGGAGCAGGACCTCGTGGAGGGTGGCATCGAGGTTGACACCCGCCGGGTCGACGAAGCCAAAGAGGTAGACGCCGCGGCGGGTGGCCTGCACCGGACCCAGGCTCTCGTAGGGGACGCCGACGTCGGAGGTGGTCACCAGGACGTCCCGGGGGCCCTGAGGAACCCGCGCGTGGTCGACCGCCGTGCACCCGGCGGCGAGGAGCAGTAGCAGACACCACACGGCTCGACGATCGATCATCGCGCGCAGAGTGTTCTCAGCAGGGGCGGTTGCGTCAACGTCTCCTGGCGCCCTGGGGCTCGCAAGCGGAGGTGGGCGCGTTCCCACCGTGCTCGCGCCCGCTGCGTTCCGGCTCGCGCTCGGCCAAGGCGCGGAGCACCGCGTCCACGACGACCGGGCTGCGTACCATGCCAGGATGGGTGAGCACACCCGCGGTCCGTATGGCGATCCCCTGCGAGAGCTGTCCGCTGCGCCCCGGCACGACCATGAGATCCCAGGGCGTCCACAGCGAGTAGACCCGTACCTCACCCCATGGGTCCCGGTCGCGCTCGAGATCCGTGAGCAGCGCGCTGCCCGGCCGCATCTCGCGCACGGCCGGCAGCGGGGCGAGAAAGGCCCAGAGGCTCCCCCCATGGGGACCGGCGAGTGAGACGAAGCGACGCACCTTGGGCCGTCCCCCTCCGCGCTGGATCCAATAGCGCGCGACCAGTGCGCCCATGCTGAAGCCCACCACGTCGAGACGCTCGGCACCGCGCTCCCGGCGCAGAGCGTCGGCATGCCGGTCGAGCTGCTGCGCGTAGTGGGCGATGGGGGCGCGCCCGAAGCGGGGGCGGAGATCGATCGTGCTCACCGCTGGGTGCCCGTGGGCGCGCAGCGCCTCTCCCAAGCGACGCATCTTTCGGCTCGAATCGAGGAGCCCGTGAACCAAGATCACCGGCGGTAGGCCAGCGAGGGAAGGCGAGGCGCTCATCGTCGTCTCGGGCACCAGAGGTGCCGGAGAGGGAGCGTGGAGCGGGCGACCGGACTCGAACCGGCGACCCTCAGCTTGGGAAGCTGATGCTCTACCAACTGAGCTACGCCCGCTTCTGGGTTGCGGAAGGTAGGCGCGGCCGGCAGGCGCGTCAAGATCCTGGTGTGCGCCGACGCCGGAGGCCGAGCAGTGCCAGGAAGAGGCCTGCCAGCCCCGCCGAACGTCCGCCCGTGGTGCACCCGCAGCCGCCGCCGGCCGCCTGGGCTGCCTCGCAGGCATCGGCGGGGTCGTTGGGGCAGGGGTCGAGGTCGTCGATCAGGCCGTCGAGATCGGTGTCGGGCTCACAGGCGTCACCGATGCCATCCCCGTCGGCATCGGCGTTGCCCGGGTTGGCGACGTCGACACAGTTGTCGTCGAAGTCGGGATGGAGGTCGCCGTCGGCATCCGCAATGAGATCGGTCGAGAGCGAGACGAGCGAGATGGTGAAGCTGCTGTTGGCCTTTGGAATCTGCGAGCCCACCACCAGCCGCAGCCCATCGACCAACCCGGACCACTGGGGGACCTGGGCCAGGTTCACCACATAGGTGTGGGTCCGGCCGTCGGGGATCACCGGAAGCGCCACGTTGTTCTCCGGGGGGAAACCGCCGTCGGCCACGGTGGACCAGGAGAAGTACGCGGGCCCCTCTGCACCCTCGGGGGCGGCGAAGGCCACGGTCAGCGAGGGG
Organism: uncultured Myxococcia bacterium; assembly: GCA_964471535.1. Classification (GTDB taxonomy): domain Bacteria; phylum Myxococcota; class Myxococcia; order SLRQ01; family SLRQ01; genus CAYYHA01. Next base: position 54,174 of record CAYYHA010000003.1, on the reverse strand, counting down.
TAGGCATCGGCGTCGATCTTCACCGCGTGGTTGACGATGCCGGGATCGGCGATGCTGGCGTCGAGCCACAGACGGTCGTCGTCGTTGGAGAGGAGGACACCGTCGGGGTCGTTCGCCTGCCAGCCTTCGGAAGAGATCTTGAAGGTCCAGTAGGGGTAGTCGTCGCGGCCGCTGCTGGTGGTGATGGCGCGCATCCGGTTGTCGGTGATCCGGTAGAACATCTCGTTCCAGTGGCGTCGGAACTTCTCGAGCTGACCGAGCCGGTACTCGACGTTGGCGCTCGTATCCCGCTCCTGGTTCATGGGATTCGCATCGTCGATGGGCAGGTGGACGAGGACCCAGAGTTCGCGATGGAGCTTGGACGACTCATCGGCGGTGGGGACGCGAGGCCCCTCGGCCTCGATGACGTCTTGCACCGTGTAGCTCATCTTCTGGCCGCTGACCGTGCCCGGGCCGGCGCCATTTTGCCCCTCGGTGGGCCAGGGCGGCGTCGCCACATCCACACGGGGATCCGGGTTGACGATGACGAACCAGCTTCGCACCTCCTCGGGTCGCTTCAGCCCCATCAGGTAGAGATCGAGATCGTTGTATGCGGCGGTCATCGTCCGCTGCTCCGGATTGACGGTGAAGGTGCCGTCACCGTTGTCGATCCAATCGTTCCCCTCCATGGGCGACCCATCGGAATCCATGTAGTAGCTCCAGTGGGCGTCGTCGCGACCGAGGAGTGCGCGCCGGCTCCCCCGCGCCACCTCGACGAAGGCACCCCACTGGTGGCCGATCTCCTGGGCGAGCGTCGCGTACGGCGTAAAGAAATTCTCGCGGAAGGGGGCTTCGAGATCGCAGGGGAGGCCGAAGTCGTTCCAGAGGTCACACTGATACCAGACGTGCATGTCGATGAGCCCCCGGAGCCGGGAGCCGCCGTAGAACTGGGGGCCGCGGTTGTAGGTTTCCGTGGGGAAGCTGCCCGACTGATCGCCGTTGATACCGCGGACTTCGTTGGCGATGGGCGCATAGAAAGCGCCTCCGAAGGTGTAGGTGAAGTAGGTGGTCCAGATCACCACCACGTCGTAGTCGTCCCCCGTCGCGGCAATGGCGCGCCGCACGACCTCCGTCTGGTCGACACCGAAGAAGGGGTACCCCTGCTGGTACTGCACTTCGTAGTTGATACAGCCGCGGTCACACATGTCCGCCTCGAGCACGACGATGTCCGCGAGATCCACCGGCCGGGGCAGGGCTTCGTGCCGGGGCGGCTGGGGCAGGCGACGCTCCCCCTCGGAGAGGCGGTCGAGCTGCCGGCGGAAGGCGGCCTGGTCGGTGAGGTCCTTGGGGCGGAATCCCGGCCCGATCTCCTCGACGGAGATCACCGGCCCATCTACGGCGGGGCCGCTCAGTCTCGGTGCGGCGACCGAGGGGGCCGCCTGCAGGGCCAGAAGGAGGATCGCGAGCGAGACGAAGCAATGCGGTCGGGACATCGGTGGGGTTCTCCTCTTGCCTGGTGGTTCCGCCCGGAATCCACCCTCCGGCGCTGTCTTCCGCCGGCGGGTCTCCCCACCCCGGCGACGCGACGGGCTCACCGCGTTCGTGCGTCACATCGACTCGCGACGCACCGGCTTGCCCACCGCGTCCACTCCGGGCTCCGTTCGGTCGCGGAACCTTAGTGCGGAGCCGCCGGAAAGTTCAAACCGTCGCGCGACTCTGTTACCCTCGCCGACATGTTTGTAAGGGGGCACTCGGGCTGGGGCCTCCTGTTGCTCGGCGCCGTCGCAATCGTGACACCGGCCGGCGCCCGCGCAGGGGGGCCGGCCATCGGCTATGTGAAGGCTGAGCACTATGCAAAGGCCCGGCGTCGGCCCACGCTCTACTTCCCTGGGAACCTCTTCGATGGGCGGCGTCAGACCGTCACCTGCTGGGAGTGGCAGGAAGGGCGCCCGCCGCGACTGGAGATCGGCTTCAAGCGGCGGCCGAAGGTGACGGAGCTGCGCATCGTGAATGGCGATCAGCGGAGCACGGCGCATTTCGAGCGCGCGCGGCGGGTCGCGCGGCTGCGGATCCGCGAGCCTGGGTACGAGCGCACCGTGGACCTGCCCGATGCACGCCGAGCCGTGGCGGTGAAGCTCGATCCACCGCTGCGCAGCGAGCGGGTGGTGTTCGAAGTCGTGGCGACTTCAGGGAGCGGACCGCTCGTGTGCTTGAGCGATGTGCAACTGCGGCAACGGGGCCGCCCGCTCACTGCCGCGGGCCGGTTGAAGTACAATCCGACGAAAGAGCCCAACGTGGGTGCCTGGGCGGCTGGGCCCGAGGGCGCACCTGAGCGCTTCCTCACGCTCTACCATGACGGAACCTTTCGTTGGGTCTATGCACCCAACGACCCCGACGAACGGGGGCGCACGATCACCGGGAAGTGGGAAGCACGGCGCCGCACCTTGATCCTGACCCATGGGCGGAAGATGCACCATCTGCGCCTGCGCCGAGCGGTGCGGGAGGACGAGACGGGAGAGCCCTACCGAGTCCTGGTGCTCACCGGTGACTCGCCCTTCGCCGCCGAGTATCGGGACCGCTGGATCGGCGCCCTCTAGCGTCGCTACTTCCTCGGAGGGAAACGCCGTCGCAGTGGCTGCCAAGGGGCCGCTTCGGCCCAGCGACCAGCGGCCGCCCGCACCGACCACCCGCCTCGGTGGCGTCAGCGCCGTAGGTTCGAAGCCGTCTTCCCAGGCGCAAACGCGCGGAAGAAGTCGATCACCTGGGCCACCAGCGCATTACCATCTTCCCCGTCGAAGCCAGCCTCCTCCTCCTCACCCTTTCGGTGCAGCCAGACGCCGGCACAGACCTCGCACATTGCGAAGTTGAGGCCGTTGGCCTTCGGCGATTCGATCACCACGAGGTCGGTCAGGTCGTCGGGACAGGTTCCCACCGCTTCGGCCAGATTCTCGCGTCCCCCGATGGTATCCAGGCCCGGCAGGTTGTTGTGCAAGAGGGCACGGGTGAGGTCGGCGGTGTCCATCCAGATGCTCCCGCATTCGGGGCAGCGCCGAAGCAATACACCGCCATCGGCGTCGTATTCTTCCATCTCGAGGCCGCTACAGCGCGGGCACTCCATGGGTCCTCCAAGAAGGGTGAATGAACGCGTCGAGCATACCCAGCGGGGCGAAGCCGATTCAAGAGCCGGCCTGCATGCGGATCGCCTCCACGAGCGTACGCATCCGCGTTGCATTCCGCTTCAAAGACACCCGATTCACGACCAGTCGAGCGCTCACCTCCATCACCTCGGCCACGACGACGAGTTCGTTCTGCCGGAGGGTTTCTCCGGTCTCGGTGATGTCCACGATGGCGTCGCAGAGTCCGAGTAAGGGTGCGGCTTCCACAGCGCCGTGAAGAGGGGTGAGTTCCACCGGCTGGCCACGCTGAGTGAAGAACGACGTGGCGAGGCGCGGGTACTTCGTGGCGATGCGCAGCGGTGCGAGCTGCGCGGCGGTGCGCGCCGGCCGCCGGTCCCCCCACTCGAGGGTAGCTGCATGGCGGCGATGGGCAGCGACGACCAGCCGGCATCGCCCGATGCCGAGGTCGATCGGCTCGTAGAGATCGTGGCGCCCCTCACGCAGGAGATCGCTGCCGACGATCCCCAAGTCCGCGGCACCACGTTCGACATAGGCAGGAAGATCCGCGGGGCGCACCGAGAGGAAGCGGAGGCGCTCGGCCTCGAAGGGCCACGCCAGCTTCCTGCTCTTGGCGAGCGCCGCCGCGGGATCGGCACCCAGGGCACGCTCTAGAAGGGTGCCGGCCGCACTTTGCAAGCGGCCCTTGGGAAGGGCGACGGTCAGCCAAGCGCTCATCGTTTGAGCCGTCGTACCTTCGCGCCCAGCGCTCGCAGCTTCCGCTCGATGCGGTGGTAGCCGCGGTCGAGGTGGTAGACGCGGTGGACCGTCGTGCAGCCCTCCGCACGAAGTGCTGCGAGTACCAGCGAAGCGCTGGCTCGCAGGTCGGTAGCCATCACGTCGGCGCCCGAGAGCCGCCGCACGCCCTTCACCAGGGCCGTGCGGCCATTCACCCGAATATCCGCCCCCATCCGACACAGTTCTGGGACGTGCATGAAGCGATTCTCGAACACGTTCTCGCTCACCACCGAGCTGCCGTCCGCCACGGCGCAGAGCGCCATGAGCTGCGCCTGCATGTCCGTAGGGAAACCGGGATGGGGTCCGGTCTTGAAGTCGATCGCCTTCGGGCGCCGTGGACCGGAGACGTGCATCGAGTCTCGGCCCACCTCGACCCGCGCACCGGCGTCTCGAAGCTTTTCGGTCAGCGCCTCCAGATCCTGGGGCCGGCACGCGGCGAGCGTCACCTCGCCACCGGTCATCGCTGCTGCAATGGCAAAGGTGCCTGCCTCGATGCGGTCCGGAATCACCGTGTGTACGGCGGGATGGAGTGCGTCCACCCCTTGGACGTAGATCGTATCGCTTCCCGCCCCCTCGATCTTCGCGCCCATGGCGACGAGGAAGCGCGCGAGGTCCTCGATCTCCGGCTCTCGCGCGCAGTTCTCGAGCACCGTCTCGCCGCGGGCGAGCGTGGCGGCCATGAGCACGTTCTCCGTCCCCCCGACCGTCGGAAGGTCGAAGGTGAAGCGCGTTCCGACGAGCCGCCGCGCCCGCGCTTCGACGTAGCCATGGGCGAGGTCGATGCGGGCGCCGAGGGCGGCGAGGCCCTTCAGGTGCTGATCGATGGGCCGCGCGCCGATGGCGCAGCCGCCGGGGAGGGAGACCCGGGCGGATCCCCAGCGCGCCAGAAGGGGTCCCAGGACGACGACGCTGGCCCGCATCGTCTTCACGAGATCGTACTCGGCCACGGGAAGGACGTCCCCTGCGACCTCCACGGTGACCAGATCTGCGGCGTGGCCGGAGCCACGCGAAGCGTAGGCACCGATGCGCGAGAGGAGGCGCATCATGGTCCGCACGTCCACCAGGTCGGGCACGTTTCGGATCTGGTGCTCTCCTTCGGCGAGGAGCGTGGCGGCGAGGATGGGCAGGGCGGCATTCTTCGCTCCGTCGATGCGGATCCGCCCCTCGAGCCGGGTCGGGCCGTGAATGCGCAGCCTGTCCATGGTTCTAGTCCGCCGGGCCGCCTCGCGTGGCACCCCGAATGCCCCTCCAAGTGCCGCGCTCTCCGCTTCGCTCGAGGGCGTGGCCGCCGGGCCGTCCCATCTTCCATTCACCGCGATGCCAACGGCCACAGCGGGCTTCGACGCCGTGCGTTTGCGGGGGGCGGCGCGGGGCGATGTATCGCTGGGTGCTTCGAAGGACATACGCTCGGAGAGGGCGAAGTTCGTGCCAGGTCCACGGGCCGAGAGAGCCCCTACAGGCCGCGATCCGCCGTGTCAATGCACCCACCCGCTGTGGCCGGCCGCCCACCTCAGTGCGCCTCCTCTCCAGGGTCTTGCCGGGCAGCGCCCGCCGCCGGCCGCCGGGCGGCGGTGATGCGCGGGCGGCCCGCGAGATCGGAGCGGGTCGTGACCTCCTCCCAGTCACGAAGCAGCGTGCGCAGCGCCTCGTCCTGTGCCGGTCCATGCTCCAAGAGAAGCCACCCGCCCGGTTCGATGTGCGCCGGAGCACCCGCCACGATCCGCCGCAGGACCCGAAGCCCATCCGACCCGGCGAAGAGCGCCACCTCGGGCTCGTACCGGGCCACAGCCGGGTCGAGCTGCGGGTCGCCGTGTGCCACATACGGTGGGTTGGCGGTCACGAGGTGGAAAGAGCCCTCGCAGGGTGCATAGAGGTCGCCCTCGAGCTGCTGGTAGTTCTTCGCCCCCAGAGCCTGCGCGTTCTCCCGCGCCACCTCACAGGCAGCCGCGCTCAGATCCACGCCGACCACCGTCGCCAGGGGACGCTCGAGGGCCACGGTGATGCCCACACAGCCGCTGCCACTGCACAGATCGAGGACCCGAGCGGGTGCGTCCGGTGGGATGCGCTCCAAGGCGGCCTCGACCAGGTGCTCGGTCTCTGGACGGGGCACGAGGACCCGGCGGTCCACCTGGAAGCGGCGGGACCAGAACTCCTTGAATCCAACCAGGTAGGCGACCGGCTCCCCCGCCAGGCGGCGGCGGACCAGCGCCCGGTAGGCGGCGCGTTCATCGGCATCGAGAGGGCGCTCGTAGTCCATGTACAAGCGCACGCGGTCGCAGCCGAGTACGTGAGCCAGCAGGACCTCCGCATCGAGGCGCGGGGAATCGAAGCCGGCCCGCTCGAACCGCGAGGCGGTCCACAGGAGCGCATCCTTCAGACGCCAGAGCCGTCGCTCGGAGGAACTCGAGCTCACGCCCCCTCTCGCTCCGCTTCCTCCAGCATCTTGGCTTGGAAGTAGGTGCGGCACGCCGTCACGATCTCGTCGAGGTCGCCGTCGAGCACGGCATCGAGGTTGTGCCGCGTCAGCCCGATGCGGTGGTCGGTGAGCCGGTCCTGCGGGAAGTTGTAGGTGCGGATCTTGTCGGAGCGGTCGCCGCTGCCGACCATCGTACGGCGCAGCTCGGAGCGCTCCGCTTCTTGCTTGGCCTTCTCCGCCTCGAGGAGTCGGGTCCGCAGTACCTGCATCGCCTTGGCCTTGTTCTTGTGCTGGCTCTTCTCGTCCTGCATCGAGACGGTGATGCCGGTGGGGATGTGGGTGATGCGCACCGCCGAATCGGTGGTGTTCACACTCTGCCCCCCTGGCCCGCTGGCTCGGAAGACGTCGATGCGGAGATCGCTCGGGTCGATCTGCAGGTCCACTTCCTCGGCCTCGGGCATGACTGCGACGGTCGCGGCCGAGGTGTGGATGCGCCCCTGAGATTCGGTTTCGGGGACGCGCTGTACCCGGTGCACGCCGGACTCGAACTTCAGCGCGCTGTAGACCCCCTCTCCCTCGATGCGAATGATGGCTTCCTTCACCCCACCTCGGTCGCTCTCCGAGAGAGAGAGGATTTCCGTCTTCCATCCCTTCCGCTCGGCGTAGCGCAGATACATGCGCATCAGGTCACCGGCGAAGAGTGCCGCTTCCTCTCCACCGGTGCCCGCTCGGATCTCGAGGATCACGTTCTTCTCGTCGTTGGGATCCTTGGGCAGCAGCAGGAGCTTCAGCCGCTCCTCGAGGCGTGCGTCTTCCTCCTCGAGGCGCTGCACCTCCTCCTTCGCGAGCGCGCGCATCTCCGGATCGTCGCTCTCCTCGGCCAGCGCTCGACTTTCCGCGAGTTCGCTTTGCACCCGCTTGTAGTCACGAAAGGCCGCCACCACCTCCTCGAGTGCCGCGCGCTCCTTGGCCACCTTCCGGTATTCAGATGGGTTCGCGGCGACGGAAGGGTCGCTCATCCGTTCCGTCAGCGCTTCGAATCGCGCCTCGACGTCCGTCAGTCGATCCACCAGGGAGGGCATGGCCGCTTCTATACGACAGGCCAAGGAGAATTGCCCACATGCAGACGCGAGGGTACGATTCGCCGAATGGCGACCAAGAGCGTCGGTGAACAGAGGCGGGCCCGCGAAGAGATCGAGGAGGCGCTCGTCGAGGCGGCCATGCGCGCGCGGGAGAACGCCTACGCACCCTACTCCGAGTTCCGAGTGGGCGCGGCTCTGCGTTGCGAGGACGGGACCATCTTCGGCGGCTGCAACGTCGAGAACGCCTCCTATGGGCTCTGCCTCTGCGGCGAGCGCTCGGCGCTCGCGGCGGCTGTCAGCGCCGGCTACACGCGCTTCACCCACTGCGCCGTGCTGACCGAGACGAGCCCGCCATCGCCGCCCTGCGGGATCTGCCTGCAGGCGCTCGTGGAGTTTGCCGACGACCTGCCCATCCTCCTTGCGAACACGCAAGGGGAGCGGATCCGAGTTCGCCTCAAGGATCTCCTGCCCTTTCGCTTCAACCGGGCGCACCTCTTGGACAAGCGGAAGCGATGAGTGAGCTGCTCCTCACCGGCGGAACGCTGGTCACCATGGATGCGCAGCGCCGCGTTCTCGCGGGTGACCTCTGGGTTCGCAACGGTGTGATCGTCGCGGTCGGGGAACTCACGAAAGCGCAGCGCCGCGAGGCAGCCTCGGCACGACGGATCGACTGTACGGGGCGGATCGTCATCCCCGGTTTGGTGCAGAGCCATGTCCATCTTTGTCAGACATTGTTTCGCGGCCATGCCGACGGGCTGGAGCTGCTCGACTGGCTGCGGGAGCGCATCTGGCCCTTCGAGGGTGCGCATACCTTCGAGAGCCTGAAGGCGAGCGCCCGCCTCGGGCTCGCCGAGCTGATCCGCGGCGGCACCACCGCCTGCCTCGACATGGGCACCGTGCACCACACCGATGCGATTTTCGAGGCGGCGGCGGAGGCGGGATTCCGGCTCACCTGCGGCAAGGCGATGATGGACGTCACCCGCGGTGTTCCCGCGGGCCTACGCGAGAGCACCGAGGCGTCCCTGGCCGAGAGTGACGCGCTGGCCGAGCGGTGGCACGAGCAGGCCGGAGGACGGCTGCGCTACGCCTATGCGCCCCGCTTCGTGCTCTCTTGCACCGAGCCGCTGCTCCGCGAGGTCGTCGCCCGTGCCCGAGCCAATGGGCTGCGCATCCACACGCACGCCTCGGAGAACCAAAACGAGATCGAGGCGGTGCGCGAGCGCTGCGGCGAGGACAACGTCGCCTATCTCCACGGGCTCGGGATGAGCGGTGAGGACACGGTGTTGGCGCACTGCATCTGGCTGACGGCCCGGGAGAAGCGGATCCTCGCGGACACGGGCACACACATTGCGCACTGCCCATCGAGCAATCTGAAGCTTGCGAGCGGATTCGCGAAGATTCCCGAGCTCTTGCGGATGGGCGCGCACATCTCCCTGGGCGCGGACGGGGCGCCGTGCAACAACAACCTCGATGCGTGGGTGGAGATGCGTCTGGCGGCGCTCATTCACCTTCCGCGCGTGGGGCCGGCAGGGCTCTCCGCCCAAGAGGTCTTCGAGATGGCCACCCTGGGGGGGGCCCGTGCACTGGGGCTCGAGGCATCCATCGGCTCTCTCGAGCCGGGGAAGCGCGCCGACGTGGCGATCCTCGATCTTCACTGCCCACACGCGCTGCCCGCCGGTGAGGATGTGTACAGCCGGCTCGTTTACGCCGCGCACGGCAGCGACGTACGCACGGTGCTCATCGATGGCGAGGTGGTCCTAGACGAGGGCGTCCTCACCACGCTCGACGAGGCTCGGGTACTCGACGAAGCACAGGAGGCGGCCGCGCGCATCGTGGAGCGCTTCGCCTGAGCGCACGGCGCCGGGGCAGCCACGCCGGCCAAAGCGCTGTGAGGGGCGTCGGGCGGCGGATGGGCCGCTGCGCGGGGCACGACCCGCGGATCGCTGCCGGCAGGGCGGGGCGCGGTTCTCCTGGCCGTGCGCTTTTGCTACACCCTGGCGGCATGTGGAAGCGACGCGCACGTCTCATCCTCGTTTCGCTGCTCCTCGGACTCTTTCTGGGGGGCGCCTTCACCGCATGGGCGCGCTCGGCGCTCCTCCGCCGTCCCCGGCGGCAGTGGGTGGTCTTCCTCGAGCCGGGCATGCAGTACGACTATGGTCGCAGCTACTCGCGTCAGCCCGGAATGAAGGAGAGCCTCGCGTACTGGCGGAAGTTGGCCGAGGAGCGGAAGATCCTCCTCGCGGGACAGCTCCGGGAGAAGAAGGGGGCCATGATCGTCGTGCCCGCCGAGACACCGAAGCGCGCCGTGGAGGCGATGGCGCGCAAGGATCCGGCGGTCGTTGCTCAGGTGGTGCGCTACGAGATTGACGAATGGCTGGTCAACCTCGAAGCCCCGCCGCCGCCGGACCCCTTGGACGTCGAGCCCGGTGAGGACGAGGCGGAACTCGGCGAAGAGGGGCCCTAGCCGCGCTCGCCCCGGCAGGACCGGGGCGGCAGGGGGCGTGGACGGCCCCTCGCAGGTGTTTGGTAAGGTGGCCCGGTGAGGGTCGTTCGTCTGGGCATCCTGGGGCTCGTCTGCCTGACGTGTGGGCTGGCGCTCGCCAAGCCCAAGGCACGGGGGGGCGCCCTGGGGCCCGCACGCGTGCTTCGCCAGGCGAATCGCCTCTACGAGGAGGTGGAGTACGGAAAGGCCGCGCGGCGCTATGCCCGTGTCGCGACCGATCCCCGCGCCACGCCCGAGCAGAAGGTGGAGGCCCTGTCCCGCCGGGCCTACTGCTTGGTCGCCCTGGGGCGTGAGGCGCAGGCCAGCGATGCTTTCCTGCAACTGCTCCGGATCCAGCCTGGCTGGACTCCACCGAAGCATCTGTCACCCAAGGTGCGCGCCGTCTTCGACGAGGCCCGGCGGCTCGCCCAGGCCTTCGCCGTGCATCTCGACGCGCAGTGGAACGCGGTGGAGGGCACGCTCGACGTGTTGGTGGACGATCCCGATGCACAGGTGGCTTCGGTTGCGGTGCGGGCCGATCCCGTGGACCCGGCGCAGGCTTCCCCTCGGTCCGCCGAGCAGGTGGGGCCAGGCCGCTGGCGCCTCCGCCTGCCTGCGGGGGGCTCCACCTCGGTGCTCGCGACCGCCTACAACGCCTACGGCTATCCGGTGGCGCAGCTGGGCAACGAACGGGCGCCGCTGCGCCTGGTGGCGCCGCCGCCTCCCAAGGCGGCTCTGCCTCGGCCCTCGCCCGAGCCCACCATGCCGGACCCGCCGCCTGCCGCCGGGCCGTCGCCTTGGGTCTACGTCCTCGGGGGAGCCGGTGCCGCGGCGCTTGCGGCCGGTGGCTACTTCGGCTGGCGTTCTCTGTCCGGGGCGCTCCGCTACGAGCGCGATCCCGGCTCCTTCCGCGATCAGGCCGAGGCGTTGGCCTTCGCCGACCAAGTGGAGCGCGACGCGCAGGCCGCGAACCTCCTCTATGCCGCAGGCGGCGTGCTCGCCGCGAGCGCGCTCACACTTTGGTGGGTCGAGGCACAGGACGCTGCCCCGAGGCTGCAGGTCAGCTTGCTGCCGGTGCCCGGAGGGGGCCTCGCGGCGGTCGGGGGACGGTGGTGACGGCTCGGGCTACAATGGGGCCCATGGCTCGGGCTGCATTTGCCCTGCTCCTGGCGACGCTCTGCGCCTGCGCCGTTCGCGTGGATCGGCAGCAGGAGGGCTTCCCCTGCAACGAGGACGGTGGCTGCCTCCTCGGCCTGGTCTGCGTCGCCGGGGTCTGCGTGCGCAGGGCACCCGATGCGGGGGTCGGGGACGCGGGCCTGCCGGATGGAGGGGGCGACGATGGGGGCGCGCCTGACGGCGGTGCGCCCTGCTCGGTGCCCGCCTTCGGGTGTCCCTGCGAGGACGGGACGGAAGTCGCCTGCGCAGAGCTGTCCTCGCCGGAGCAGGTGGGTGTGGGCGTCTGCACCGCGGGCGTGCGCCGTTGTGTCCACGGGCGCTTCGGTCCCTGCCTGTGGGAGGTGGGCCCCGCCCGCGAGATCTGCAACGGCGCCGACGACGACTGCGATGGGCTCACCGACGAGCCCGAAGATCTCCCCCAGGCGGTCGAGTGCGAGCAGCGGGGCGTGTGCGCCGGCGCGACGCGGCCGAGCTGCGGGGCGGAGTGCGACTATGGCCCCGACTACCTCCCAGGCGAGCTTGCGAGCTGTCAGGGAGGCCAGACGGCGGCCGACGGTCTCGACAACGACTGCGATGGCGAGATCGACGAGGGGTGTGGGAGCTGTGAGCCGGGCGCCGCGTGCTATGGGCTCGGGCTCGATCACCCGACCCTCGGCGTGGGCCGCTGCCGAGCGGGCAGTCTCGACTGCCAGGATCCCGAGCGCCCTCGCTGCGCCGGCGCCATCACCCCGGAGCCGGAGCGATGCAATGGGTGGGACGACGACTGTGATGGCCTGACCGACGAGGACGATCCGCAGGTGGGCACTGCGTGCATGACGGGCAGAGCGGGGCTCTGCGCCGAGGGGCGGTGGCGATGTCGCGAGGGCAGCCTCGTTTGCCAGCCGCTGCACGCGCCGCTCGTGGATCCCGCGCTGCCCGAGGTCCTCTGCGACGGCGTCGACGAGGACTGCGATGGGGAGGCCGACGACGGTCTCGATGTTCCGGGCGCGGCCCTCAACTGTGAGACGCTCTCCTGCTGCGGAGGTGCCTGCGTGGATCTCGAGACCTCGGCGGAGCACTGCGGCGCCTGTGGCTCTCCCTGCGACAATGAGGGCAACCCCTGCCTCGCCGCACAATGCATCGGCGGGGTCTGTGAGCGCCGGGCGCAGCCCGATGGCACCGCCTGCGGCGCCAACGAGGTCTGCATCGACGGAGCGTGCGTCCGGGGCTGTCACGTGTCCGGAGTCTGGTATCGCGAAGGGTATGTCAGCGAGGAGTGCTACGTCTGCGACCCCGACCGGGCTTTCGATGCCTTCGTCCCGCGCACGGACGGCACCCCCTGCGGTTCCGCCTCGGTGTGCGTAGATGGCGTCTGTGAGCCGGGCTGCTTCTTCGAGGGGGCCTACTTCCAGCCCGGCCAACCGTTGGGTCCCTGCCGGTACTGTGACCCAGATGTCGCCGTGGACACGCCGACGCCCCAGCCGGACGGCGCGACCTGCGACGACCGCAACCCCTGCACGGTGCAGGACCACTGCGACGGCGCCGGGAGCTGCGTCGGAAACGCCGGAGCGGCGGAGGGAAACAGCTGCGGCACTGGGATGGTCTGCGACGGCAAGGGGTCCTGTGAAGCCGGCTGCTACATCAACGGCGCATTTCGCCGCGCAGGCTCACAGAAGCCCAACAATCCATGCAAGGTATGCGAGCCGCAGAGCAGCACGAGCGCGTGGACGAATGCGCCCGACGGCAGCCCCTGCGGAACGGGTGGGACCTGCCAGGCGGGCGTCTGCCAGTGAGGAAGGGCATGCGGCGGGTGCTGCCGTGTCTGTTGCTCCTCCTAGGGCTCGGGTGCCCGGCCGATCCGCCGGTCCCCCCGTTCGAGTGGGGCACCGCGACCGCGGCCTTCCAGATCGAGGGCGGAAACACGAGCAGTGACTGGGCCGCCTGGGAGCGGCGCTGCGTTCTGGACAAGCGCGATGGCGAGCGCAGCGGTGGCGAGACCATCACCGACTGTGAGTCGAACCTGGACGGGCCGAACGCCTGGGAGCTCTACGAGGCCGACTACGCCGAGGCCGAGGCCATGGGCCACAACGCCTACCGCATGGGCATCGAGTGGGCGAAGATCGAACCGCGCCCCGGCGAGTACGACCCACAGGCCATCGAGCACTACCACCGTATGCTGGCCGCAGCGCGGGCCCATGGGCTGTCGCCCATGGTGACGCTGCAGCACTTCACGCTGCCCGCTTGGGTGAACGACATCGAGTCGCCCGACGGGGGCCTGAAGGGTTGGGCCGGGGAGGACCAGGACCCCATCGGGGGCGGGGCGATCGTGGAGGCCTTCGCGCGGTACGCGGGCGACATGGCCGAAGAGTTCGGCGGCGAGGTCGATCTGTGGGTGACGATCAACGAGCCAATCGTCGTGCTCGTCGGCGCCTATCTGGCGGGATACTTTCCGCCGGGGCAGACGCTGCAGGTACGGCGCACGGTGCGCGCCGCCTACAACATGGCCTACGCCCATGCCCGCGCCTACGACGCCATCCACGCCCGCGACACCGACGATGCCGACGGCGACGGGCGGGCGGCGGAGGTTGGCATCGCCAAGCACTGGCGGGTCTTCACGCCGGCCGATCCGGAGGATGCCTCGGATGTGGAGGCCGCGGAGCAGCTCGACTACGTCTTCAACGATCTCTTCGTTTCGGCCCTCACGAAGGGCGCAGTCGACCTCGATGCCGACGGGCAGGTGGAGGGTCCCGACGAGCGCATCGATCCGGATCTGGCGGGGCACCTCGACTGGCTGGGGGTCAACTACTACAGCCGGTATCTCGTGCGAGGGCCGGTCGCCGAGATCGAGGGGGTGCGGCTGGCCATCGACTTCTACGACAACCCGGATCCCGAGGTGCCCAAGAACGATCTGGGCTGGGAGATCTACCCCGAGGGGCTACGCCAAGTGCTCGAACGCGCCACCCGCTATGGGCTTCCGCTGCGCATCACCGAGAACGGGATCGCCGACGCCGCGGATACCAAGCGCGCCGCCTTCCTGGTCGCTCACCTGCAGGTGCTCGATGCGGTGCGGGCGGCGGGGATCGACGTACGCGGCTACTACCATTGGTCGCTGATCGACAACTTCGAATGGATCGAGGGCTACGCCCCTCGCTTTGGGCTCCTGGAGGTCGACTACGACGATCCGGCTCGCCGCCGGATCCGCCGCCCCTCTGCCGACGTCTACACGGAGATCATCGCCGCCGGTCACGTGACCGAGGCGCTGGCGGCCGAGCATTCCGGGTTCCATTGAGGAGACGTCGATGACACGGGTCGCGTGGGCCGAGATCGGCAAGGTACGGGCGCTGCGCGTCACCTTCGAGGGGCACCTCGACGGGGCCGGCGCACGCAAGGCACTCGACGAGATCGAAGCTCTGCTGGCCCCGGTGGCAGAGCCCGTCATCATGGTCTGGGATGCCCGGGGGATGAGCGGCTACGACGTGGACGCGCGCGAAGCCTGGCAAGCGGCGATGAAGGCTTGGCGAGGCAGGATCGCCTGCGTCGATCTCGTGGCCACCCGCCTGGTGGTGCGCACCGGTGGGCGGGTGGTGGGCATCTTTTCCAAGCTCCCCATCCGGGTCCATGCCTCCTGGGCCGAGCTCGAGGCGAAGTACCAGTGAAGGGTCCTCTCCTGCGCGAAGGCTTTCGGGTCCGAAGCTACGATGCCCGACCCGATGCGTCGCTTCGGATCGATCGGCTCTGCGACTACCTGCAGGAGGCGGCAGGGCGCCATGCGCAGGCGATGGGCCTGTCCATGGAGCGCCTGATGCGCGAGGGCTATGCATGGGTGCTCGAACGACTCCATCTCGAGATCGACGGGCTCCCGCGGGCGGGTGAAGAGGTCGTGGTCGAGACCTGGCCTGCGGGCGCGGAGCGCCTCTTCGCCCACCGAGACTTCCTGCTCCTTCGGGACGGCCAGGTCCTGGCGCGGGCCCGCAGCCGCTGGCTGGTAATCTCCCTCGAACGCCGGCGCGCCGTTCGGCTACCCGACTTCGTGCGGGGGCATCCCGTCGCCGAGAGGCCGCGGGCCATCGGGGGGCCCTACGCGCGCCTCGCGGAGCCCACCTGGACCTCGCGGGAGCAGCTTCGCACCGTGCGGCCCAGCGATCTGGATCCGGTGGGCCACGTGAACAACGTGGCCTATGTGCGATGGATTCTCGATGCCCTCGCAGCCGGCGCCGAGCCCGCAGTGCCTGCTGCCTTGGACGTCGCATTCCGTGCCGAGGCGCGAGGTGGCGACACGGTGTGCGTCCGGGTGCAGGAGGGCACGCCGGCGAACCACGCGGTGGCGCACCATGCGGTGGCGCACCATGCGATCCATCGGCCGAGCGACGGCCGTACCCTGCTGCTGGCCGCGACGCGGCATCGGCCGTCCTGACCTTTGGACATCGCGCGGGGAGCCTGGGGGCTCTCCATGGGCGTAAGCTCCCCGCGCTCTGTCAACCGCGCGGCGCCGGATGGGCGTGCGCTGCGGGGCAATCTTTTACGGTCCGAGACCCCGCCACTCTGAGCCGTCGCGGAAGACCTCCCGCTTCCAGATGGGGACGTCTTCCTTCAGGCGCTCGATGGCGTGGCGGCAGCCCTCGAAGGCTTCCGCGCGATGGGGTGCCGCCACCGCGATAGCGACCGCAACCTCGCCGGGGTGGAGCGTGCCGATGCGGTGGAGGACGGCG
The DNA here is from genome assembly GCA_964471535.1 of uncultured Myxococcia bacterium. Classification (GTDB taxonomy): domain Bacteria; phylum Myxococcota; class Myxococcia; order SLRQ01; family SLRQ01; genus CAYYHA01. The sequence continues at coordinate 38,440 of CAYYHA010000003.1, read as the reverse complement.
GTGCGGGCGCCGGGCCACCGCTCGGCAATCTCGTCACCGATGGCCCGGAGCACCTTCTCGGCCATCGGGACGTACGCTTCGTATTCGAGGCGCAGAACTGCGCGCCCGCGGCTCTGCGCGCGCACCACCCCCGTGAAGGTCACGACGGCTCCGGTGCCGTCGCTGTGGACCGCGGCTAGGACCTCTTCGGTGGAGATGGGAACCTCGCGAACCTCGTACATGCGTTCAGCCTCCCGAGACGGGGGGAATCACCGCCACCACCGCGCCCTCGGGCACCGGGGCATCGTCGGGGGCGAAGGCCTCGTCGATCGCGAGGCGCAGCCGCGGGAGGAGCGGGGCGAGGCCTGGGTGTCGCTCAGCGAGCACCTCACGGATCGCGGCGACCGTCAGCGGACCCTCGAGCTGAATTTCCTCCTCGCGCTGCCCCGCCTTCTCCCGGGCGATGGCGAAGTAGAGCACCCGCACCTTCATGGGGAGGATGGAAGCAGAACTCTTCGACCGGTGCCAGCATGGGCGATCGGGCCTGGCGCAGCCCGTGCCGCGGCCACGTGCTTCCACTCCGGCGCGGCCGCGTCGCGCCGCGCGGCGCGGTGGTTGCGGGATTCGGCGCCTTCCTGTCAAGATGGCGCCGCCATTTCTCCCCTGCTCGGGAAGACGAGGTAACGGACCCATGGCATCTCTGCGACGCGCATTCCTGCTCCTGCCCTTCTCCCTGCTGCTCATCGCGTGCCCCCCTTCCTCTGGCACGGCGGACGGTGGGGGCGGCGGTGACGGGGGGGGCGCGCCCGACGGCGGCGGCCCTCGCGACGGAGGCGACGGTGGGCCCCCGCCGGACGCGGGTCCGCCGCCCTGCGAGAGCGACTGGGACGACTGCGCCGCAGACGAGGTGTGCGATCTCCTCACCGGGACCTGCGTCCCTGGCCATCCCTGCAATCCGCAGTACGGCTATGCGAACTGCAACTACGACGACATGAACCAGCAGAGCCCGGGTTGGGGGTGCGGGGGCACAGACGAGGAGGATTGCGTCTGCGATCCCGAGGGACAGGTGTGCAAGAAGCGCCGGGAGATGTGCACGCCGTGCAATACCGATGCGGAGTGCGGTGACCTGCCGACCTACACCGAGCAGGCGTTCTGCGTGGAGCACCAGGGGGAGAAGGTGTGCCTGCAGAAGGCGGGCAACCGCGGATGCCCTCAGGGCTACGAGGCCGATGCCAACGGCGTCTACTGCGTCCCCGCCGGCGGGGCGAGCTGTGAGTCGATCTTCGTGTGCACCTCCGATGCCGACTGTCCGCCGAGCCGTCCGGTCTGCAACCTGAACACGGGAACCTGCACGCGCGGGTGTGTCTTCGATCTGGAGACGGGCGAGAGCACCTGCCCGACGGGAAAGGTCTGCGACCACGACGGCAAGTGCCGCGCCCCCTGTGATCCGGCCAACGACACCTGCGCGGACATCGATCCCTCCTTCGTCTGCAAGGTGGACGTGGGCAACGTGACGCGCTGCCGCCCCGAAGGCTGCATCGACGACGTCGAGTGTGAGGTGCCGGATACCAGCCCCTACCTGGGCTTCTGCGACGTCGACAACCACACCTGTGTCACCGATCGCTGCCGCCCGGAGCGGGGATTGGGTGCGGACAGCCCCGACTGCCGCCTGCCCTACGGTTGCAACGAGCAGGGGGAGTGCTACCTCATGGACTGCGTAGAGCGAGGAGGCGCTGCGCTCGCCTGCCAGGCCAACCAATTCTGCTGCGGCGAGTGTCGCAACGTGACCGGGAATCCCTCCCGCGACTCGTGCGACCCGGTGGTGTGCAACGGCTTGGCCCCGGCCCCCGAGCCGGCGCTGCCTGGCTGTGTCCTTGCACCGAACCCGCCCTGGTGTCGCTCCTGCTCCGACCACGACGGCTGCGCCAACTTCGCCAACCCCAAGGAAGATCCTCGTGATCCCAACCTCTGTCTCCCCGTGGGCATGGCGCAGCTCTGCGCGCTTACCTGCGAGACGGCAAAGGACTGCCCCACCCTCTGGCAGTGCCAGTACATCGAGGCGCCCTGTGATCCCGGCAACCCGACCAGCTGTGGCAACGGGACCTGCGTGGACGATGGGCCCTGGGGTGCCGATTGCATGGCGGCGAGCGACTGCCCGCAGAACTGGGACTGCGTGACCGACCCTTCGACGAACACGAAGAAGTGCCACAACGCGGTCTACCAGTGCGAATGCAGCAGCGATGCCGAGTGCCCCACCGACGTCAGTGGACTGCCGCCGGGACCCACGCGCTGCCAAGAGGTCGGCTACCAGAAGATGCGGTGCGTCGCATCGAAGGTGTGCATCCCACAGGGCAACGCCTGCCAGTAGGGGAGGGCTCGGTCGCGGGGCTCGAGGCCCCGCTTGACAGGCAGGGGCTCCGGCCGAACCCTGGGCTGCCATGGCGACAGCGGAGAGGCTACGGGTGCGTCCTGGGCAGCGGCGCATTCGTGACTACTTTGCCCGCTACCGCGGTGCCTTCCTGGCGGGATTCCTGGCGCTGGTGCTCACCAATCTCCTGGCGCTGGCCATCCCCTGGCTCCTGAAGCGCGCCGTCGACGCGCTCGAGGCGTCCGATGCCGGGGCATGGGCCGAAGCAAGCACCTACGCCCTGTGGATGGCCGTTGCTGCGGTCGCGATGGCAGTGATCCGCACCCTGTCCCGCATCCTCATCTTCAACTCGGGCCGCCGGGTGGAGTACGACCTGCGCACCGAACTCTTCGATCACCTCGCCGCGATGCACCCCACCTTCTTCCGCGAGCGGAGCGTGGGGGAGATCATGAGCCGAGCGGTGAACGACCTCTCCCAGGTTCGTCTCCTTCTAGGCCCGGGAATCCTGAACTTCATCAATACGGCGGTCGCCTACGCGGTCGGCCTCTCCTTGATGCTGTACATCGACCCCCGCCTCACCCTGGCGGCGCTCGTACCGTATCCGTTCATCCTGCTGGCCATGCGGCATTTCGGCATGCGGCTCTACCTGCGCTCACGCGCGGTACAGGAGAGCCTCGGCGAGATGTCGGAGTACCTGCAGGAGAACCTCTCGGGGCAGCAGGTGATCAAGGCCTATGCGCGCGAGGAGGAGGCGGTCCGACGCTTCGCGGACCACAACGACCGCTTCCTGCGGCGTTCCCTGGATCTGGCGCTCACGCGCGGCGCGATGGTCCCTCTCTTTGGGGTCCTGGGAGGCGTCGGTACCCTGGTGGTGCTCTACCTCGGCGGTCGGGCCGTGATCTCGGGGCGGATCTCGCTGGGCGATCTGGTTGCCTTCAACGGCTATCTGGCACATCTCGCCTGGCCCACTCTGGCACTGGGATGGATGCTCTCCATCTGGCAGCGGGGCCGCTCGGCGATGCGCCGCATCAACGAGCTCTTCCTCGCCCAACCGGCCATCTTCGATGTACCCGGAGTTCGGCCGGTGCCGCCACTGAAGGGCCACGTAGAGGTGCGCGGGCTCACCTGGCGCTGGCCTGACGATGGCAGTGTGGCGCTGGAAGACATTCGGCTCGACGTGCCCGCCGGGAGGACCCTGGGGATCGTCGGCAGCACCGGCGGGGGCAAATCGACGTTGGTCGACCTCCTGCCCCGCCTGAAGCCGGTGGAGCGGGGGACGATCTTCATCGATGGCCACGACGTGCTCGACATTCCTCTGCGTCAGCTCCGGCAGGCCATCGGCTATGCGCCGCAGGATCCCTTTCTCTTCTCCGCCACGCTCCACGAGAACATCGCCTTCGGCCGGCCGGAGGCGAGCCGAGAAGAAGTGATCGCGGCGGCGAAGCTGGCCGCAGTGCACGAGGACATCGTGCGTTTTCCACGGGGCTACGACACGCTGGTGGGGGAGCGGGGCGTCACCCTTTCGGGCGGGCAGCGGCAGCGCATAGCCCTGGCCCGGGCGCTGTTGACGGAGCCGCGCATCCTCATCCTCGACGACTCCCTCTCGAGTGTGGATGCGGACACCGAGGCACGCATCCTCGCCTCCCTGTCCGAGGTGATGGAGGGGAGGACGGCGCTGGTGGTGAGCCATCGGATTGCCGCGGTGAAGGGATGCGACGAGATCATCGTGCTCGAGGGAGGGCGAATCACGCAGCGGGGTACCCACGAGACGCTGTGCCAAGAGCCGGGGCTGTACGCAGATCTGTGGCGCCGGCAACGCCTCGAGGCCGAGCTCGATTCGGACGATCCTGCGCCGGTCGATCTTCCCCCGCAGGAGCGCGCCGATGTCGGATGAACTCTTCCCCGAGGAGAAGCTCGGCCGCGCCTACGATGCGCGGCTCGTCGCCCGGATGTGGCGCTATGTGCGCCCCTACACGGGGCACTTCCTGCTCGCGCTCCTCGTCATCCCCATTGCCGCAGCGGCACAGCTCGCCCAGCCGTACCTGCTCAAGCAGGCCATCGATGTGCACATCGCCACCGGCCACCTCGAAGGGCTCGGAAGCGTCGCGCTCCTCTTCGTGGGTGCCCTCCTCGTACAGCTCCTGGCCACCTTCGCGCAGGTCTACCTCCTGCAGTGGCTGGGGGTGAGGTCGATGAACGACCTGCGTCTCGAGGTCTTCGAGCACACGCAGCGGCTCCCACAGCGTTATCTCGACCGGACGCCCTTGGGTCGGATCATGACCCGCATGACCAGCGACATCGAGAACATGACCGAGATGTTTGCCAGCGGGGTCGTGACCATGGTGGCGGACGTCGTCCTTCTGGCGGGCATCGTCGTCGTCATGTTGCTCATCGACTTCAAGCTCGCCCTGGTCACCTTCGCCGCGGTGCCGGTGCTCGCCGTCCTGGTGGCCATCTTCCGGGCGAAGGCCCGCGACGCCTTCCGGCGTACCCGGCTCATCATCGCGCGGATCAATGCCTACCTGCAGGAGAACCTCTCCGGGATGCCGGTGGTGCAGGCCTTCGTCCGCGAGGACCACAACGCGGCCCGCTTTCGGGAGATCAACGCGGAGTACCGAGACGCCTACTTCGATGCGATTCGCTACGATGCGCTGCTCTACAGCCTCGTCGAGATGATCGGGTCCGTCGCGGTGGCGGCGATCGTCTGGTACGGCGGCGGCCGGATCGTACAGGGCGCGCTGACCTTTGGCGTGCTCGTAGCCTTCATCGAGTACATCCAGAAGTTCTTCATCCCCATCCGCGACCTCTCGGCGAAGTACACGGTGATGCAATCGGCGATGGCCAGCGCCGAGCGCGTCTTCTCCCTCCTCGACACCGAGCCGGCACCAGGCGCGCGGAGCGAAGAGGCCCCGGTGTCGCCCATGTTGCGAGAGGCCATCCGCTTCGAGCACCTTTCCTTTGCTTACCGCGACGAGGAGTGGGTGCTCGAGGACGTCAGTCTCACCATCCGCCGCGGGGAGCGGGTGGCGCTCGTGGGCGCGACCGGCTCGGGCAAGTCGACGTTGATCCGGCTGCTCACCCGCCTCTACGAGCTCGACGATGGCGCGCATCGGGGGCGCATCACCATCGATGGAGTGGACATCCGCGAGATGGACCCGAAGGCGCTGCGGCGCCTCTTCGCCGTGGTGCTGCAGGATGCCCACCTCTTCCGCGGCACGCTGGCGTGGAACGTGACGCTGGGTGACGCCTCCATCTCCCGGGAGGTCGTGGAGGCCGTGGCGCGTCGGGTGCACCTCGACCAGGTGGTCGCCCGGCGAGGGGAGGGGCTCGAGATGCCCGTCGAGGAGCGGGGCAGCAACCTCTCGGCGGGGGAGCGGCAGCTCGTCGCCTTCGCCCGGGCCCTGTGTCGGGATCCCGAGGTCCTCGTCCTCGACGAGGCAACGGCCAGCGTCGACAGCGAGACCGAGGCGTTGGTGCAGGATGCGGTGGAGGAAGTGCTGCAAGGACGCACCGCCATCGTCATTGCACACCGGCTCTCCACCATCGAGAACGCCGACCGCGTGGTCGTGCTCCACCACGGCCGGGTGGTCGAGGAGGGGACGCACCAGCAGCTCTTGGCGCGAGGGGGTCACTATGCGCGCCTCTACGAGCTGCAGTACGCTGCGGCCGCGTAGGCGCTAGGCCCTGGGCGTCGTCCGCTCCGGGGGCCATGGCGCCCGCTCCACGAGCGGGTGGCAGGAGATCCGCGCGCCTCCGGGAGCCGTTCACCCCGAGTAGTTCACACGGTATTCGACCACCGCCTCGCGAGGTGGGAGGTCGAAGGGGACGCGCTCACAGCGCAGCGGCCCGATGAGCTGCTGCTCGGGGCCCTCCCCTGTGGCCTCGTCCGCCCAGCAGAACTCCGCCTGCCAGGGCCCTGCTGCCGCCGCCTCCTCCGACTGGCACACCGCGTCCTCGGCACAGGACTCGAGGGGGTGGACGCGAAGATCCCAGGTGTAGTCGTAGGCGTCGCCGTCGGCGATTGCGACGACGAAGGGAAGGGGCGCTCCGCAGAGGGGGCAGCCGGTGCATCCACTGTCGCAAGGGCAGACCGCACAGTCGGACTCGAAGCGTACCTTCGGCGCGTCGGCGCCCGCGCCCTGGTAGAGGGTGAGGAAGGCTGGGCCAAAGCCTCCGGAGGAGGTCACGTCGATGTAGATCTGCTCGGGGATGTCCGATGCGAAGCTCAGCCGAAAGAGCAGGGGCGCGCCCGGGCCCGCATCGCGGCCGGCATCCGAGCCTGCGTCTCCCGCGTCGGCGACGCCCGCGTCCTGCGGTCCCCCGTCGCCCTCGTAGAGGTAGGTGCGGCTGCCGCAGCCGACGCCGGCCATCGAAAAAACCAGGGCGACGATGAAAAATCGAGCCTCTGGACGCTGCAAGGACGCAAGTCGCATCGCTTCACCTCCTGGCAGGTCTGTTCTATCAAGCATCGTGCCATCCTCGCCCCCCGGAACGCCGCGCATTGGAAGTGCGGTGGGCGGGAACCGGTTCTCCAGGGCAGCAGAGGCAGCCCGCCGGGCGAGGCGGCACGGAGCGCGACGACGACAGACGGGAGCACCATGATCCAGCCACGCACACCAGCGCTGACGGTGGACATCGTCATCGAGACCGATGGGGGCATCGTGCTGGTCGAACGCCGCTTTCCACCCCGGGGGTGGGCGCTGCCCGGCGGCTTCGTCGACTGCGGCGAGCGCGTGGCCGAGGCGGCTCGCCGCGAGGCCCGCGAAGAGACCGGCCTCGAGGTGGAGCTGACCGATCTCCTCGGCGTCTACTCCGATCCGAAGCGTGACCCTCGGCGGCACACGGTGAGTGTGGTCTTCCTGGCGCGCGCCGAAGGGACGCCGGAGGGCGGCGACGACGCCGCCGCCGCTCGCGTCTTTCCCCTCGAGCGCTTGCCCGACCCCCTGTGCTTCGATCACCGGCTCATCGTGGACGACTACCGGCGCTTCCGAGAGACCGGTGTACGCCCCCCATTGGAGCGATGAAGCTGGGACCGGAAGAGCGGCGCATCGCCCGGGAGATCGCCCTCATGCACCTACGGGGTGCGCCGGTCTCGGCGCGACTTCCCCTCGAATGCGGCGCCTTCGTGCGCCTGCGCAAGGGGCGTGAGCTTCGCGGCTTCCACGGCGTCCTCACCCCGATGCCTGCGGCCGAAGCCATCGTGCGGGCGGTGGATCTCGCCTGTACGGATCCGCGGGTCGCAGTGCGCGAGGCCGATGCCTTGGACCTCTGGCTGACCGGGCCGCCTCGGCCGCTCGAGGAGGTCTCCTCCCTCGATCCGGGCCGCCACGGCCTCTTCGTCCGGCGCCACGAGCACCGGGGGGTGCACCTGCCGTGTCTCGCAGCAGGACAGGACCGCGAGGCGTATCTGGGGAGCGCCTGCGTTGCCGCGGGCCTCCACCCCACCTGGTGGCGCGAGGATGCCGAGATCGAGGTCCTCTACTTCGAGGTAGAAGAGGCGTGATGGCAGGGTGTGTGCGCACGGGCGCTTCGCTCCTCGCGCTCCTCTCGGTGCTCTTGGGCGGTGCCTCGGCCTGTGGCAGCGAGGCGCCGGGGCTCGCGCTGCGCCTGCGCTTCGGACTGGGTGTGGGTCCGCCACCCGAAGGCGAGGCGCCCCCGGACATCGCTGGATACCGAGTCTGCGTCGCAGGGCCCGGCATCACCGGGCAGCTGTGTCGCGACTTCGCGCGGCAGACGCACCCCGAGGGGGCGGACCTGAGGGTGCCGGCCGGTGAAGACCGCACGGTGGACTTCTACGGCTACGATGCGGCAGGAAGCCCCCGCTGGTGTGCCCGGGCCGTGGGCGTCGAGGTGGTACGGGACCAGACCACCCCCGTGCGCCTCTTTGCCACCCGCTGCGGTGCCCTGACGCCGATCCGCTGTGTCGACGGCGCGGCGCAGCCTCCCTGCCGGCAGCTCTCGGTTCCGCGCGCCTTCCATACGGCGACGAAACTGCCCGACGGTCGCGTCCTTTTGAGCGGCGGCTTCCGCTTCGTCGAAGCGCAAAGCTCCTGCGACCCGAGCTGCCAGTGGGATCCCAGCAGTGGCGGCTTCACGGACGGTGCGGGGAGCGCCTGTGTTCCTCAGTGCCGCCTCCTCGTCGCCGATGCCACGGCCGATCTCTACGACCCCAGCGTCGGGCGTGTGGTGCAGACCTTCGATCTCCTCGTCCCGCGGGCGCTCCACAGCGCCTCGCTCCTGCCCGACGGAACGGTGCTGCTCGTTGGAGGGGTGGAGCGGGCACGGCTCCGCAGCGACGGCGACCCGCTCTTCGTCCCCGAGAGCTTCTCTGGAGGCGCCATGGCGGAGCGCCTCGCCGAGCGCCTCGATCCCTTCCTCGGAACCTCCACTCCCGTCGCGGCCGCAGGACCCCGGGCCATGCATGGAGCCGCGTCCCTCCCCGAGGGCGTGGTGTGGATCGCGGGCGGCACGACCGTTCGCGACGGCAACACCGTGGGCATCGGTGGTACCACCTGGCGCGGTGATCCCCCCGCGTATGCCTCCTTCGCCGGGGAAACCCTCGAGGCAGGCTCCGCGCCGCTCCTCTTTCCGCGCTTCGCTCCGCGCACGGTGGCCATGGGGACACGGCTGGTGACCATCGGGGGAGCCGCGGCGCCCGATGCGCAGCAGGCCGGTGTGATCGCCGAGGTCTACGAGCCAGAGACCCAGCAGGTCATGCCACTCCCCGATCCGGGGGACCCGAGTCTCGACGCCTGGGGTTATCTGCCCGTCTGGCACACGGCCACACCCGTCGATGGGCAGCGGATTCTCGTCAGCGGCGGGTGGCTCGCCCGGGAGCGTACGAACGGCCCTCGCGCGGCGCCCGCGTTCTCCCCCCGGCCGTGGACCCTGGTGCTGGATCTCGGCGCAGGCTCCCTGGCTCCCACCGAACCACCTGCACTGCTCGAGCCGCGGGCGCTCCACGCGGCAGCGGGGCCACTGGAGGATGGGGAGGTGCTGCTGACAGGCGGGGTCGGTGGTACGGGCCCGCCCTTCGAACCCTTGTCCAGCCTCGAGCGTGTCGCCGTGGAATGGAGCCAAGGGCGCATCGTTGAGGATGGCGAGGGCACGGTGCTCTCCCTACGGACGCCCCGGATCGGTCCTACGGCGACGCTTCTCGACGACGGGCGCGTCCTCGTCGCCGGCGGCCTCGTCGACCTTCCCGTGGGTCGGACGCTCCCGGAGGCTGGCTGCATCGATGCAGATCCCGCGGCAGCGGAGGAGGCGCTCGTCTCCTGCACCGCCGAGATCTACGATCCGACCTTCCCACGTCTGGACCCGCCGCCCACCGCAGGTCTCGCCCCTTGAGCGCCCCGTGCCCTGGCGGCCGGCCCCCAGTCCCATATGTCCTGAACTAGGACACGCGCTTCACTCGCCGCCTCGGGTTGAGTACCATCGGCCCATGCGCGCTCCGACCCTCGCTCTCACCGCGCTCTCCTTGGCCGCTGCTGCTGGAACGTCCATCGCCTGCGGCAGCCCCAGTGTGACCATCACCGAGCCTCTGGGGGTGGTGAACTGGTCGCCCCACGATGGCGCCACGGGGATCGAGGTGGATTGGGTGGTTTCGGTGTGCCTGACCCGGCCCCTCGATGCGGAGACTCTGGGCAACGCCACCCTTCGGGTCGACGACGGCAATGGTGCGCCCGGCGGCGATGCGGTGGCCAAGACGGCCACGCTCACCGAGGCGGATCCCGCCTGCCTCGAGTTCTCCAAGGAGCCGCTCCTGGATCCGGGGACCACCTATCACATCGTCCTCGGGCCGGATCTCGCGGCCGAGGATGGCATGACGCTGGGGAGGACCCTCTCCTCCCAGTTCACCACGGCGCCATAGGGCCCGCCGCCCGGTGCATCGCAGCGCACGGATTTCGCAGGCCCTCGCGCCGCGCCCCCCGCGCCGGCGACGCCCCACTAGGGCGGAGCGAGGGCCGCGTCGGGATCAGACGGGGAACGCCTCCTCCTGAGCGCGTGCCGCCGTGATCGCCGCGAGGTTCACGATGTCCTCCACTTCGGTGTTCATCTGGAGGATGTTCACCGGTCGGGCCATGCCCATGAGGATGGGCCCGATGACCTGGGCGCCGCCGAGCCGCCACAGGAGCTTGTAGCCCATGTTCGCGGCATCCAAGTTGGGGAAGACCAGCACGTTGGCCGAGCCGCGGAGGGTGCTGAAGGGGTAGGTCTGGGCCCGCAGCTCCGGGAGCACCGCCGCGTCCACCTGCATCTCCCCATCCACGCAGAGGTCAGGTCGCCGCTCTCGGACGATGCGGGTGGCCTCACGCATCTTGGCCGGAGAGGCGCCGGGCCCAGTGCCGAAGTTGGAGTAGGAAAGCATGGCGATACACGGCTCGAGGTCGAAGTAGCGCGCCAACTCTGCCGTGTGGATGGCGATGTCGGCGAGCTCCTCGGCGGAGGGATCGGGGATCACCGTGGTGTCGGCCAGGAGCTTCAGGTCGTGTTTGAAGACCATGATGTAGCAGCCCGCCGCCCGCGCGATGCCCTCGCGGGTTCGAATGACCTCCAAGTAGGGCCGAATGGCGTCCTTGTAGTGCTGTGTCAGGCCGGTGACCACGCCCTCGACGCTGCCGTCTTGGAGCATCATCGCTGCGTAGTAGTTTCGCGAGCGAAGCGCCCGATCGGCGTCCCGGAGGAGGACGCCGTGGCGCTGGCGCAGCCGATAGTACTCGGCCACGTAGGCTTCGCGCCGCGCGTCCGAGCGGTGATCGACGATTTCGATGCCCGAGAGTTCGAGGCCGGCTTCCCCCGCGACCTGCCGCACGCGCTCCGGATCGCCCAGGAGGATAGGAGTGCAGATCTCCTGGTCGACCAGGATCTCCGCCGCCTGCATGATCTTCAGCGCGTCCCCGTCGGGGAAAGCGATCCTCACCCTTCGCTTGCGGGCCTTGTTCACCACCGTGCGCATGACCTCGTGCGGACGTGAGATGCGGTCCTGCAGGTGGTTGCGGTAGGCCTCGACGTCGACGGTCACTCGGGCCACGCCGCTCTCCATCGCAGCCCGGGCCACCGCCGGCGCCACCCACAGGAGCACCCGGGGATCGAAGGGCTTGGGGATGATGTAGTCCGGTCCGAAGCGGAAGCGTTCGTCTCCGTAGGCGCGCGATACCGACTCGGGGACCTCCTGCCGGGCGAGTTCGGCGAGGGCGAAGGCGGCGGCCTTCTTCATCTCCTCGTTGATCGCGGTGGCGCGCACGTCGAGGGCACCGCGGAAGATGAAGGGGAAGCCAAGCACGTTGTTGACCTGGTTGGGGTAGTCGGAGCGGCCGGTGGCCATGATCACGTCGCTGCGTGCGGCCTTCGCCTCCGGATAGGAGATCTCCGGATCGGGGTTGGCCAGCGCGAAGACGATGGGCCGGTCGGCCATGGCGCGCACCATCTCCGGCGTCACGACGCCGCCCACCGAGCAGCCGAGGAAGACGTCGGCCCCTTCCATCGCCTCGGCGAGCGTGCGCTTCTCGGTGTCCCGGGCGAAGAGGGCCTTGTAGGGGTCGAGGTCGGTGCGGCCGGTGTGAATGACCCCCTTCGAATCGCACATCAGGATGTTCTCGGGGCGCACGCCCAGAGAGATGTAGAATTTGGAGCAGGCGATGGCCGAGGCGCCGGCACCCGAGACGGCCACCTTGATCCGATCGAGCTGCTTCCCCGCGATCTCGCAGGCGTTCAGCAGCGCGGCCCCGGAGATGATGGCCGTTCCGTGCTGGTCGTCGTGGAAGACGGGGATCTTCATCGTCGACTTCAGACGCTCCTCGATCTCGAAGCACTTGGGGGCGGCGATGTCCTCGAGGTTGATCCCCCCGAAGGTCGGCTCGAGCGCCTCGACGACCCGGCAGAACGCATCCACCTCGGTGGTGTCCACCTCGATGTCGAAGACATCGATGTCGGCGAACTTCTTGAACAGGACGCCCTTCCCCTCCATCACGGGCTTGGCGGCAACGGGTCCGATCTTGCCCAGTCCCAAGACCGCGGTGCCGTTCGAGATCACCGCGACCAGGTTGCCCCGCGCGGTGTACTTGAACGAGAGTTCGGGATCCTTCGCGATCTCCTCGCACGGCACGGCAACCCCAGGCGAGTAGGCGAGCGAGAGATCCCGAGCCGTCGAGACCGGCTTGGTGGGAACGACCTCGATCTTCCCCGGCCGTCCCCGCGCATGGTAGTCGAGCGCGTCCTGCCGCCTGATGCGCTTGTGGTCCATGGAGGGCGGCACTATGGCGGTGCCAGCGGGGTGTCAAGGCGCGAGGCGTCGCCCGGGTCGACCTGGCCGCAGGGAAGCGCCGCGGGTTTTCCCGGCGATGGGTGGTCTCGCGATCGCGCCCCACGCTACAGTAGGGCGACAGGCAGGAGGGGACCGTGCGAAGATGGACGATGGCGATGGCGGTGGCGCTGTGGCTCGCGGGCGGTGCGCGCGGCGCCGCCGCGCAGATGAACACGCCCGAGTGGATCCAGGACGTGAACTGGCACGTCAACCTCGGGACCGGCGTGGCCCTCGAGACCGGGCCTGACCCGATGCCCGGTGACACCCAACAGCGCGACCCTTTTCTCCTCTACTTCGGCGGGGACGTGCGCAAATCGTGGCGGTGGTGGTACGGCCTGACCTTCCAGGCCAAGGCCATGCTGCTGGCGGACCTCGCCGACTATCCGATGCTGCCCTATCGCATCGAGGGCTACGGGGGTCTCGGGATGGGGCCGCCTGTCTTTCGGATGGAGGTGATCCACGCCTGGGTCCGCAGCGAGCCCTTCGGCTGGGTGAACGACCGGCAGTTCTACTCGACGGGCACCATCTTCCGCATCGTCGGAAGCACGCTGCCCACCTTCACCGGCGACGTGCCCCTACCGGGAGATCAACACCTGCTGAGCTATTTTGTCGCACCGCTGCAGATCAACTTCGGCTTCTACGACACGACGGTGCAGCCAGGGATCCACGACGGACAGGTCGCCCACGTCCCCTACACCTCGGGGGGCTTGCGGGTGGAGGACCGCGTCACACTGACGCCCTGGGCGCAGCTCGTGGGCGCGATCGAGCTGCAGAAGGCGTGGTCGAACGAGGAGTTCCGCTTCGTCGTCGACTTCAGTGCCATCATCGGCATCCTCGAGAACGCGGTGCAGTTCAGCCTCGACGTGCGGCACGATCACTGGAAGACGCCGGGCGGCTACACGGAGAACCACGCCACCTTCGTCCTGGCCGCCCGGCTGCGCATCTGAGTGAAGGCGCGTGCCGGGTGGGGCGCGGACCGTCCATCGGCAGGCCAGCGCTCGGCACATGCCGGCGAGCGCTGGCGGCGGCGTGCCCACGACGGCGCCGTCTAGGCGGCGGAGCCGGCTTCGGCGAGATCGGGCGCGATGCGACCGATGGCTTCGCCGAGGCGCCGGCGAGCCGCCCCTTCGATCTGTCGCACCCGCTCCCGCGAGATCCCCAGCTCGTCACCCAACTCCCGCAGCGTCACCTTCTCGTCGGAGAGGTAGCGCCGCCGGATGATGAGCCGCTGCCGTTCGTCGAGGGCGTCGAGGGCCCGGCTGATCGCGTCGCGGGTCCGATGGGCCTCGAAGGCCTCCAAGGTCGCCTCCTCGAGGGCACTCTCGTCCTCCGAGACGAGGAGGTCCTCGAGGTGCAGCGACTCGTCGGTGCCGGGGACGGGGCTGCTCGTGGATCGGTCCCGGGCATAGAGGCGGCGCTCGGTCTGCCGGATCGCCTCCTCCGTGACGCCCAGCCGCTCGGCGAGGATCCGCCGGGCCCGCGCCGGGTCCCGTTCCACCAGGTCGCCCAAGGCCCGGCGGGCGCTGGGCAGGGAGAAGAAGAGGCGGCGCTCGGCATGGGTGACCCCCACCCGCACCAGGCTCCACTCGCGGAGGATGTAGGCGCGAATCTGGGCGCGAATCCAGTGGACCGCGTAGGTGACCAGTCGCAGACCGCGCTCCGGTTCGAAGCGCTCGATCGCCTTGATGAGCCCGATGTTCCCCTCCTGCACGAGGTCGAGGAGGCGGAGCCCGTAGCCCCGGTACTGTAGGGCGATTCGGATGACGAAGCGGAGGTTCGCCTCCACGAGGCGCTGCCGCGCCTCCGCATCGCCGGCGCGCGCCCGTTCGGCGAGGGCACGTTCCTCCGCGGGTGAAAGGAGGGGGTGGCGGCCCACCTCCCGGGCATAGCGTTGGAACTCGGTATCTCGGCTAAGGCGCTGCATGCCCCTTGGAGGAAGCAAGGGGCAGGCCAGGCCGCCAATACCGCAGGAACTGGGAGCAAAGCCGCGGCTCGGCTCGGGAGACGCGGCCCCATCCTCGGTTGCGGGCACGAGATTCGGTGCAGCACGTCGCACCGGATCGCAACACTTCCGGCCCCGCCTCCCAGTCCGGCTGTGCTCCCGGCGCGGGGGCGCTTCCGGCCCCTCCTCGGCCGCCGCCGGGGGGAGGCTTGCAAGGTGCCCCGGGAGAGGCCATCTATGGCGGCGATGGAGCCGGATCGCATCGTCATCCGCGGCGCCCGCGAGCACAACCTGAAGCGCATCACTGTCGAGATTCCCAAGAAGAAGCTCGTCGTCTTCACGGGGGTCTCCGGGTCAGGGAAGTCCTCGCTCGCGTTCGACACCCTCTACGCCGAGGGACAGCGGCGCTACGTCGAGAGCCTCTCCGCGTACGCCCGGCAGTTCCTCGGCCAGATGGACAAGCCGAAGTACGACACCATCCGCGGCCTCTCCCCCACCATCTCCATCGAGCAGAAGGCCGCCTCCAACAACCCCCGGTCTACGGTGGGGACCATCACCGAGATCCACGACTACCTGCGGGTGCTCTACGCCAACATCGGCGTGCAGTACTGCCACCAGTGCGGGCGCCGGGTGGGGCGGCAGGGAAGCCAGCAGATCGTCGAGGAGATCCTACGTTTGGGGGAGGGCACGCGCGTCTACCTCCTCGCCCCGGTCGTCGTGCAACGCAAGGGGGAGCACAAGGAGCTCCTCGCCGACATCGCCCGCCAGGGCTTCGCGCGGGTCCGCATCGACGGTGAGGTGCGTCGCCTCGACGAAGAAATCGTCGTCGACAAACGGCGGAAGCACACCATCGAGGTGGTGGTCGACCGCCTGCAGCTGAAGCCCGGCATCGCCGATCGCCTCTCCGACTCGGTGGAGACGGCGCTGAAGGCGGGCGGTGGGATCGTGGTGGTGGCGCCGGCGCTCCCCGACGGCCGGCCCTCGCAGAAGGAGGAGCGCGTCCTCTCGGAGCATCTCGCTTGCGTCCATTGCGGCATCTCCTTCCCCGAGTTGCGACCCCACTCCTTCTCCTTCAACTCGCCCCTGGGCTTCTGCGCCGCCTGCAACGGGCTGGGCACGCGCAACGAGATGGACCCAGAACTCATCGTCCCCGACCCCGACCGCTCGCTCAACGAAGGGGCGGTGGAGCCGTGGGCGGCCGCCATGGCCCGGGGCGAGGGCTGGGTCTATGAGTTCGTGCACTCGCTCTGCGAGTCCTTCGGCATCGACCCCGACGTCCCCTGGCGGCGGCTTCCCAAGGCCAAGCGCGACCTCATCCTCTATGGAACGAGCGGCCGGCGCGTGAAGGTACGCGGCCGGCGGGGCCGCTACCGCACGCGCTTCGAGGGGGTGGTCCGGCGGATGGAACGCCGGCTGCGCGAGACGCAGTCGGAGACGATGCGGCAGTACTACCTGAAGTACTTCAGTGACAAGCCGTGTCGCACGTGCGGAGGAGGACGCCTGCGCCCCGAGAGCGCGGCGGTGAAAATCCATGGGAAGTCGATCGTAGACGTCTCCCGTATGACCATCGCCGAGGCGCGGGACTTCTTCGAGTCCCTCCCGCTCTCCGGAAACGAAGCGGTGATTGCCAGCGAGCTCCTCAAGGAGATCGGCGGGCGCCTCTCCTTCCTGATCGATGTGGGCCTCTCCTACCTCACCCTCGACCGGCCTGGTCCGAGCCTCTCCGGAGGAGAGGCGCAGCGCATCCGCCTGGCCAGCCAGCTCGGCAGCGAGCTCACTGGCGTCATCTACGTGCTCGACGAGCCCTCCATCGGCCTCCATGCCCGCGACAACTCGAAGCTGATCCGGACCCTCGAACGATTGCGGGACATCGGGAACTCGGTGATCGTGGTCGAGCACGACCGGGAGACCATCGAGGCAGCGGACTGGATCATCGACTTTGGTCCAGGGGCCGGACGCCTCGGGGGCGAGGTGGTCGCGGAAGGCCCGCCGAAGGCCATTGCCGAAGCGCCGCGCTCGATCACCGGGCGCTACCTGAAGGGGGAGGAGGAGATCCCTGTCCCCGCGAAGCGCCGGGCCGTCGGTCCCGAGCAGATCGTGGTGAAGGGCGCCGCCGAGCACAACCTGAAGGACATCGACGTCGCCTTTCCCCTCGGTGGGCTCATTGCGGTGACCGGCGTCAGCGGTGCCGGCAAGTCGACGCTGGTGACGCAGATCCTCATCCCCGCGTTGATGCGGGCGCTGCACGGCTCCCGCGTGACGGTGGGTCGCCACAAGGCCATCGCGGGTCTCGAGCATCTCGACAAGGTCATCCACATCGATCAGAAGCCCATCGGCCGAACGCCTCGCAGCAACCCCGCTACCTACACGAAGGTCTTCGACGAGATCCGCAAGGTCTTCGCCATGACGCCCGAGGCGCGGGCCTTCGGCTACAAGCCGGGGCGTTTCTCCTTCAACGTGAAGGGGGGGCGCTGCGACGCCTGCAACGGGGATGGGGTGCGGGTGGTGGAGATGCACTTCCTCGCCGACGTCTACGTCCCCTGCGAGGTGTGCAAGGGGCGCCGCTTCAACGCAGCCACACTCCGGGTTCGCTACAAGGGGCTCGACATCGCACAGACGCTCGAGCTTTCCGTCCGCGAGGCGCTCGAGCACTTCCACGCCCATCCGAAGATCGTCCGGATCCTCAAGACGCTCGACGACGTGGGCCTCGGTTACATCCAGCTCGGCCAGGCTTCGCCCACCCTCTCGGGCGGTGAGGCGCAGCGGGTGAAGCTCTCGCGCGAGCTGGCGAAGGTGGCCACCGGCCGGACCCTCTACGTGCTCGACGAGCCCACCACCGGCCTGCACTTTGCCGACGTCAAGCGCCTGCTCGAGGTGCTCGATCGCCTGGTGGAGGGGGGCAACACCGTCCTGGTCATCGAGCACAACCTGGACGTGATCAAGTACGCCGACTGGATCGTCGACCTCGGACCCGAAGGAGGCGATGCCGGAGGCCGAGTCGTCGCTGCCGGGACCCCCGAGGAGGTGGCGCAGGTGGAGGAGAGCTACACGGGCCAGGCGCTGCGCGGCGTCCTCCCCACCCCGGCCCGGGCGCGTCGCCGGCGATGACGGTCGGGGTGGCGGCGCCCGCTTCGCGCCCCGCGCCGCTGCGAGCCCTTCCTAGCCCGCTGGATGGTGGAAGCGGAAGCGCCGGCCCGTCACCTCGATCTCGTCGCCGTCGCTGAGAAGGGCCTCGTGCACCGGGGCGCCGTTGACGCGCACCGCCCGCCGGCCCGCGACGTGCTCGATCTGGTAGCGGCCGTCGGGTGTGCGGCGGATCCGCGCATGGACCGGGGCGACGAAGAGCCCCTTCAGGCGCACGTCCGAGGTCGGCTGCCGGCCGAAGGTGAAGACGAGCCCACGCACCGTGTAGGCGCTCCCGTCCTCGGCGAGGAGCCTCGGAGGCGGCCCCGACCTCGACGGCAGGGCCATGGTCGGCTCGCGGGCGGTGAGCGCAGGGGTGCGGCGCTCCGGCGGCGCGACCCGCTGCGATGCCTCGAGAGGCTCGGGCAGGTACGCGAGGACGTACTTGCCGATGCCCACCTCCTCACCCGGGCGAAGCCGCACCTCCCCCAGGCTCCGGCCCTGGTAGAGGAGCCCGTTGTGGCTGCCCTGGTCCACCACCAGCAGGCTCCCGTCCTCCATGCGCCGGATCACCGCGTGCCGTCGTGAGACGGAGAGGTTGTCGAGCTGAAGCTCGTTGTCGAGTCCGCGTCCCACCCCGATGCATTCGCTGCGCATGGGGAAGTGGAAGACGGTGCGCTCACCCAGGCGCACCGCGAGCGTAATCTCCGGGTAGGCGGGGGCTGCAGGCGCCGAGTAGGCACCGGGCTTCCGTTTGCCGTCGGGGGCCGGAGGCAGGCCGATCTGATCATAGAGATCGAGGGTGATCTCACGATAGTTCTCCCCTTCGTAGACGTAGCCCAGGATGCGGTCGGCGAGGTCCGAAGCGGGGGGGAAGCGCTCTCCCTCCGCCGGGTAGAGGGCGGCGGGCAGGCCCCCGCGGCAGAAGACCAGGCTGCGCGCGTCCTGCCGGCGCACCACGATGACCGCGTCCTTGCCCGTCTGCTTCACGTGGCGCAGCAGCGTGTCGCCGTCGAGGAGTTCGGTGGGAATCTGTGCCGACGGTGCCTTGCGGAAGAGCACCGCCGTGCACAGGAAGAGCGGCAGATCGGTGGGCCGGTACTCGACGTGTTCGGCTGCCTCGAGGGCGGTGAAGAACTCGGCCACGTCCCGCGCGACGAGGCGATCCCCATGCTCCGACCCGGCGCACCAAGTGAGCCCCTGGGCACAAAACAGGTACCACTGCGCCTCGCCGCAGTCGGCTCGCACGTAGCCGGTCTCCGTCGCAGCGTCGGCGAGGAGCGCCTCGAGCCGTTGGAGGCGTTCCTCCTTGGTGCCGGGCAGGGCGACGCGCTGTAGGATCGGCAGGCGCATGGACCAGGCGGAAGATACCCGCCGTGCACCTGCAGGGTCGAGTCGGCCGTGGCGCGGCGCCGCACCGGCCGCCTCCGGTGCTCCAAAGAGAACAGCGGCGCCGGGAGGCCGACGCCGCGAGGTCTACGGCCCGGGGAGCGATTGCCGGGAGCGCGGGGCGCGGCGTCTTCCGCGCTCGGCCGCGTGCGGCTCGTCCTCCCTCGGGACCGTATGGGAACGTGTACGGACGAAGGTGGAAAAGGGTCTCCTACGGGTCCACGGTCAGCGAGAAGTCCGCCGTGGCACCGGCGCCGCCGGCGCCTTCGGTGAAGACCACCTGGAAGGTGCAGGTGCCCGTGGCAAGGCCCTCGATCTCCACCCAACTGTACTGGTAGCGGTCGTCGCCGCTGTCCGGCGCCCCGATCTCGCGGACGGTGCAGATCTCCGGCGTGGTGGTGCTCACCGTGAAGTCGGTGTTCGCCTGGCACACCGGCCGTCCTCCGACCGTGGGCAGGATGTCGTAGAGGTGCTTCTCGCCCACCTCGGGGTTCACCCCGGCGCCCAGGCCGAGGGTCGCCCCGTCGATGTCCGCGGGCGCGACCAGGGTGAAGGTGAGGGTGGTGTCGTCGAGCGTCGAGGCCACGGTCGCCTGTTGGGGCGTATCCGCGGTCGTCAGCTCGAAGTACTGCTGGTTCTTGGTCTGCGTATCGAGGGTGAGCGCCTCGGGCGGCGTGATGGTGATGGGATGGTACCCGTAGCCAATCACCGGCTGTCCGTTCTTCATCTCCAGTTCGAAGGGCACCCAGATCTCCTGGCTGGTGAGGTACAGCGCCTCGGTGCTGCCCGGATCGCAGGTGTGGTACATCTTCAGGACCTCGGGCACCCGGGCGAGCATGTTCACCGAGTCGGTCAGCGTCTCTTCGCCGTCGAGGGCTTCGACCGAGATCTCGGCGCTGCCCTCGCCCTTGCCCTCGAGCGTGAAGCCGCTGCCCGCCACGGCCACGGCATCGAGGACACCCGGGTCGCTCGAGGTGACCTTCTGGACCTCGACCGGGCGCCGCCGCCCCACGGTGCGAACCTCCAGGTCGAGGCGGGCGCCGACCGCAATCGGCTTGTTGAAGTTTCGAATGTCGTCATCGGCCACGTAGGAGAACTCGAGGTTGCCCTCGTTGCCGGTGATCCGCGAACGGCAGCCGGTGATCAGGAGGAGGCCGGCGGCCACGAAGAGCAAGGACGGTCCGATCTTTCTCATGGGTTCCTTCCTCTGGGCTCGAGCCCGTCTGGGGCTCGGAGATACACTCCACGCCACGCTGGGGTTCTGCCGCGTCGGGCCCAAGAGGCGCCGCGGCCCATCGCTCGCATC
>CAYYHA010000003.1:0-17930 GCA_964471535.1 uncultured Myxococcia bacterium | reverse complement strand
GGCGCGGGCAGGTATGACACCGCTGTCCACGCCTGTGACACCGATGCCGCGGTCGGTGGGAGGGTGGCCTGGCGCGGAGGGGCCGGGCATACTCCCCCGTCGGTGAGACGGCGACCGCTCATGCTCCTCCGCCTGGTGCGGGGCGATCGAGGCTTCGAGCAGGGGCTTCGCCGTCTCCGTGCGCGCGGAGCGGTGACGCAGGACGGGAAGGTGCTCGCGCAGGCCGCCGCCATCGTCGATGCGGTGCGCCGGCGGGGCGACGCCGCCCTGCTCGAGTACACCCGCCGTTACGACGGATGGTCGCCCCGGCGTGCCGCCGATTTGCTCGTGCCCCGCGAGGCCCTCGCCGGGGCCCTCGGGCGCCTGCCTGTCCCGCTCGCCGAGGCGCTCGAGGTGGCGGCGGAGCGGATCCGCCGCTTCCACGAGGCCCAGCGCCCCCACGAGGTGGATCTCCGCGACCGGTTCGGGAACCGCCTGCAGCAGCGGGTGGTGCCGGTGCGCCGCGTGGGCCTCTACGCCCCCGGCGGCAGCGCCCGCTATCCCTCCACCGTGCTCATGACGGCCATTCCGGCCCGGGTGGCGGGGGTGCGGGAGCTGACGCTGGTGACGCCCACGCCCGGGGGAAGGCTCGACGACGCAATCCTGGCCGCTGCACACCTCTCGGGCGTCGACCGCGTCGTGCGGGTGGGCGGCGCCCAGGCCGTCGCGGCCCTGGCCTTCGGTACGCGGACCGTGCCCGCGGTCGATCTCATCGTCGGGCCCGGCAACGTCTACGTGGCCGCCGCGAAGCGCCTGGTGCAGGGGCACGTGGGGGTGGACATGGAGGCGGGACCGAGTGAGGTGGTGATCGTCGCCGACGCAAGCGCCGACCCCGAGTGGATCGCCGCCGATCTCCTCGCCCAGGCCGAGCACGATCCCCGGGCGATGGCGGTGCTCGTCACCTGGGTGCCGGCCCTCGTCGACGCGGTGGAGGCGGCGTTGAATCGCCAGCTGGCGGACCTGCCGCGGGCAGGCATCGCTCGGCGCGCCCTTACGCGGCGAGGGGCCGCAATTCTCGCGCGGGATCGCGCCGACGCCCTTGCCCTCGCCGAAGCCTTTGCGCCCGAGCACCTCGAGCTGCTCATCCGCCGGCCCCGTTCGGCCCTCGGCCAGGTGCCGAGCGCCGGCGCGGTCTTCCTCGGGCCCTACACGCCCGAGGCGGTGGGGGACTACGTGGCGGGTCCCAGCCACGTCCTTCCCACCGCGGGGACCGCCCGCTTCGCCTCGGGGCTGGGCGTACACCACTTTCTCCGCTACGGCAGCGTCATCGAGTTTCGAGCCGCGGGCCTGCGCCGCCTCGCCGGCGCCGTGGAGGCGCTGGCCGCCGCCGAGGGACTCGAGGCCCACCGGCGCGCGGTGGCGCTTCGCACCCGTCGGCGCGGTGGAGGGCCCGAGCGGTGAGCTGGCGGGAGGTCCTCTCTCCGGCCCTGGGGGAGCTCGAGCCCTACCAGGTGGCGCGGCCGGCCGGTTGCCTCTACCTCGATGCCAACGAGAGTCCCGTCGCGCCCCCCCTCGGCGAGGCCCTCGAACGCCTCGCTCGCCTGCCCCTGAACCGCTACCCCGACGCGGGTGCCTGGCCCCTGCGCGAAGCGGCGGCCCGGCACCTGGGGGTGCGTCCCGAGCAGATCGTGCCGGGCAACGGCTCGGACGAGGTGCTGTCCATCCTCATGACCGCCGTTGGCCGGGGCACCGGCGGCGCGCCGGCCAAGGTGGCCTTCCCTGGGCCGACCTTCTCCATGTACCGCATCCAGGCCACCGCGCTGGGCCTCGACCCCGTCGAGATCCCCACCGGCCCCCGCTTCGAGCTCGACCTTCGTGACCTCGGCCAGCGTCTGCGTGCGCTGCGTCCGGCGCTCTTCTTCCTGGCACGTCCCAACAACCCCACCGGGACGCTGTGGCCCCGCGAGGCGGTGGAGCAGGCTGCCGAGCTCGGCTCGGGGCTGGTGGTGGTCGACGAGGCCTACGCGCCCTTCGCCGGGGAGAGTCTCCTCGCCCTCGTCGAGCACTACGAGAACGTGGTGGTGATGCGCACCCTCTCCAAGGTGGGCCTCGCCGCCCTCCGTGTGGGCTTCGCCGTCGCCTCGGAGCCGCTCGCCCGTGAGCTCGAAAAGGTGCGCCTGCCCTACAACATCGACGCCCTCTCCATGGCGCTCGCCGTAGAGGTGCTCGACCGCTGGGACGCTCTCGTGACCCCCATCGTCGAGGAGGTGCGCGAGGCGCGGGCGGAGCTGGCGGGCGGACTGCGAGCGCTGGGACTCGAGCCGTTCGAGTCCCACGCCAACCTCCTCCTGGTCCGCGTCCCCGACGCCGAGCGCGTCCACCTGGCGCTACGTGAGGAAGGGATCCTGGTGCGCAACCTCCACCGCAGGGGAACACCCCTCGAGGGGTGTCTTCGCATCACCGTCGGAACCCCGGAGCAGAACGCACGCCTCCTCAGGGCGCTCGCCGGGATCCTCGGAGGAACGAGCCCATGAGCCGACGAGCCACCGTCACGCGTCAGACGCGGGAGACCTCGATCCACCTCGAACTCGATCTCGACGGCGACGGCACGGCGACGATCTCCACCGGCATCCCCTTCTTCGACCACATGCTCGAGCAGGTGGCCCGGCACGGGCTCTACGACCTTCGCATCGAGGCCCGCGGGGACCTCGAGGTGGATGCGCACCACACCGTCGAGGACACCGCGATCGTCCTCGGTCAGGCCTTCGACCAGGCGCTGGGATCCCGCCGGGGCATCGGTCGCTTCGGTTTCATGCGCTGCCCCCTCGACGAGGCCGCCGCGGAGGTGAGTGTGGATTTCGGCGGACGGCCCTACCTCGTCTTTCACCCGGGTCCGCTCGAGCGGCGGCGGGGCGAGGTCCTCGGCGGGCTCCCCGTGGACCTCGTCGACCATATCTTCCAGAGCTTCGCCTCCGCAGCGAAGGCGAACGTGCACGCACGGCTCCTCTACGGGGAGAACCTGCACCATCTGGTGGAGGCGCTGTTCAAGGCTTTCGCCCGGGCCTGCCGGATGGCCACCGATCCCGATCCCCGCCAGAGCGGCGTGCCGTCGACGAAGGGGACCCTCGAGGGGTGATCGCAGTCGTCGACTACGGCGCCGGCAACCTGCGCAGCGTGCGCCGGGCCTTCGAACGCTGTGGCGCCGAGGTGGTGGTCAGCGGCGACCCCTCGGTGCTCGCCGCGGCGAGTCGTCTCGTCTTCCCTGGGCAGGGCGCCTTCCCCGAGTGCATGGAAGAGCTGCGGCGCACCGGGATCGACGCCGTCGTGCGCGACCACGTCGCCCGTGGGCGGCCCTACCTGGGCATCTGCCTGGGCCTGCAGGTGCTCTTCGACGAGAGCGAGGAGCAAGGGGGCGCGGCGGGGCTGGGGCTCTTCCGCGGCCGGGTGGTGCGCTTTCCCCACGGTGCCACCGGGCCCGACGGCCGGCCCTTGAAGGTGCCCCACATGGGCTGGACGCCGGTGGAGCGCACCGAAACCGGGCGCGCCCATGCGGTGCTCTCCCGCCTCCCGGACGCCGCCCACTTCTACTTCGTCCATTCCTATTACGTGTGTCCGGAACAGTCGGACATCGTGGCGCTGCGCGCCGAGCATGGACTGCCGTTCTGCGCCGGCATCGCCTCGGGCGCCGTGGTCGCGGTGCAGTTCCACCCCGAGAAGAGCCAGGAGGCGGGCGAGGCGTTGCTGCGGGCGTGGCTGGCCCACGGTACAGAGGGTGCGCCGGGCTGAAGCGCCCTCTGCCGCTTCGCCGGGCCCGGGCCGGGTCGGAGCGCCGCTTCCGGAGGGCGGCGCCCTGCTGGTAAAGAGGGGCGGTGCGCCTCCTGCCCGCCATCGACCTGAAGGACGGCACCTGTGTGCGCCTGGTCGAGGGCCGGGCGGAGACGGCGACGGTGTACAGCCGCGACCCAGGAGCGCAGGCCCGGCATTTTGCCCGGGCCGGTGCGCGCTGGGTGCACGTCGTCGACCTGGACGGCGCCTTCACCGGTCGCCCCCAGAACCGGCGCGCGGTGGAGGCCATCCTCGCCGCAGGGCTGCGGGTGCAGCTCGGCGGTGGGCTGCGCTCCCTCGAGGCCGTCGCCGCCGCCTTCGACCTGGGCGTGGAGCGGGTGGTCCTTGGCACGGCGGCGGTCCGCGACGCAGCGCTCCTCGAGGCCGCTTGCGAAGCCTACCCCGGACAGGTGCTCGTGGGGGTCGACGCGCGGGACGGTGAGGTGGCCATCGAGGGGTGGACCACCGGGTCGGGTTGCGGGGTCTCGGAGGTGGCTCGGCGGGCGAAGTTCGCCGGCGCCGCGGGCCTGCTCTACACCGACATCCGCCGCGACGGCACCGGACGGGGCGTGAACGTGGAGGCCACCTGCCGCCTCGCCGACGAGGTTGGCCTCCCGGTGGTGGCCAGCGGCGGGGTGCGCGGCGCCTCCGATCTCGAGGCCCTCGCCCGCCACCCGGGCATCACCGCTGCCATCGCCGGCCGTGCGGTCTACCAGGGCGATCTCGATCTCCCTCGCCTGCTCGGGCGGTACAATCGCTCCGACCTCTATCCCAGCGACACCTAGCGCCTCGTCCCGAGCAGGCCAGCGACGGCCCGCCCGCGATCCAGCGCCCACAGGAGAGCACCCATGCCTGCACCGCGCCTCATTCCCTGCCTCGACGTGAAGGACGGCCGGGTGGTGAAGGGGGTCCACTTCGAAGGCCTCCGGGACGCGGGGGATCCGGTCGAGGCGGCGCGGGCCTACGAGGCGCAGGGGGCCGACGAGATCTGCCTCTTGGACATCAGTGCCTCCCACGAGGGACGGGGGACCCTCCTCGAGCTGGTGCGGCAGGTGGCGGACGAGGTTCGCGTGCCCCTCTCCGTCGGAGGTGGTGTCCGCTCGGTGGACGATCTCCGGGCGCTCCTCCACGCGGGCGCCGACAAGGTGTGCATCAACACCGCCCTCGTCGAGGCGCCAGGTCTGGCGGCGGCGGCGGCGGGGAAGGCGGGCTCGCAGTGTGTGGTCGCGGCGGTGGACGCTCGCCGGGTGGCGGCGGATCGGCCGCCCCGTGCGCCCCGCCGCCGGCCCCCGTGGCTGGCACGCCGTCCGGCGCTGGCCTTGCCCGAGCCCGAAGCCATCGAGGGAACCCGCTACGAGGTCTACGTCCACGGGGGCCGCACGCCCACCGGCATCGATGCGATTGCGTGGTGCGCCCATCTCGCGGACCTCGGCGTCGGGGAGATCCTGCTGACCTCGATGGACCGCGACGGCACGCGAGACGGCTTCGATCTCGAGCTGACCCGCGCCGTCGCCGACCGCGTGCCCATCCCCGTGATCGCCAGCGGCGGGGTGGGCCGGCTCGAGCACCTCTACGAGGGCATCGTCCACGGCGGCGCGGCGGCGGTGCTGGCGGCGAGCCTCTTCCACTTCGGCGAGTGCACCCTCCCCGAGGCCAAGCGCTTCCTCCTGGCCCGGGGCATCGAGGTGCGGCCGCCCGGATCGCCGCTCCACGTCGCAGAGCTTCTCGAAGCCGTTCGCTTCGACGCACGCGGCCTCGTTCCCGTGGTCGCCCAGAGCGTGACGAGCGAGGCGGTGCTCATGGTGGCGTGGGCGGATCGGGAGGCCGTCCGCAGGACGGTGCTCACGGGGCTCGCCCACTACCACAGCCGCAGCCGCGATGTGCTCTGGCTGAAGGGAGGCCAGAGCGGCCACACGCAGACGGTGGAGGAGGTCGCCCTCGACTGCGACGGGGACACGCTCCTCTACCGGGTGCGGGAGGCAGGGCCCGCCTGCCACACGGGCGCGGCGACCTGCTTCGATCGGGTCTTCGAGCCGGGGAAGGGTCTCCGGCCCCGAGGGGATCGACCGGCGGGCGGCAGCCGGGCGCCGGCGGTCGGGGCGGAGGACGACGACGAGCGCGGAGGAGCGGCCCATGGCTGATGCGACGATCCTCGATCGGCTGGCGGCGGTGATCCGGCAGCGGCAGTCCGAAGGCGGCCCGGAGAGCTACGTGGCCACGCTCCTCCAGAGGGGCCTGCCGAAGGTGCGCAGCAAGGTGCAGGAGGAGGCGGGGGAGGTGATCGAGGCCTCGGTGCGCGCCGAGCTCGGGGGGGCGAAAGCGGCGCTCGTGCACGAGGCGGCGGATCTCGTCTTCCATCTGTGGGTGCTGCTTGCGGCCCACGAGGTGCCCGCCGAAGACGTCTGGGAGGAACTCGAGCGGCGCTTCGGCACCGGGGGGCTCGAAGAGAAGGCGCGCCGCCATCGGGATTGACGCACCGCGGTATCCCGCGGCCTGCATCGCGCGGCGCCTCGGCGCCGGGCTTGACAGCGGGGCGCCCGCTTCCCAAATGATTTTCTTGACTGTTTTTCAAGGATTTGCGACACCCCGGACCCCTCGGCGTCCGGAGGGGCGGGGCAGCGATCCCTCCCGGCGTCGAAATTCGTCTGGGAAGGTGGTGAGAAGCCGATGACTGCAGTTCGCGTCAAGGACGGAGAGAGCTTCGACAACGCGCTCAAGCGCTTCAAGAAGGCGTGCGAGAAGGCGGGCATCCTCTCCGAGATTCGCAAGCGCGAGCACTACGAGAAGCCCAGCGTCAAGCGTAAGAAGAAGTCGCTGGCGGCTCGGAAGCGCGCGATGAAGAAGCAGCGCAAGGCGCGCTGAAGTTCCCAGGAAAAGAGACGGGGCGAAGCCGGGCACGGTCCACGTGTCCGGCCTTCGCACGTTCTCACAGGCGGGGCCGGGCCCCGAAGGTTTCCAAGGCGCCGTTGGCAAGCATTCCCGAAGAGACGATCGCGCGCATTCGATCGCGCGCGCAGATCGCAGACGTGGTGGGTCGCTTCGTGAAGCTGAAGCGCACCGGTCGTTCCTACAAGGGGCTCTGTCCCTTCCACTCGGAGCGCACCCCCTCCTTCAGCGTCGACCCGGAGAAGCAGCTCTACCACTGTTTCGGCTGCGGCAAGGGGGGCGATGTCTTCTCCTTCCTGATGGAGATCGAAGGGAAGCCCTTCCCCGAGGTGGTGCGCGATCTCGGCCGGCTCACCGGTGTAGAGGTGCCCGAGCCCGGGGCCGACGATCCCGAGGCACGCCGCCGGCAACGGGACCGTGAAGCGCTGCTTCGCGCCAATGCGGAGGCGGCGCGGATCTACCAGTCGAGGCTCGCCGATCCGAGCCTGGGCCGACCGGCGGTGGAGCACCTGAGGGGGCGGGGCATCGAGGGCCGCACCGCCCGCGCCTTCGGGCTCGGCTATGCCCCGCTGGGTGGCGCCGGTCTCCTGCGGGCGCTGCAGGCGGCAGGCGTGGGTGCCGAGGTCGCCGAGCGGGCGGGGCTCCTCGGCCGGGGCGAGCGCGGCCTCTACGAGCGCTTCCGTGGCCGCCTGATGGTGCCCATTCGCCGCCCCGATGGAACCATCGTCGCCTTCGGCGGCCGGCGGGTGGAGGGCGAGCACCCGGCGAAGTACATCAACTCGCCGGAGACCCCCCTCTACCACAAGAGCGAGGTCCTCTTCGGCCTCGACCGAGCCAGGGAGGGCATCCGGCGCACCGGGAGAGCGGTGATCGTAGAGGGCTACTTCGACGTCATCGCCCTGCACCAGGCCGGAGTCACCGAGGCGGTGGCTACCTGCGGTACGGCGCTGACCGAGGGACACGTCCGCCTCCTCTCCCGCTACACGCGCGACCTCTACCTCGTCTTCGACGGCGATGCGGCGGGTCTGCGGGCGGCCGAGCGCAGCCAGGAGGTGCTCGAGGGCTTCCCGGCGGTGGTGGCCCGCGTCGTCGTGCTCCCCGAGGGGAGCGACCCGGACACCTTCGTCCGGAGCGCCGGGCGGGAGGCCTTCGAGCGCTGCCTGGAAGAGGCGAGGACGCTCACCGAGTTCCTCCTCGAGCGCGCCCTCGCCCAGGTGGGGCACGCCGTCGAGGAGAAGGTGCGCGCGGCGGACCAGCTGGCGCCCATCCTCCGGCGCGTGCGCGATCCCATGCGCAGGCGCCTCTACGTGCAGCAGGTGGCCGAGCGCCTGGGGATGGAGACGGCCGAGCTGTGGCGGCGGATCGGCGGCGAGGGTCGGAGGTCAGCCGGCCACGGCCGGGCCACGGCCCCGGCGCAGCCACGCACCCCCGCGATCCCCGCCAGCGAGGAAGCCCTGTGCCTCTTGGCCCTCGAGCATCCCCACGTGCTCGAGGAGGTGGAGGCGGTGCTCGAGAGCCTCTCGCACCCCGAGGTGCGTGCGGCGCTCGAGGTGCTCCTCGCGGCGTGGAAGGATCGGGGCGCCGTCGACGTTCACGAGGCGATGGCCCGTATCTCCGACGCCGAGACCATTGCTCGGTGGCGGGAGCACCTGGCTCGTTCGGCGGAGCGCCTCGAGTCGTCGATCGAGCCCGCACGTGCCGTGGAGTACGCGCGGACCTATGCACAGAAGATTCATCTTGCGGCGATCGACCGCGAGGAGGCACGGCTCCGCCGCCGTCTGGCGCTCGAGGGGGTGCCCGCCGAGGAGCGCGCGCGGAAGCTGCAAGCACTGAAGGAACGAAAACGGCAGATCACGCAAGCACGACCGCTTGGAGGATGACCGCCCATGGCCCGTAGCACGACCCGTCGCACGACGACCCGCACCAAGACCTCCACCCGGCGTAGCTCCACCGCAGGGAGCAGCCGGAAGACGGCGCAGCCCAAGCGCTCGCGCGCCTCGAAGGCCACGGCCAAGGGGAGCACCCGGAAGGCGACCACGAAGAAGGCGACCAAGAAGGCAGCGAAGAAGACGACGAAAACGAGTTCCAAGGCGGTGAAGAAGAGCACCACGAAGCGTGCCTCGACCAAGAAACCCGCCTCCAAGGCTCCGACGAAGAAGGCGGCCTCGAAGGCCACGAAGAAGTCGGTGACGCGCAAGGCGGCCCCCGCCACCAAGAAGACGACCAAGAAGGCCACCTCGCGGCGCACGACGACGGGCAAGCAGGGCCAGGCGACGACGCGGCGGGCCAGCACCGGCGGCAAGGCGAGGACGGGGGCCAATGCCAAGCGGGCTTCCACGAAGCGCGCCACCGCGCAGCAGCGCAAGACGAGCGCCGCCAGCAAGGGAGAGGCGGGCAAGGAGCGCTCGCGACTTTCCGAAGCGGCGGCGCTCCTCGCCCGCGAGGAGGTCAAGCGCCTCGTGAAAGTGGGCAAGAAGCGCGGATACCTCACCTACGAGGAGATCAACGATGCGCTGCCCGACGACATCAGCACCACCGATCAGATCGACGACGTGATGATGCTGCTCGGCGAGCAGCAGGTGGAGATCGTCGACGATCCCGCCGACTACAAGGGGCGGCCGAGGCCGGTGGACGAGACGCCCGAGACCACCGTGGACGGCAAGCCGCTTCGCAAGAAGTCGACGCGGACGATCAGCCGTGAGGAGGAGAAGTACGGGCGTAGCTCCGACCCGGTGCGCATGTATCTGCGCAAGATGGGTTCGGTCTCCCTGCTCACCCGCGAAGGGGAGGTGGAGATCGCCAAACGGATCGAGGCGGGCGAGAAGGAAGTGCTGAACGTGGTGCTCGGCTCCACCATCGCGATTCGCGAGATCATCGAGATCGGGGATCGCTTGAAGAAGGGGAAGGTGCGCCTGAAGGACGTCGTCAAGGACCCGCCGGTGAGCGCGAACGACGACGAGGAAGACGAGGAGTCGGCGGCGCCACGGCGCGAGACGGTCGAGAGCGTCGTCAAGCAGATCGAGAAGATCAAGCGCTACTACCGAGAGAACGAGAAGACGCTCGAAGAGCTGGCCGCGAACAAGCGAATGCCCGAGGCGCGGCGCAAGCAGCTCCTCGCACAGGTGGAGCGGCGGCGGGAGAAGATGGGGCAGATCCTGGAGGATCTGCGCCTGCACAAGAAGCAGATCGACCGCATCGTCGAGCGGCTGAAGGGTCTCATCCGCCGGGTGGAGCAGTGCGAGTTCGCGCTGCGTGAAGCGGAGCGGAAAGCGGGCATGGAGCTGAAGGAGATCAAGAAGCTCCTGCGCGAGATGAAGCGTTCTCCCGCGGATGAAAAGCGCGTCCTGAAGAAGCTCGGCGGCATGCGCCCCGAGGAGGCAGCCGAACTCGAGCGCACCATCAAGGCGGCGGAGCGGAAGATCCGGCGGGTCGAAGAAGAGGCGGGTGTGTCCATCGAGACCCTGCGCAAGACCTACGAGGACATCGTGGCCGGTGAGCGCAAGGCCGAGCGCGCGAAGGCCGAACTCATCGAGGCAAACCTGCGCCTGGTGGTGTCCATCGCCAAGAAGTACACGAACCGCGGGCTGCAGTTCCTGGACCTGATCCAGGAAGGAAACATCGGCCTGATGAAGGCGGTGGACAAGTTCGAGTACAAGCGCGGCTACAAGTTCTCGACCTACGCCACCTGGTGGATTCGCCAGGCAATTACCCGCGCCATCGCCGACCAGGCGCGTACCATTCGGATCCCGGTGCACATGATCGAGACGATCAACAAGCTCATCCGGACGAGCCGATACCTCGTGCAGGAGCTGGGCCGTGAGCCCACCCCCGAGGAGATCGCCGAGAAGATGGAGATGCCCATCGAGAAGGTGCGCAAGGTCCTGAAGATCGCCAAGGAGCCCATCTCCCTGGAGACCCCCATCGGGGAGGAGGAGGACTCCAGCCTGGGCGATTTCATCGAGGACAAGGCGGTCACCTCGCCCGCCGATGCGGTGATCAGCATGAACCTCGCCGAGCAGACCCGGAAGGTGCTGGCCACCCTGACCCCACGCGAGGAGAAGGTGCTGCGCATGCGCTTCGGCATCGGAGAGAAGAGCGACCACACCCTCGAGGAGGTCGGGCAGGACTTCGAGGTGACCCGCGAGCGGATCCGGCAGATCGAGGCCAAGGCGCTGCGGAAGCTGCGCCATCCCAGCCGCTCGAAGCGCCTCAAGAGCTTCGTCGACGGCTCGGACGGCTACTAGCGGCGCTTCGGTGCGAAGGGAGGGCGCCGCGCCTCTGTCGGCGGGCGCACAGGCCGCTGTGGGGGGCGCAGGTGGCCTCCCGGCCGCTCCTGCGGGCCGCCCGGCCGTTCCTCGATGGGACCCGACGCCGGGGCATGCACCCGGCAGCGGCCACGGAGGCGAATCGCACCGGAGATAGGCCCGCCAGGATTCGAACCTGGAACTGACCGGTTATGAGCCGGCTGTTCTGACCGTTGAACTACGGGCCCGGATTCAGGACGCGGTGTGTATCACATCCGCGGTGGAAGTGGGTGTCCTTCGCCCTTGATCCGCCGACGCCGGATGCGTATAAGCCACGCCCGATGGAGGACTCGATCTCGAATAGGTGCCGAGCTGCGCGCCTTCGTGCGCGGCGGTCGCACGCCAAACGACCGTCCTGCAGCCGCACCCACAGCGAGCCCTCGCCGAATCCGCGCGCTCTGGCCTCCTGCCAGGGCGCGTCGCTTTTTGGGCCATGGGCTTGGCTCGTTGCGCGCCCATGGATCGAGTGTGGGGGAGGCGGGCCGATGCGTCCGCCCTGGGCGGACCGAGTGGTCCCGAACACGACGTGCAATGGGGTGGGGAGACCCCTCTAGGCCATGCTGGAGGCAGAGACCGTGGATGACGCCATCAAGACGCTGTTGAAGCTGCAAGCCGTAGACCTCGAGATCCTCGAGTTGGAGAAGGCGGCGAGCCAGTACCCCGAACGCCTGGCGGAGATCGACGCGGAACTGGCACGTCACAAGGCGCTCTCCGACGAGCGGTCGAAGGAGCTCGAGGAGGTGGAGCGGCAGCGGCGCGAGATCGAGCGCAACATCGCGGAGCAAAAGGAACAGGTGAAGAAGTGGGAGGCGCGCCTGACGGAGATCAAGACGCCACGCGAGTACGCTGCCCTCTCCCGGGAGATCGACATCGCCAAGAAGGGGATGAAGAACCAGGAGGAAGAGGTGCTCAACCTGATGGAGCAGGCGGAGGCGCTCAACAAGGAGATCGACGCCATCGAGCGTGAACTCCTCGAGAAGGAGAAGGGCTACGAGGGAGAGCGCAAAGCGCTCGAGGAGAAGCTGGCGGCGCTCGACGCCTCCCGGGCGGAGCTCGAAGCGCGCCGGCAGTCCATCGCCGAGGGCGTCGAGCGTCAGCTCTTGCAGCGCTACGACCTGATCCGTCAGCGACGTGGCGGCGTCGCGCTGGCCGTGGCCGAGGAGGGCGGCACCTGTGGTGCGTGCCGGATGCGCATCCAGCCGCAGGTCTACAACGATCTCTTGGCCGGTAGGCCGGGCATCCGCATGTGCTCGAGCTGCCAGCGCATCCTCTACATCCAGGAGGAATCGGATACCGCGGAAGAGGCGACTGCGTGAGCGCGGACGAGGTGCTCCTCCTCTACTGCGACGGTGCGGCCCGCGGCAACCCGGGCCCTGCCGGCGCCGGGGTGGTGCTGCAGCGCCCCTCGGGCGAGGTCGTCGAGCGCTGTGGTCGCTATCTCGGCGAGGCCACCAACAATGTCGCCGAGTACGAGGCCTTGCTCCTCGGTCTCGAGCGGGCCCGGGCCCGCGGCGCGCGTGAGGTGCACGTGATGGCTGACAGCCAGCTGATGATTCGCCAGCTCGAGGGTGCTTACAAGGTGCGCGCGGCCCACCTGAAGCCGCGGGTGGAGCGGGCGCGGCAGCTCATCTCCAGCTTCGAGCGGGTGGTGCTCCGCCACGTGCCCCGCGAGGAGAACCGTGCCGCCGACCAGATGGCGAACCTCGCCATCGACGAGCGCCTCCAGGCTTGAGCGCCAGCGCCGGGGCTTGGCGCAGCCCAAATGGGCCAGAAGCAGGTGGGGGCGGGCGCAGCGCCGGCGCGCCGATCCGCGAGGGCGCTGCGTGACGCCTGCGCACGACGCATAGGAGCGGGTCCTCGGGAGTCCGGCCGTAAGCCGGATTCTGTTTCGATGGTCATTCATCTGGGAGCGCCGTTGCCGGCGCCCTCGAGCGAGCTCACCCGGAGACCGGGACGGGCCGCCCCGTGCGGCCCCGGTCCGGGGCCGCGATGCCTCCCTATTTGCTCTTGCTTCCGATGGGGTTTGCCTTGCCACGACCGTCACCGGTCGCGCGGTGCGCTCTTACCGCACCCTTTCACCCTTACCCGCGCGCAGCGCGGGCGGTCTGCTCTCTGTGGCACTTTCCGTCGGGTCGCCCCGCCTGGCCGTTAGCCAGCATCGTTGCCCTGTGAAGTCCGGACTTTCCTCCAGGCCGAAGGGCCCAGCGACCATCCGCCGAACTCCCGAGGAACCCACCTGGGTTTAACACCCCAGACCCGCGAATGCATCCCGGCGCTTCGGCCGGCGCCACAGGGCCCCGACGGGCGAGGTACGGCGCTACCGGATGTGGATCGTTCCCGCGAGGATCCGGTTCTGCCCGTCGTGGCGACTGCCCAGCGATCGCACCACCGGCATGCGCTCGTTGCCACGGAAGAAGCCCGTCCACAGATCCACGTCCACCACGCGCCCGAAGCTTGGCAGTACGAAGACGTCCCGGATCACCTCGCCCGGGCGCCAGACGTGGGTCGGGTAGCGACCGCCCACTGGCTCATGGTCGCGGATGACGCGGTGGCCGCCGTCCTCGGGGTCGGCGTGGACGAAGATCATCCAGTT
The DNA here is from genome assembly GCA_964471535.1 of uncultured Myxococcia bacterium. Classification (GTDB taxonomy): domain Bacteria; phylum Myxococcota; class Myxococcia; order SLRQ01; family SLRQ01; genus CAYYHA01. The sequence goes on along the minus strand of CAYYHA010000003.1, from coordinate 4,343 downwards.
CTCCATCGGTGGGGGCTCTTCCACCCGGTAGTAGAACTCCACCTCGATGCGGTCCGAGGGGCCGGGCTCCTGGGGTGTGTACCGCATCCCCAGGAAGCGCACCCCATCGGCGAAGAGGGCGCCACCATGGAGCCCCGGTGGTGGCGCGTCGAGCAGGTAGGCCTCGAGTCCCGAACGGTCGAACGCCTGCCGCCGCGCCTCCGACGACTCGGGACGGAGGATGCATCCCACGGCGAGGAGCGGCAGGAGGAGGAGCCACGGGCGGTGGCCTGCGCCGAGGCTTGCAACGCGCATGGTCCGCGGGGTACCAGGACGCTTCCACGCGGTCAATCGACGAGGAGGCGTCATGCGCACCGTCCATCTGCTTCCCCTCTGGCTCTGCCTCGCCTGCGCCCCGGCGCTGGCGCAGTCGCCCCGCCCACCCCGTCATGACCCCCAGGTGCTCGACCGCGTGCTCGACCGGGTGCGCGAGGTGGTGAAGGCAGGCGGCCGCCCGGTGGTCGTCTTCGATCTCGATTCGACGCTCTTCGACAACCGCTACCGCACCTGGCGTCTGCTGCTCGAGTGGGCCGAGCGCACCGGGGCACAGGGCGCCGCCGCGCGCATCCGGGCCCTCCCCCTCGAGGAGGTGCGCTATAGCCTCGACGAGAACCTCAAGCGCATCGAGGTGAGCGGGGAGGAGGCCGAGTCGGCCCGGCGCTACTGGCTGGACCACTTCTTCACCGATCGTGGCGCGACGTTGGACCGGCCTGAGGCGGGGGCGGTGGCCTATGTGCGCGCGGTGCGGCGTGCGGGGGCGGTGGTCGTGTACCTCACCGGCCGGGACGCGCCGCGCATGGCCGGCGGTACGGTCACCTCACTGCGCCGCTGGGGCTTTCCGGTGGGCATCCCCGGCGTGGTGCTCCTGCTCAAGCCGGAGAAGTCGATGGAGGACCTCGCGTTCAAGACGCAGGCGCGGGAGGCGATCGATGCGCTGGGGCAGGTGGTGGCGACCTTCGACAACCAGCCCGAGAACACGCTGCTCTTCGCGAAGACCTGGCCGAAGGCGACGAACGTGTGGCTCGATACCAACCATAGCCCCGGCGCACCGGAGCTTCCGCCGGCGATCCCGAGGGTGCGAAACTTCCGCCGCCCGTGACCGGGGCCCCGCCCCATGCTCGGCTGTTGGCTCCTCCTCGCCTTCACGCTGGTCCCCCTGGGGGAACTCTACCTCCTGCTTCGCGTGGGTGAGTGGCTGGGGGCAGGGCCGACGCTGCTCTTGGTCCTGGTCACGGGGGCGGCGGGCGCTGCCTTGGCCCGGGCGCAGGGGCTGAAGGTGCTGCGCGAGATTCAGGACGCCCTCTCCGCGGGGCGTCTCCCCCACCGAGAGCTCCTCGAGGGGGCCCTGGTCTTCGCCGGGGGCCTGATGCTGCTCACGCCCGGGGTCGTCACCGATGCGGCGGGCCTCTTGGTCATGATCCCCCCGGTGCGCCGCGCCGCCGCCGCCCTGCTCGCAGCCTGGCTCCGCCGGCGCCTCGTCGTCCACACGGTCGTGGGCTTCGATGGGGGACGAGCGCCAGGTGAGGTGCCGCCCGATCCGAGGGGGCCCGGTGCAACGCCGGCCCGGGGCCGCACGGTGGAGGTGGAGTTCCGCCCAGAGGAGGAGGGGCCGGAGGAGCCGACCTGATCCGCGGATCGTCTCCGCGGCGGGACGCCGCACGGGCAGGGGCCGGCACGGCTCAAGGGCGCAGCACGAGCCGCAGGTGCTGCCTGCCCCGGATCACCTCGAGCGGGAGCGCTTCGCCGCGTCGTGCGAGTCGTTCGAGGGTCTCGGGACCGGTCACGGCGGCATCGCCCGCCCGCACGACGAGGTCCCCGGCTTCGAGCCCCGCCGCCGCCGCGGGCGGGCCGGTGACTCGGAGCACCACCGCCCCATCCGGAGCGCGATCGTAGAGCGCGATCCGAGTCGGGGAGAGATCGGGGTCGAAAGAGGCATAGAGGGCGAGCTTCACCGCCTCCTGCTGCATGGGGTCGAGGCGGGCGAGGGCCTGCTGGGCACCGAGGGCCGAGGCCTGCACGCGGAAGTGGAAGGCGCGCGCGGGGTTGGGGGCGAGCTCCAAACCCAGCGCCGGCGGAGGCGTGCCAGAGGCGGAGATCTGGGCGAGCGCGAAGCGACCCAGCTCGCGCACCGCCTCCCCCACGCCGGGCAAGGGATCGGTGTCGGAGCGGGGCGCGAAGGGGTCGAAGGGAACCGCCTTCCAGCTCTCGAGGAGGAGGGTCCCGGAGGCGACGTCGATCAGATCCACGTGGACGATGTGGGTCCGATCTTCCCGGGCGACCGTCGCTTTCCGTCGTCCCGACCGGTCGTAGACGGTCGATGCGGAAGTGGCCACCCGCTCCTCGGCCCAACCCCGCAGGACCACGGCATCCTGGGGGCTCCAGCCCCCTTCGGTCAGGGGCGCGAGGACGGTGGAGGCGGCCAGGACGTTGTCGTCAGCGGGGCGGTAGACCTCGAAGTCCCCAGGGTCGAAGATCCGGAAGCGCCCGTCGGAGCGCGCTGCCTCCACCAGGTCCCGGGTTCGCTGAAAGGCATGCCACGGAGGCTGCGGCCAGCGAAAGTGGAAGGGGTAGACCAGGACGACTTGCGGGTGGGTCCGTTCGATGAGAGCGTGGCGTCGATGGGGCACCCCGGCGCAGCTGCACAGGCCCAGCGCGAAGAGGAGGGCGGCCAGGCGGACGGTGACGGGGGCTGTGCACGACGAACGCTCGAGCACGGGCCTTGATCCATAGCAAAGGGTGCCTACCTGGTGAATGAACGAACAACCCGCAGCGGAGGATGCCGATGATCAACCAGTGGATTCTCGTCGCCGATGGCAGCCGGGCTCGCTTGCTCCACCTCCGGACACGCCTGAAGCCGCTGGAGGAGATCGAAGACTTCGTGCACACCGCCTCGCGGATGCACGATCCCGAGCTGGCCACCGACGAGCCCGGCCGCGTGCACGAGAGCCGGGGACAGGTTCGCCATGCCATGGGCGAGCCCGACCAGGTGAAGGAGGAGGAGAAGCGGAAGTTCGCTCGAGAACTGGCCGACCGGCTCCGCCAGGGCCGCATCGAGGGGCGATACGATGGCCTGATCCTGATCGCGCCGCCGCAGTTCCTCGGGGAGCTGCGCGAGGCGCTGGACGGCCCGACGGCGGAGAAGATCACCCAGACCTTCGACAAGGATCTGGTGGACGCCGACGAGGCGACGCTGCGCCGGCTCCTGGATCTCCCTCCGCCCAAGCGGCCCGAGGTCTGATCGAAGTCCGACCCGTTGTGGCCCCGGGGCCGCGCCGGGGGGGATCAGAGTGCGGTCCGAAGTCCGCCGCACCGACTCCTGCCGCGTCTCCATGGCGCCCCGTTGTCCCGGGACGGCGACGGCTGGGTTCGCCCGGCCTCTCGCCTTCGCTCAAGCCCGCGGCTCGGTGCCGTCGCCGGCATCGGTCTGCCCTCCGGCGAGGAGGGTGTCGAGCTCACCGGTTGCCTCGAGAGCGTGGAGTTCGTCGGAGCCGCCGATGCAGGTCTCACCAATGAAGATCATCGGGACGGTGCGCATCCCCGTCTGACGCGACAGGTGCATGCGAAGCTCCGGGTTGCCCTCCAGGTTCACCTCTTCGAAGGGCACGCCCTTGCGCTCGAGGAGCCGCTTGGCGCGCACGCAGTAGGGGCACCAGGTGGTGACGTAGACGGTGACCGGCTTCATAGCCGTGCAAGATGCGCCCCTGCCGGGGGAAATTCAACCGCCTCGCAGGGGCCGCCGTGGGCCGGGGCCTGGGCCCCCCACGGTGCCCTGGCTCCCGCGGGTGGGCTCCGGCGTCGGGGCGGCCATGGGAGCCTGGGCCCCGAGAGCGCCCTGGTCCCTGGGCCCCCCAAGATAAGAGCCCCCGACCCGAAGGGCCGGGGGCTCGCGTCATCGAAGGGGCGCGGCAGTGCGCGCGCCGGCTCGAACTACATCATGTCCATGCCGGGCATGCCGCCGGCGCCGGCTGCGCCCTCCTTCTCCTCCTTGGGCAGCTCGGCCACCATCGCCTCGGTGGTGAGCTGCAGCGAGGCGACCGACGCAGCGTTCTGCAGCGCGGTCCGAGTGACCTTGGTCGGGTCGATGACGCCGGCCTTCACCAGGTCCTCGTACTCGCAGGTGGCGGCATTGAAGCCGAAGGTGCCGGTGCCGTTCTTCACCTTGTCGACCACGATGCTGCCTTCGAAGCCGGCGTTCGAGGCGATCTGCCGCAGCGGCTCCTCGCAGGCGCGGCGGACGATGTCCACCCCGACCCGCTCCTCGTCGCTGACGTGCAGGCCATCGAGGGCCGAGAGGCAGCGCACCA
>CAYYHA010000002.1:28864-71408 GCA_964471535.1 uncultured Myxococcia bacterium | reverse complement strand
CGCCCGAGGCGGTCTGCACGCAGACATCGAGCCTAGTCTACCCGCTGCGGCGGAAGGGCGGCCGGGGGCGGCTCGAGGCGTTCCCCTTCGAGCGGGGTGGACGGAGGCGGCGGCGCCGGGCGCTCGACCGGCTCGAGCCGCACCCGAAACACGCGAGGCAGCGCATAGGCACCTCCGGTGAGGAAGTCCACGAGCAGGCCGGGAAGGATGAGCACGAAGACGTTTCCGAGGACCCAGGGCTGCACGCGCCGGGGGAGGGTGCGCTCCACCGGGCGATAGCCCTCCTTCTCGACGCGAAGGCGATGGCGGCGCAGCTTGTCCACCTCGATCTCGGTGGGCGCGCGCAGGTGCACCCGATCGTCGAGTACCACCCGGGCGCCCGGAGGACTCGTCTCGATGCGAACCCGCTGCACGGAACCGGTGACGAGCGTGGCGCAGCCGAGGAGCGAGGGAGCGAGGAGGAGCAGCCCCGCGCGCAGCGGGCCGCCGCGCCGCAAGGCACGGCACATCGGTGGGCACGCCTCCGCTTGGCTGCCTAGCGAGGATCGGGGGTCGCGACGGGCTCGATGCATCGGGGCGAGTCGTGCTTCGGGTTGTTCACGAAGGTCCCCACCGGGTAGGCCTCGGTGCGATCCGGTGGGTAGGGGGCGAGCATCGCTTGCAGACGCTCCGTGTCGGCGCAGCCGGGATCGAGCCACTCGGCCCAATCGGCCTCCTTCAGGATCGCCGGCATGCGCTCATGGATGGGGGCGAGGCGGGCGTTGGCGTCGGTGGTGATGAGCGCCGCGCTCTCGACCACCTCCGACGACTGGGGATCCGTCCAGCGTTCCCACAGCCCCGCCATGGCGAAGATCCGCTGGTCGGAGAGGTGGATGTAGTAGGGCTGCTTGGTCTTCCTTCCGGGACGGCGCTGCCACTCGTAGAAGCCGGTGGCAGGGATGAGGCATCGGCGGGCGCGAAACGCGGCGCGGTAGGCGGGCTTCTTGGCCACCGTCTCGGCGCGGGCGTTGATCGTGCGGTAGCCCATCTTGGGATCCTTGGCCCAGAAGGGCAGGAGCCCCCAGCGGCACAGCGTCGCCTCCCAGGTCTCGTCGGGGCGGTGGCGCACGACGACGATGGGCTGGCTGGGGGCGATGTTGTAGCGCACCGGCGGGTCGGGCGCCGCGGGGAGGCGAAAGCGCGCCGCGATCTCTTCCCCCGAGGCGATGAGGGTGTAGCGCCCGCACATGGGGGCAGCTTGGCAGATGTGTGCCGGCGTTGCATCCTCGACGGATGCGACGTGCAGGCTTGGCTCGCTCGATCCTTCGCCCGCGCGGGGAGGGCCGGTCCGCCGTGGCGGCTCTGCTTCTAATCTCCCTGTTGGCTGCCGGATGCGCACCGGCCGCGCCTACACAGGACGGTGGCCATGCTGCCGCCGATGGCGGCGATGGCGGACCTTCGGGTGGGGACGGGGGCAGCGACGGGGGCGAGGTCTTAACGGGGCGATGGACGCCGGCACACCCCCTGCCGGTGCCGCTGCAGGAGGTGGCGGTGGTCTTCGCGGCGGGCGAGGTCTACGTCCTCGGCGGCTTCGACGACCGCGGGCAGGTGGTCGCGAGCGTCTACGCCTATGCGCCAGACGAGGATCGCTGGCGGGAGGCGGCCGAGCTGCCGCAGCCCGTGCACCATGCGAACGCCGCGGTGGTCGACGATCGGATCTACGTCCTCGGGTTCTTGAGGGGGACCGGCTTCGAGGCGCGGGGCGAGGCCTACGTCTACGACCCAGCCGCTGGTGGCTGGCGCGATTTGGCTCCGATGCCCGCCGACGAGGTCCGGGGTGCATCGGGCGTGGCGGTGATCGGCCGGCGCATCTATGTGGTCGGCGGCTTCCGCGGGGGCGCCGTCACCGACGTCTCCTCCTTCGATACGTCCACCGAGACCTGGGCCCGTGCCGCTGCGCTGCCGCAGCCCCTCGACCACCTGGTCGCCGGCGGGATCGACGGCCGGGTCTACGTGGCCGGGGGACGCAACGCGCGAATCGACACGCACGTCGCGACCACGCTCCGCTACGACCCGGAGACCGATGTGTGGAGCGAGGGGGCGCCCATGCCCACCTCACGGGCCGGCGCTGCGGGCACGGTTCACGGGGGCCGGCTCTTCGTCTTCGGCGGGGAGGGCGCAGCAAACGAGACCGGGGTCTTCGACGCCGTGGAGAGCTACGATCCGGTCCGGGACCAGTGGGCGGTGCACACGCCGATGGGGGTGCCTCGTCACGGGACCGGCGCAGCGAGCGATGGAAAGCGGATCATCGTGCCCGGTGGCGCCGACCGGCAGGCCTTCGCTGCGGTCCGCACCGTGGAGATCTTCGAGCTGTAGAGGGGGCCGTGCGCAGGGCTGCGAAGCGGCGCAGGCCGGCGCGTTGCACCGGCCCACTCCTTTGGGCCGCGGGGTCGAGGCGAGGTGAATAGGGCACGAAGCGACGCGTCTGGGGGGCATGCGGAAGCTGGCTGTGTTCCTGCAGGTTCGGTTTCGCCGGGCCGCCCTTCGCCATGGGATGGCTCGCGGCCGGTCGGCGCGGCCTCCGTCGCGCCTTGGGTTGCGGTTGGGCTGCGTCCTGGCCCTTGTGCTCTGTGCGGCGGCGGCGTGGGCGGAGCACCCAGGCCGCAGGGCCTGTCCCGAGGCGGCCTGGCCACCCGCGCCCCCCACGTGCCGCAGTGCCTATGGTCTGATGGCGTGTGGCTATCGCTGCATCGCCGCCTACGGGCAGCTGCGCTGCGCCGAGACGCCCTGGGGAGCCTGTCACGCCGCCTATGGACAGGTCGTTTGCTGGGATCCCCCCATCGCAGGTTGGGGGTCTCCCGCGGCCGAGTGCCTCGCCGCCTACGGCACGATTGCCTGCGGCTACCGTTGCACCGCCGCCTACGGACAGGTGCGCTGCGCCACGACCCCTTGGGGGGTCTGCCGCGCTGCCTACGGGCAGGTGGTCTGCTGGGATCCCCCTAGGTAGTGCCCCGTTCTCCGTGGCCTGGCCCGGCACCTCGCGCCCCACGTCATGCTTGGGCTCGTGCGACAGATGCGGACGCGGTTTTTCTGGACGAACCCCTAACCCACTAGAACCAAAGCCATTTTTTCTTGGCCTTGACCCAGGTTCCGGAAATGGGGGTTGGACCCCAGTCGTCGACACATGGGGGTTGCTCCCCGGTGGCCGAGGCGCGGCTGCGCGTCGCCTACAGCACTCAGCCGCCGGCGGCGACGCCGGCGATGCGACGCACCGCATCATCCAGCACATCGAGCCCCCAGTGGAAGCCCTCGATCGGGATGCGCTCGTTTGGGCGGTGGTAGAGGTCGGAGAACTTCACCCCCGCCTCGTCGGGAAGGCGCACCGGTGCGAAGCCGTACCACACCGCCCCCACCTGGTGCATCGCCTTCGCGTCGGTGAAGCCCGGGAGGAGATAGGGCACGGGGATCCCCTCGGGGTCGCCGCGCCGGATCGCCTCGCACAGCGTCCGGAACACCTCGGTGTCCGGCGGCGATTGAACCGGCGGGCGCTCCTTCAGGATCTCGAAGTCGACGTGCTCGCCACAGATCGCCTTCAGCTCGGCAACGAGATCGCTCGCCGTCTGCCCCGGCAAGGTGCGCCCGTCGATCTCCACCGAGGCGGTGGCCGGTATGACGTTGATCTTCTCGCCCCCGGAGAGCACTGTGGGGCTCGCAGTGTTGGAGAGCGCCGCCTTGATCGCCCGGCGCAGGGCCGGGTCGGCGATGAGCCGGTCGAGGATGAGGCCGGACCACACCGGATCGAGCACCCGAGGAAAAATCCACCGGCCAGGCACGGGGAGGTGCCGCGCCACGCCACGGAAGTAGCGCTCGCTCGCCTCCACGCGGTGCTGCGGGAGCCGCGTCCGGCCGATGGCGGCGATCGCCTCGGCCAATCGCAGCACCGCCGAGTCCTCCCGAGGAATCGAACCGTGCCCCGCCTCGCCGTGGGCCGTCGCCTTCAGCCACGCGATCCCCTTCTCGGCGATCTGAATCGGATAGAAGCGTCGGCCCATGACCGGCAGCGAGAAGCCCCCCACCTCACCCAGCGCGTACTCGCAGACCACCTTCTCGGGATGGTGGTCGACGAGCCAGGCAGAGCCCTGATCGCAGCCCGCCTCCTCGTCGGCACAAGCGATGAGGATGAGGTCGCGCTCGAGCCGCGCCCCCTCCTCGGCGAGGCGCCGCACGATGGCGGCGCTCATCGCCACCATGTTCTTCATGTCCACCGCGCCCCGACCCCACAGCCACCCCTCGGCCTCCTCGGCCGCGAAGGGAGGATGGGTCCACGTTCCGTCGCCGGCGCTCACCACGTCGAGGTGGCCGACGAGTGCCAGAGGCGGCTTCGTCCCGTCGCCGGTGAGCCGCGCCACCACGTTGCCTCGGCCCGGCGCACTCTCCAACAGCTCCACGTCGAGGCCCACTCCGGCGAGAAAGTCGGCGACGCACTCGGCCGCCGGACGCTCGTTGCCCGGCGGGTTGGTGGTGTCGATGCGCAGGAGTTCCCGCAGCAGCGCATACGCCGCCGCGTGCACCTCTTCGGGAAGGCCTCTGTCGGGTCGGGTCATTTGAACCGTCGGAGGAAGGCGCCGAGGAGACGTCCGAGCGCGCCCACACGCCCTAGCGCCAGATCCCGGAGCGCCCGCGCGGCCACCAGCAGCGCCTCGTCGTACGGGAACCACCACATCTCACGTTTCGCCCTGGAGCGATCGAGAAGCACGACCTGCGGCCGGACCAGCGATTCGAGGGCGAGGTGGCTGCCGGTCACGCCATAGCCCGAGCGCTTGACCCCGCTCCACGGCAGCGCGGGCACCGCGCCGGTGAAGGAGTGGTTGTTCACCATGAAGACGCCCGTCTCCACCTCTGCCGCCAGGTGCCATCCGGCCATCACGTCGCGCGTCCACAGGCTGGCGGTCAGGCCGTACTCGGAGGCGTTGACCCGCGAGAGGGCCTCCTTCGCATCCTCCACGATCACCACGGGGAGGACGGGACCGAAGGTCTCCTCGCACAGGATGGACATCTCCTCGTCGACATCGGTGAGCACCGTCGGCTCGAACCACAGCCCCTCCTTCGGAGCCCGACGACCGCCACAGAGCACCTTCGCTCCCTTCGCGACCGCCTCTTGCACCTGTCGCTCGACGATCTCGAGCTGCGCCGGCGTCGTCAGCGGGCCTACCTCCACGCCGAGGCGAAGCCGGGAGACCTCCTCGGTCACACGTTTCAGGAAGGCATCTGCCACCTCACGGACCACGTAGACTCGCTCCACGCTCGAGCAGTCCTGCCCAGCGAAGTGGAGCGCGCCCCACACGATGCCGTGGGCGGCGCGGTCCAGGTCGGCGTCGGCAAGGACGATCGCGGCGTCCTTCCCTCCTAGCTCCACCGAGCAGGGTAGGAGCCGCTCTGCCGCCGCGCTCGCCACCTTCTTTCCGGTGGCCACCGATCCGGTGAAGATCACCGCATCGACTCCGCCCTCGACGAGCGCCCGCCCCACCTCCCCGGCCCCTTGCACCACTTCGAGCGGCATCCCCTCGAAGACTTCGGCGAGCAGGGCGCCGCAGCGGGGTGTGAACTCGCTGGGTTTGAAGACCACGCCGTCTCCCGCGAGCAGCGCGGGAACGAGGGTGCGCAGCGGAATGGCGACGGGGAGGTTCCAGGGGGTAATGAGACCAATGATCCCCCGGGGCCGATACTCGATGAACGCTGTCTTTCCCGGATAGTTCACGGGATTCAGGGGCACCCGCTCGCGCGCCAGATGGGGACGGATGTTCTTGAGCCAGTAGTCGAAGAGATCGGCCGTCGGCACGATCTCGCTCATCCAGGCTTCGGCCTCCGGCTTGCCATTCTCCGCGGTGATGCGCTCGACGAAGGCCTCGGCGCGTTCGAGGAAGCGCCGCCGGGCCGCCTTCATCCGTGCGATGCGTTCAGAGAGAGGCGTTGCGGCCCACTCCGCCTGCGCTCGCCGGCAGGACTCGACGATCGCCTGGACCTTCGCCGGGTCGGTCGCCGGCACCTCGCCAAGCGGGGTGCCGTCGCGCGGCGAAGCGATCTTCAGCAGCGTCGCCATGGCCACCTCCTCCGGCACCTCGCAGCGTCCGCGGCGATCAGAGCGCCGGCGTCCGGCGACCCTCCAGGTAGAGCTTCACGACGACGAAGAGCGTGGGGATCGCGTAGGCCGGCCCGAGGATGTTCGTCGCCGTTACCCAGCGTGCATCCTCCTTCAGCGGCGTAGCGACCCGCGGGGTGGCGATCCACTGCGCGTAGGTGGAGAGGTGGTTGTACTGGTCCCAGGTCTTCGCCCAGAGGATGGCCAGCGCCACAAGACCCAGCGCCGCCAGACCGAGGACGCCGAGCCACTGCCCTCGGACCAGGAAACCCTGGGACAGCCAGGTGCCCACCGCCGCGGTCAGCCCCAGGCCCAAGACGAAGAGCGGGTACCAGAGCCAAAAGCTCCAGCTCGCCGCATCGAAGGCGTACACCCACATCCAGTCCGGGTACTCCCAGGCCCAGAAGGCCGTCATCAGGCCGTAGCCGATGCCCAGCCAGAAGCCGATGGTCACGTAGCGCGACCAACCGCACACCTTCTCCGAGCGGATTTGCCGGTGCGCCACGACGCTGACCAGCACCCCGATGGGGAACACCGATGGGAAGTCGATCGGGACGGTCTCGATCACCCCCTCTCACGAATTGGTCTGACCATTCTCCTGCTCCCTTTGCCAGGGTGAGGCCGGTCTGTCAACGCTGGCCCCCGCCGGGCACACGAGCGCGGTACACCTCGCCCGTGCCCACGCTTCGGCGCTGGCTGCGCCCTTCGGCTCATGTCGGCTCGAAGTGGCGGCGGAGATCGTGGAGCACTTCCGGCGTGTTCACGTTCTGGGTCGACGAGGCCTCCTCCTCGCCGAGATCGATGAAGTGCACCGGGCTCTCGAGGAGCAGCGCCTGCATCGAGGCCTGCGCCGTCGCCAGCCGCCGCGCCGCGCCGGCGAGGTCGCGATGGTAGAAGGCGTGGAGCGGGTGCACCTCTCCCCGGGCGCGGGGCACCACCGCCCGCACCCCTTCGGGTGCCTGCCCGCGCGCCTCCCAGAGGCGCCGCACCACACCGAGCTGTAAGAGGGGCATGTCGCAGGCCACCGCGAAGATCCACTCGGTGCGGGTTGCCGACAGCGCCGTCGCCAGCCCGCCGAGGGGCCCGAGGCCGGGCACCGCATCGGGCACCACCGGCAACCCCAGGGCCTCGAGGCCGCGTCCCCGTGGGCCCACGATGCGCGCGTCGTCGAAGTGAGGGGCGAGATCCACCGCGTAGGCGGCCATGGCGCGGTCCCCCAGGGGGATGAGCGCCTTGTTCACCCCTTGCATGCGCGTCCCCTTTCCTCCGGCGAGGATGAACAACGACGCCCCCCGGAAGCGCAGCCCGGTGGCCGCGCCCGTCACGGCGCCGGCTCCTCGTCGCAGCCCGTGGGAAGCAGGCGCGCACAACCCGAGTCGGTGACCGTTCGCTCGAAACCGGCGCAGTTTCGCCGGGTGAACGCGCCGCGGCCTTCCAGCGTCATCTCGAGCACCACGCAGGTGCCGCGATCCTCGAGAACGAAGAGGTCGACGCGATCGTCCGGTGCATCGAAGCGGGGAAAGTACTGCCGCAGCTGGGAGGGCTTGCAGGTGGCGAGCGCGTTCTCCATGCAGGTCAGAGCCTCCGGGGCCTGTGCCGGGCAGCCGCTGAAGTCGTAGACCAGCTCACCGCACCGCTCGAAGGGACCGTAGGCCTCGGTGAAGGTGTCGACCGGGTCGTGCTCGCACGCGAGCAGGAGGACTGCGGCGAGCACGGTGCCGACCGCTGCCTCGACGAAGACGGCCACTGTCACCCAGCGTCCCACGCCCTGCCCATCATGCTACAAGGCCCGGCTCATGTCAGAGCTTCCGTTGAGCGGCATCCGCGTCCTTGACCTCTCGCGCATCCTCGCGGGCCCCTACTGCACCATGCAGCTCGCCGACCTCGGGGCCGACGTGATCAAGGTGGAGCCGCCAGGCGGCGACGACACCCGCCGCTTCGCGCCCCCGTGGGCGGGGGAGGGGGAGGCGCGCGAGGCGACGTACTACCTCGCCGTCAACCGCGGAAAGCGATCGGTGGTCCTCGACCTGAAGGACCCCCGCGATCTCGAACTCCTGTACCGCCTCGCACGCCGTTCGGATGTGGTGGTGGAGAACTTCCGCCCCGGCGTGACCGCCCGCTTGAAGATCGACGCGGAGCACCTTCGCCGAATCAATCCCCGCCTCGTCTACGTGTCCATCAGCGGCTTCGGCGCCGTCGGCGTGCCCCCTTGGACCTCGAGGCCCGGCTACGACCTGGTGGTGCAGGGCATGGGCGGCCTCCCCTCGCTCACGGGACCCGAGGAGGGCGCACCCTACAAGGTGGGCGCCTCCATCGCCGACGTGTGCGCGGGTATGGCCGCGACGCAGGCGGTGCTCGCGGCGCTCTACCGGCGGGAGCGCACCGGCGAGGGGGTAGAGGTGGACATCTCGATGATGGACGTACAGCTGTCCCTGCTCGCCTACCACGCCTCCGCCTATCTCATGGCCGGAGAGGCGCCCGAGCGCCTCGGCAACCGCCATCCCTCGGTGCACCCCTACTCCACCTATCGGGCCGCCGATGGCTGGATCAACGTCGCAGTGGGAAACGATGCTCTCTTCGAGCGCTTCGCCGCTGCCTGTGAGCGGCCCGAGTGGGTCACCGACCCACGCTTTCGCACCAACCCCGACCGCGTCCGTCACAGGTCCGAACTCGACAGAGAGATCGACGCCGTCCTACCCCGGCGCACCGTCTCCGAGTGGGTCGAGCGCTTCGGAGAAGCAGGCATCCCGGCGGGCCCGGTGCTCACCGTCCCCGAGGCCTTGGACCATCCGCAGACCCGCGCGCGGGGAAGTATCGCGGTGACCCGGCACCCCGATCTCGGACCCCTGCCCATGGTGGCGAGCCCGCTCTTCTTCCCTGGGCTGCCCCGGGCGGCCTCGCGGCCGCCGCCGAGACAGGACGAGCACGGGGCAGAGATCCGGGCCTGGCTCGCCGCAGACGAAACGGCAGGCCCGTAGGTCCGGCCAGGCGCGCTGCCGTTCCCGGGCGCGCTGCGGGGCGGGGCTAGCGGCGGAGCAGGACGTAGAGGGCACCCGTGCCACCGTCGTAGCGGGGGGCGCTGCAGAAGCAGAGCACCTCACGGGCGAGCGCGCCACGCGACAGCCAGCGCACGAGGGCGGGCTTGAGCACCGGCTCGCCTCCGGCGGAGCGGCGGCCGCGACCGTGCACGATGCGAAGACAGCGCTGCCCGCGCCTGTGCGCCTCTCGGAAGAGCTGGCGGACGGCGTCGCGGGCCTCCTCGCGGCGCAGGCCGTGGAGATCCAGGTGCGCTTCGACGGCGATCTCCCCCCGCTTCAGGCGCTCGAGGAGGCGCCGGTCGACACCCGGCGCGAGGGCCTCCACTGCCTCCTCGCGCTCGAGGGGATCCACCGGCCCCTCACCCTCCACGAGGCCGCGCAGCACCCGCACCACCTCCGCCTCCTCGTCTTCGGCGAGGTGCGGCGCCCGTGGCGGCGTTCGGGCCGGTGTCCGCCGACCGCGGCCTCCCACCGGCCGGACGGGCCCCACCCACTCCGAGAAGAGCCGGGCATCCTCGTCGCCCGCCGCGCCATCCTCCGGCGGCGCCGCGGCACCGGTGTCGCGAGCGCCCGCGGCCGCCGTGGGCGCCTCTGCCCCGCGCTCGAGCTTGGCCCGCAGCTTCGCCTCCGCCTCGGCAAAGGGGGTGTGGAAGCGCGGGGTTCGACGCCGACCCATGCTCGTGCGAGCATAGCCCCTGACGCGATGTCCGTGCAGGAGCACAGCTTCGAACTTCGCACCGAAGTGCCCGCTGCGCGGTTGTGGCCCCTGTTGAGCGACACGGACCTGACCAACCGACTCCTCGGGCGCCCCGCCGTCGAGTACCGCTACGAGCCGCAGCCCGATGGCACCACCCGAGTCATCGGCAGCTACCGGGAGATGGGGGTGCTCCATCGCTATGTGGAGAGCCGCTTCGAATGGCGCTACGGGCGCCTGCTCGATCTCGAGCGCCACTTCGAGGCGGGCGCGATGCGCCGCTTTCGGATGCGCCTCGAGCTCGATCCCGAAGGCGGCCACCTCGACCGGGGAGGATGCCGGGTGCGCGTGCACTTCGAAGCGGAGGCTCGGGCGCCCTTCGGTCCGCTCCTCTGGCTCGTGACCCGCACGCAGGTGGTGCCAGGCTTCAAGCGTCTCTTCGGGCGGTGGATCGAGGCGTTGGCCCGAGGCGAAGATCCGCAGCGGCTTCGCCGGGCGGGCCTGCCCGATCTCCCCGACCCAGAGGCTCGGCCCCTACCCCATGGAGTACGGGCGCAGATCGCCGAGCGGGCCCGGCCCCTCGAAGCGCGTCACGATCCGGCGCTGGTGCGCGCCCTCGTCGACACGATCGCCGGGGGCTCACCGCTGGATCTCCACCGCATGCGGCCGCGCGCCTATGCGCGACAGTGGGGGACCGAAGAGGAGGCCACCTTGGCCCTCTTCTTCGATGCCACACGGGAGGGTCTCCTTCGCATGCGCTGGGACGTGATCTGTCCTCACTGTCGCAGCGCTGCAGAGGGCGCTACCACCTTGGCAGAGATCGAGGAGAAGGCCGCCTGTGCCGGATGCAACCTGCGCTTCGACGTGGACCTCTCCCGCAGCCTGGAGGCGGTGTTCCAGCCCCATCCCGCCCTGCGCGCCACCAAGGAGGCGAAGTTCTGTGCCCTCGGTCCGGGCAGCAACACCCACGTCTACCTGCGCCTGCACCTCTCGCCCGGCGCCACGGCCGAGGTGCCTTTGGAGCTTCCGCCGGGACGCTATCGCCTGCGCACCACCACCGGAAGCCACTACCAATACCTGAACATCGTCGACGGGGATGCAGACCGGCCCCTATCGCTACGTATCGGTGAGTCGGGCCTCGTAGGCGACGACCAGGTCCACGGAGCCTGGTGCACCGAGCCTGTTCCGATTCACAACGAGAGCGCCCGCCCCGCCCTGCTCTTCGTGGAGACCGGTGCCTGGCTCACCGATGCCCTCCCCGCGAGCGAACTGGTCGTCTCGCAGCGCTTCCGCGATCTCTTCAGCAGCGAGGTGCTCTCGCCCGGCGTGCGCCTCTCGGTGGAGAAGGTCGCCATCGTCTTCACCGACCTCGTCTCGAGCACGGCCATGTATCGCACCCTCGGCGACGGCGCGGCCTTCAAGCTGGTATGGAGCCACTTCGACGGCCTGAAGGCGGTGATCGCCCGTGAGGGCGGCACGCTGGTGAAGACGATCGGCGATGCGGTGATGGCGGCCTTTCCCGATCCCGAACGGGCGCTTCGCGCCGCGCTCGACTTCCAGCACGCCGCCGAGGAGGCGACGCGCGCCCTGGGCTACGACTGGAAGGTCGGCCTGAAGATCGGCCTGGCCGCCGGGCCGGCGCTGGTGGTGAACCTCAACGACCGACTCGATTTCTTCGGGACCACCGTCAACCTCGCCGCCCGGGTGCAGGGCGCGAGCCGCGCCGGCGAGGTGCTCGTCGACGGTCGCACCGCCGCCGAGCTGCCCCTCGACGCGATCGTCGACGCGCGCTGGGCGCGGTCGACGGACGCCGTCGACTCCAAGGGCTTCACCGGGAAGGTGGAGGTGGTGCGCCTTGCCCGCCGGCACGAAGCCGAGGCTGCGCCCAGCGCTCCCACAGACGAGGTGCGGAGCGATTGACCGGACCCGCGGCGCCCGAGGGCGGGACTCACTCCCCAAGCCTCGCCGGCTCGGCCTTGCACCGAAACGCGGTCGCCGGGGGGCTTTTCCTTCCGGCACCCTCTGGTAACTTCTCGGTCCCATCGTCGCCGCCGGCGACGATCGACCGGCCTCTGCCGTGCGCATCCAGGGAGGAAGCTCGCCATGAACCGCACCCGTCTGCTCTCCGTTGCCGTCCTGTCGTGTGCCCTCGTGCTCGGCGGCTGCGCCCAAATCCTCGATGCGGCGATCGATCGCGCAGCCGAGCGCACCGGCGAGAAAATCGGCGACGCCGTAGGGGAACGCGTCGGAGACGCCATCGTGCGTAGCTACTCGCCGCTCTTCCTCTCGTGGTACACGACCTATCTCTTCGGCATGGCCTTCGGCGCCGGTGCCTACCAGATCGGTGAGGGCTACGAGCCTGGCGAATGGACGCGCTGGGAGCTCGCCGGGGAGCCCGGGCCAAAAGGACGCTCGTGGATGGAGCGCGCCTTCCTCGCCCGCCTCGACGATGGAAAGGAGTGGTGGCGGGTCAAGTTCTTCGATGGGGACAGCGGCGATACGGTCACCATCGAGGCGCTCTTCTCTCCGGGGCGGGAGCAGCTCTTGCGCATGCGCATGCAGCTGCCTGGTGAGGAGCCCGAGGAGGTTCCGGTGGAGGAGGGGACCTACGTACCCCCGCGCGAACTCACCGAGGAGAGCCTGGAGGGAGCAAAGGTGGGCGCCGAGTCGGTGACCGTTCCCGCCGGCACCTTCGACGCCATCCACTACCGCTTCGGAACCCCCGGCCGAGGGACCTGGGAGTGGTGGGTCGCCGACGGCGTGCCCGGTCGTGTGGTGCGCTACAAGGAGACCGGCGCCCGAGACCGGGAGGCGCCCGAGGGGGCCGAGGGGCTCGACGAGGACTGGACCCTGGAGCTGGCGGGCTACGGGGACGGGGCCAAGAGCGAGCTGGGCGTCCTCGATTGAGCGCGGGTGGCCGCGGCGGGCAGCGGCGGCGCGGCCACCCGGGGCGCTGGCTGACTGGCCGGGCGGTGAGCCGGCTGCTTGCCTGTGCGGGCCGGCTGCGTTAGGTAGGCCGCTCAACGGAGGATCGCCATGCTCGCCATCCTGTACCCCATCTTCGGTGGCTTCTACGCCTACTTCGCCGGTGCCGCCGCCCACCACAAGGGCTACAACGGCACCCTCTTCGGCACCATCGCCTTCGTCCTCGGCGCCATCGGCGTCGCCGTCTTCTACCTCGTCGGTGCGGGAAGCGGCGACGAACCGGTGAACCAGGCCTGGGGCATCGCCTACTCGGCGGCCTTCGGCCTCTTGCCCTCCATCGCCCTCATCTTCATGGGGTCCAAGAAGAAGGAGGAAGGGGCGCACGCCCACTGATCGTGTGGGGGTGAGAACGGCCCGCGGTGGGCGCTTCAGTCGGGGGCGCGGGCCGCAGGCGGCGACGCCTCGGGGCGCCTGCGGCTCGCAGCGGCGAGGACGACCAGGACCCCGAGGAGGATCGAGAAAACGGGGTCGGTGCTCGCTTGGACCAGCGGCAACACGAAGGCGGCCGCCGCCACGAGCATGCACAGGCGCACCCACCAGCGCGCCGGGCCGAAGAGCATCACGATGACCACGCCGGTCAGCGGCAGCCCGAAGAGCAGGCTTCGCACCACCGCCTCGACGTTCGCCTCCACGAGGGCCCAGTTCACGTAGAGGATGTCGGCGAGGACGAAGACGGTGACCGCCGCGAGGACGAGCACGCCGGCGGCCGCCGCGTCCTTGGCGAGCATCGCACCGCGCTCGAACTCGGCGATGTGCAGGTCGACGAAGTGCTCGAGGGCGGTGTTGAGGATCTCGGCGAAGAAGACGAGGGCGATCGAGAAGAGCAGCGCCACGCGGCTGGCGAGAGAGAGCGGCAGCGCCATCCCCACGATCATCACCATGACCGCGCTGGTCACGTGGACCTTCATGTGCCGCTGCGTGGCGATGGTGTGGAGCACGCCCCACCCCGCCACGCGGAAGCTCTCGATGAGGCCCGCGCGCTTCATGGGCGCTACTTCAGGCCGGCAGCCTCGGCGATGGGCCGGAGCAAGGCCACGATCTCGTCGTGCCGGGTTCCATTCGAGGCCAAGAGCCCGGCGCGGTTTTGGACCTCACTGGAGTCGTAGTCGATGGGCCGCCCATAGAAGTCGGTCAGCCGCCCGCCAGCTCCCTTGAGGATGGCGTCGGGCCCGCAGGCGTCCCAACGCTTGGTGCCGGCGGAGGGATGCAGGTACAGCTCGACCTCGCCGCTGGCCACCAGACCCAGCTTGATGCCGACGCTGCCCCGTTGGATCTCGTGGCGCACCCCCAGCCGCTCGGCCATCTCCCCCACCAGCGCGCTGCGGTGGCTGCGAGAGATGGCCATCCGCATCCGCGAGAACTCGCGCTCCTCGCTCACGTGGATGGGCTCCGGCGCGGCGGGAGCAAATCCCTCGCCGAGGCGCTCCCGGAAGGCGCCGAGCTTCGGCCCGCCGTAGTAGAGCAGGTCCTGTGCCGGCAGCAGCACCAGCCCCAGCACCGCCTCCTTTCCGTCGGCGAGCCCGATCATCACCGCGAACTCGCCGTTCTGCTTGATGTACTCCTTCGTCCCGTCGATGGGATCGATGCACCAGACGCGGCGCTTGCGCCACCATTCGGGCCGCGGTGCCGATTCCTCGGCGAGGATTCCATCGTCGGGGAAGGCCTCGCGCAGGCCCTGCACGAGATGGGCGTTGGCCACCCGATCTGCCTCTGTCACCGGTTCGCCGGCGGCCTTCGCCTCGCCGGCCACCTTCCCGTAGCGGGCCATCACCAGCGCTCCCGCCTCGAGGATGAGCCGGCGGGCGATCTCCATCTCATGGTCCAGCATCGGGGCGAAGATGCCGCAGCGGCGGCCGCCGAACAAGGCGCGTCGACCAGCCACCCCCGGCTCGAGGGGATCGCCCGGCCGTGGGGCGCCGGGACACGGTGGGTCCATCGGCGGGAGCACCGTGGGAGTGGTGCGTCGCGCTGCCCCGTCGAAGTGCCACGCGCAACCCCTGAGCCCCGTGACACGGCTTGTCACGGGCGCCCGCGCACACTACGGTGGCGCGCCCGATGATTCCCGTCGCCACCACGGTCCGCCCCCTCCGGCCGCCCATCGTCACCGGCGCAATCATCTTCATCTGCGTGTGGGCCTTCCTCGTCGAGGTGGGAATGCCCCAGGCGCAGCTCGAAGCCTTCATCCAGCAGTGGGGCCTCGTTCCGGCGCGTCACCTGGCGGCGGTGCGGCAGGACCCCTTCGCCCTCCAGGCGTGGCTCTACCCGCTCGTCTTCCACATGTTCCTGCACGGCGGCTGGCTGCACCTCATCGGCAACATGCTCTACCTGTGGGTCTTCGGCGGCCTGGTGGAGAATCGCCTCGGCCATGGCCGCTTCGGCGTCTTCTACTTCCTGTCGGGCATCGCCGCGGCCCACGTGCAGGTCTTCTTTTCGGCGGACTCGACCACGCCGATGCTGGGCGCCTCGGGCGCGATCGCCGGGGTGGTGGGCGCCGCGCTCGTACTCTACCCGCTGGCGCGGGTGGTCATGCTGGTGCCCGTCTTCTTCTACCCACTCTTCTTCGAGATCCCGGTCCTCTTCTTCGCCGGCTTTTGGTTCATCGAGCAGCTCGTGGCCGGCACCTTCACCACGTTGCTCGCGCCCAAGAACATGGGAGGCGTGGCCTGGTGGGCCCACGCGGGCGGCTTCCTCGCCGGGATCCTGCTCCTTCCCCTGCTCCTCGACCGAAAGCACGAGGGGTACCGGCCGCCCTCGTACCGGGCGCCGGGCCACTATGCCCGGTACCATTGAGGTGAGGGCGAGCCAGGGCGGCAACGCCATGGAGGTGTGACAGATATGGACGGTGGTCTCGGGCAGCTCTTCTGGCTCTTCATCATTCTCGCCAGCCTGCAGCCGGTGCTGCGCCAGCGCCTCATCGAGTCGCAGCGGCTGCGCCTCCTCCGCGCCTTCGAGCGGGCCAGGGAGAGCCGGGCCATCCTCATGGTCCACCGCCAGGAGCAGATGGGTTTCCTCGGCTTTCCACTGGTCCGCTACATCAACATCGAAGACTCGGAGGAGGTCCTGCGGGCCATCCGTTCGACACCGAAGGACATGGCCATCGACATGGTCCTCCACACGCCGGGTGGCCTGGTGCTCGCCGCCGACCAGATCGCCCGGAGTCTCGCGGCACACCCGGCGAAGACCACCGTGTTCATCCCCCACTACGCGATGAGCGGCGGGACCCTGATCGCGCTCGCCGCCGACGAGATCGTGATGGACCCCCACGCGGTGCTCGGGCCGGTGGACCCGCAGCTCGGCACGCGGCCCGCCGCCTCCTTGGTGCGCGTGGTGGAGAAGAAGCCGGTGGGTGAGCTCGACGACGAGACGCTCATCCAGGCCGACGTGGCGCGGATGGCGCTCGCTCAGATGCGAGACACGGTCACCGCGCTGCTGCGCCGCCACTTCGACGACGAGGCGGAGGTGGACAAGCTCGCCGACCTGCTCTCACAGGGGCACTTCACCCACGACCACGCCATCACCGCCGAGCAGGCGCAGGCGTGGAAGCTGCCGGTGAGCACCGACTTCCCCGACCTCCTCCACGATCTGCTCGCCCTCTATCCGCAGCCCCCCAAGCGCATGCCCACCGTGGAGTACCTGCCCTCGCCCATCGATCGCCGCACCACGCCGGGTCGACCCGGGCAATGAGCGAGGTCGCCTATCCCCCGAGGCCGCCAGGACGCCTCGGGGTGGCCCTAGGCGGCGGCGGAGCGCGGGGCTGGGCCCACATCGGCGTCCTGCGGGTGCTCGAGGAGGCGGGATGGTCACCCGACGTGGTCGCCGGCACCTCGATGGGGAGCCTGGTCGGTGCAGCGGCGGCTGCCGGAGAGCTGGACGCCCTCGAGGCATGGGCGCGGAGCCTCTCCTGGCGGCAGGTGGTAGGCTACCTCGATCTAGGCGGTGAAGGCGGCGTGATCCGCGGCGAGCGGGTGCTCGACGACTTCCTACGCCTCTTGCCCACCGGCTCCATCGCCGAGCTCCCCCGGCCGTTCGGCGCCGTGGCCACCTCGCTGATGAGCGGCCGCGAGGTGTGGCTCTCCGAGGGCTCGGTGCGCGACGCGGTTCGCGCCTCCATCGCCATCCCCGGTCTCATCGCACCGGTGCCCCGCGACGGGCGCTGGCTGGCCGATGGGGGCCTGGTCAACCCCGTGCCCGTCACCCTCTGCCGCGCCCTCGGCGCGAGCACCGTCGTCGCGGTCGATCTGCAGGCGATGCTCCTCGATCGGCGCCGCTTTCCTCCGCCGCCCGGCCGCAGCGGCGAAATAGGCGCCGAGGCCCGCCCGGCAGGCGACGGCACACCGGGAGAGGTCGACGCACCCGCAGCCGGGGCCGAAAGCTCTCGCCTCGCCTCCTTCGACGAGTGGTGGCGGCGCCTCCGGCGGCGATCGGCGGAGCTGTTCGGGGAGCGGGGCGGGGAGAGCTACCCCTCGCTCTTCGAGGTCATAAGCGCCAGCATCAACATCATGCAGCTTCGCATCGCCCGCAGCCGCCTCGCCGGGGATCCACCGGAGCTTCTCGTCACCCCGTGGTGTCCCGAGATCGGTCTGATGGACTTCCACGAGGCGGCGCGCGCCATCGAGGCGGGCGCGGAGGCGGCACGGCGCGCCCTCACACGCTACGGCGAGACGGTGCGCGCCAGACACTGACGGCACACCACAGGGCGAAGGCTGCCCCCGCGCTGACGACGAGTTCGCTGGTCAAGAGCGCCGCCGGGCGCGCCGACCCGGCGATCTTCAAGTAGCCAGCGCCGGCGAGGTTGACGAGGGTGTGGAGCGCCACGGCGAGCCCCCACCGCCGCCAGATCCGGCCATCCCGCAGCCCGGAGACCACGATCCACGTCAGCGCCACGTGGAGGACGATCGCCGCTGCCCGCTCCCACAGCGCCAGGAAGGGGGTCCATGCGGTTTGGGCCTCGAGCATCCGAACCTGTTCGGCCACCTGTTCGAGCACTTCTGCGGGAAGCGCAGTCGGGTCGAGCCGCGCGAAGGCTTCGGGAACGAGCAGCCCATTGGCGATCTGCGAGAGACCGACCAACACCATCGCCTCGAGACCGCCGTGTCCGATTCCGAAGACCGTGGCGATGCGCGCGCTGCGTGGTTCCGATCGGAGGAGCCAGCGGAAGGCGGCGAGGCGGCCACTCTCCTCGAAGAGACCGGCAGATGAGGAGAGCACGACCAGCCACAGCCACTCGAGGGTGGGGCTCGACCGTAAGGCCGGACGCAGGATCTGTCCCAGCGCCGCGACGAGGGGGATGCGGGTCAGCAGCTGTGTTGCAGTGAAGACGAGGGCACCGGTGAGCAGCACCCGCCAGCGGAGCTTCCAGCGCCTGACGAGGACGACGCCGACGAGCGGCGGAAGCACGAGCGCAAGGAGGCCGCTCAACACCATCGACGTCCGCCAGCCCGGGGGCAAGTTCACTTCCATGCGTTCTTCCCTTCCGCTCCGCCGCGGGCGGCGCTACAACTGCGCTCCAATCAAGGAGGCGCAGTTGAGCATCGGCACCATCGGCTACCACTACGTCGTGGAGGCCTCGGGGTGCAATCCCGAGGAAATCGCCACCCCCAACCGCGTCCGAGACACGCTCCTCGAGGCGGCGCGCCTCGGCCAGATGGAGGTCAAGACCTCCAACTTCTTTCGCTTCACCCCCGAAGGCGTCAGTGGCGTGGTGATCATCGCCGAGTCGCACATCTCCATCCACACCTGGCCAGAGAACCGCTATGCCGCCGTGGACGTGTACGTATGCGGTGAGCGCTCGGAACCAGAGAAGGCCATCGAGTTCATCCTCCAGCGCTTCGGCGCCGGTCACGCGCACATCTCGGAGATCAAGCGGGGACTCGAATACGATGGTGAGTTCACCCACCAGATCCTGACCTGGGAGGAGGAGCCGGCCGAGCCGCAGTGAGCCCTCGACCTCCCGCAGACGCGGCCCGCCTTCCGCCGCTCCGGCCGCGGCTCGGCACACCGAGGCGCCGCGCGCGCTCGGCACGGCTGGGCGTCAGCGCACCTCGGTCACGGCCGTGGTCGAGACCACCGCTTCGCTCGCCCGCGCCCGCTGCCGTTCCACGAGGCGGCGTGCTGCGGCGCGCACGCCGGGTTCGGGGAGACGCCGCGTGCGACGAGGGACGATCCGGCGGAGGAACGCGGCGCCGAGGGCCCTCGGTAGATCGCGCGGAACCCGCCGCGGCCTCCATGCGGGGCAAAGCTGCACCGCCTGCACCGTGATGCCGGCGCGTCGCACTGCAGCCAGGAGATCTCCGACGTAGGCGTCCTCGCGCCACAGGGACTCGAGGCGCAGGTGTCGCAAGGCCTCGGCGCTCACCGCGTGGCTCGCCGTGAGCAGATCAGCAAACGGCGAGAAACCCACCGCCCGACCCACCACCCGCGTCAGCAGGCGTGCCGAGAGGCGCAGCGGCGCCGACAGGCGCACACGCACGAGCCGCTCCCCCTTTACGAAGTCGGCCTGATCGGCGGCGATGGGATCGATGAGGCGTACGAGGTCGTCGGGGTCGAGGGGGACGTCGGCATCGGCGACGGCGACGAGATCCATCTCCAGCGCGAGGAGCGCGCGGTAGCCGGTGAGCACCGCCGCACCGAGGCCCCGGCGCTCGCCGTGGCTCAAGACCTGCACCTTTGCACCGAGGCGGCTGTGGCGGGGGCCTGCCGTCCGCCGCGCAATGGCAGCCGTCCCGTCGCGGCTGCCGTCGTCGACCACCACCACCCGGTCGACGAAGGCAGGGAGCCGCCGCAGCGTCTCCACCACCGTGGCGGCCCCATCACGAACGGGAATCACGACTCCCACACGCCGGTCGCAGTACACCTCGCCTCGCTCCTCTTTACCGCCGCGCATCCTCGGGGCGTTCGCCGGGCGGGGCCGGCGAGGGTCCCTCGGGTGACGGCGCTCCCTTCGTGGCGCCTCCCGTCTTACCGGCCGCCGGCCCGCCGGTCCCCTCCGCCGCGGGCCGCACCGCAGTGGCGCCTGACGCGCTGGCCGAGGCCTCGTCCACCCATCTCGCCATCCGGTGCAGGAAGGCACTCGTCTCCTTCGGCGCCAGGTAGTAGGCGAGGAGGGTCCCGACCACCGCCAGCGAGGCCACCGCGATCGCCGTGAGCAGTGTTCCGCGGATCCGCTGCAGGAGTGTCGGATGGGGGCGGACTTCCCTGCCGTCACCAAGAAGCTCGATTTCGTCTATCTCGATGGATTCAGAGGGGTCCTGCTCGTACCACAGCTCCGTCAGGTCGAAGCCCGTGAGCTCGTCCTCGCGAACCAGCCCGAGCTCCTTCAGATAGCGCACCATACGCCCGTGCGGCGTACCCGAGAGGACGCGGTCGAGCTGCCGCTCGAGGTCGCGATGGAGATCGGAGGCCCGCTGGTAGCGCCGTTCGGGTTTGACCTGCATGCAGCGGTCGACGATGCGCTCCACCCCCCGCGGGACGTCCACCAGCTCGCGCAGGCGGGGACGCCGCCCATCGACGATCGAGGCGAAGAGCTCGCCGTGACCCTCGGCCACGAAGGGCTTCTGACCGGAGAGGCACTGAAAGAGGAGCACGCCGAGCGCATAGATGTCGGTTCGGATGTCGGCCTTCTTTCCGGCGATCTGCTCGGGTGACAGGTAGCTGGGCGTGCCGACGATGAAGCCGGTCTTGGTCAGATCGTCGATGGTCAGATCCTTGGCGATGCCGAAGTCGGTGAGCTTCACCTCACCGTGGCGGGAGACCATGACGTTGGCGGGCTTGATGTCGCGGTGGATGACGTTGCGCCAGTGCGCATGGGCGAGCGCGCTGGCGACCCCTTCGGCGACCAGCAACGCGATGTCCACCGGCAGCGGGCCATTCGCGGCTCGAATGATCTCCAGCACGTCCACCCCATCGACGTACTCGAGGATCATGAAGAGCTGCCCGTTCTTCTCCACCAGGTCGTGGACGGCCACGATGTTCTCATGGTGGAGCGCCCCCAAAGCGAGCGCTTCGCGGCGAAAGCGCGTGACCGCCTCCTTGTTGCGCGCGAGATCGGGATGAATCGCCTTGACCGCCACCTTCCGCTGCAGGGGCTCTTGAATCGCGACGAAAACCTCAGCCATCCCGCCTTCCCCGACGGGCTCGAGCATCTTCGTCGTACCGATGCGGCGAATACGCGTGGCGGGCATCTGCGGCCCTTTCTACCGCGGCCGGGCGCCCGGCGTCACCCGACCCCGCTCGGAGGAGGCGGGGTCCACCGGAGGCCCGAAACCCCGGCAGCCAATCGAGGAACGCAGAGCGAGGGGGCGCTGGGAATCGGGCCGGGAGGGGGCCTTGCCCGCGGTGGCGCCCGAAGTATGCTCTAGAGCGTCCCGCAGTGCCGGGTGCCGCCCGGCGTCAGAGGCAGGGCCGCACGAGCAGCGCCGGAGCAACGGGGCGACACAGAGACAGCGGAAGTGGCGAGGCGCTGGGCACTGCCGCCATGCCGCGGGCGCCGGGGACGAGCACAGAGGCAGCGGGCACGCAGCGACCACGCCACGAGCAGGAGGCATTGGAGATGTCCTGGACCGGACCGAAGATCGATCGAAGCGCCCCATCCGGGGAGGTGGCACTCGGCGGCGCCGACCTCGTCGCCGATGCGATGCGCAACATCTACTGGTGGATGAGCGTCGGCCTGGCGCTGACCGCGCTCACCGCCGTCTGGGTCGCCCATTCGGAGGCCATCGCGGAGGTCTTCTTCGCCAACCCAGGTCTCGTCATCGGCACCATCGTCGTCGAGCTCGCCCTCGTCGTGGTGATGACCTTGGGTCTGAACAAGCTCTCGGCGCGCACCCTGATGCTGCTCTTCCTCGGCTACGCCGTCCTCAACGGCCTGACCTTCTCCGTCGTCTTCCTGGTCTACACGGCGGGATCGATCGCTTCGACCTTCCTGGTGACGGGGGGAACCTTCGCGGCCATGGCCGTTTACGGAAGCGTGACGAAGCGTGACCTGAGCTCCTGGCGGAGCTTCCTGCTCATGGGGCTCATCGGGCTCATCCTCGCCTCGGTGGTGAACTTCTTCCTGCACAGCGAGATGCTCTACTGGGGCATCACCTATGCAGCGGTGATCGTCTTCGTGGGCCTGTCGGCCTACGACGTGCAGCGGCTGCGACGGATGGCCCGCGAGGGGACGCTCCCTGTGGACAAGCTCTACATCTTCGGCGCCCTCGCCCTCTATCTCGACTTCATCAACCTCTTCCTCTACCTGCTGCGCTTCCTGGGCAACCGGCGGTGATCGGGGCGAGAGGCCGGCATCGGGCGCACGTGGCCCCCGCAGGCCGCGCACCTCGACGCAAGAACAGAGGGGTCGTTCGGGCGTCCCGAGGCGGCCGCCGTCTCGCCGGGGCCGCCCCCCGTGACGCCTGGCTCGCCTGTGCCCTGCTCCTCGCCGCCTGCGCGCCCGGTGGAGGGCCGGACGCCGGCGGCCTGCTCCCCGACGGGGGAGGCTTCACCGAAGATGCCGGCCCGCACCGCGGGGACGGGGGTGGGGACGGCGGCGGCATCGCCAACTCCGATGCGGAGCGGTTCTGGGAGGCACTCGCGGGGGAACGCACCGTCGACGAGATGCTCCTCGAGGTGGCCCGCCACGACGGCTGGCCCATCGCAACGCCCGAAGGCTTCATCTTCGCCCACAAGGACGACGGCATGGGTCCCTATCGCCTCGCCGGCGACCACGACGGCTGGCGGGGCACCCCGATGCAGCTCGAGCACGGGGTGTGGTGGACGCAAGTCCGCATCGATGCACCCCGCGGCTCGAAGTACAAGTTCATCGATGGGCAGGGGCGTTATGTGGCCGATCCGTGGGCGCGGCGCTACGGCTACGATGCCTTCGGTCAGTACGCCCTCGTGCGCGCCTGGGGCGGACACATCGAGCGCTGGCCCGGCGTGGCGGGGGAAGGCCTCGCCCCACGCACGGTGCGGGTCTGGGTGCCCATGGATCCCCCCACGCACCACCTCTACATGCACGATGGGCAGAACATCTTCGATCGGGACGCGCCCTTCGGTGGCTGGAAGATCGACGAGGTCGTCTCCTCCTCCACCCTCGTGGTGGGCATCGACAACACACCCGATCGCATGGACGAGTACACCCACGTCCCAGACCGCATCGAGGGCGAGGAGGTGGGCGGGCGCGCCGATGCCTACGCCCGCTTCGTGCGCGAGGTGGTCGTGCCCCTCGTCGAAGCAGAGTACGGCCCGCCGGAGCGGCGCGGCGTGATGGGCTCGTCCCTCGGGGGGCTGGTCTCGCTCTACATCGCCGTGGCGCAGCCCGATTTCTGGGACTTCGCCGGCAGCCTCTCGGGCACCCTTGGCTGGGGCTCCATCGGAGCCCACAACGAAACCGTCATCGAACGCTACGTGGCCGCAGGGCCGATGCCCTTCGTCCTCTATCTCGACTCGGGCGGCGGCCCGGGCTCGGGCTGCGTGGACAGCGATGGGGACGGCATCCGGGACGATGCCCCCGACAGCCAGGACAACTACTGCACGACACGGCAGATGGCGGACGAGCTGGCGGCGGGGGCGTGGACCTACGACGTGAACCTCTTCCATTGGTGGGAGCCGGGCGCCGGTCACCACGAAGCCGCCTGGGCGGCTCGTGTCTTCCGCCCGGTGGGCCTCTTCGAGGGCCTCTGAGCACGGCGGGCTCGAGACCGGCGACGCGGTTCGACAGGACCGGCCCTCGAGCCGTGCCCGCCGGCGCGACTCGGGGCGATCGCGGGGAGGCATGCCGGAGCTGCTCCATGCGTTGTGAGCAGCGAAGAATCGGGCCATAAGGACCTTCGAGATGGACAGCGAGCCCAAGCGAGACTTCCTGCGGCAGATCATCGACGACGACCTGCGTGCGGGTCGCTACCGCGAGGTGGTGACGCGTTTTCCACCGGAGCCCAACGGCTACCTACACATCGGGCACGCCAAGAGCGTGCTCCTCAACTACGGCCTGGCAAAGGAGTACGGCGGCCGCTTCCACCTGCGCTTCGACGATACGAACCCCCTGAAGGAGGAGGCCGAGTACGAGGAGGCCATCATCCGCGACGTACGGTGGCTCGGCGCCGATTGGGGGGAGCACCTCTACCACGCCTCGGACTACTTCGAACGCTTCTACGCCTACGCCGAGGAGCTCATCCGCAAGGGCCTCGCCTACGTGTGCTCGCAAAGCCTCGAGGAGATGCGAGCGAGCCGGGGCACGGTGACCGAGCCGGGGACGCCCAGTCCCGATCGGGATCGCCCCATCTCGGAGAACCTGGAGCTCTTCCGACGGATGCGGGCCGGGGACTTCGCCGACGGCGAGCTGACGCTTCGAGCCAAGATCGACATGGCCTCGCCCAACATGAAGCTGCGCGATCCCCCTCTGTACCGCATCCGCCACGCGCGACACCACCGGACAGGTGACAGTTGGTGCATCTATCCCATGTACGACTTCGCGCACTGCCTCTCCGATTCCATCGAGGGCATCACCCATTCCATCTGCACCTTGGAGTTCGAGAACAACCGCGCCCTCTACGACTGGATCCTCGACAACCTGGACGTTCCGCAGCCGCGACCCCATCAGTACGAATTTGCGCGCCTGGAGCTCGAATACACGATCACGAGCAAGCGAAAGCTCTTGCAGCTCGTGGAGGAGGGTCACGTCGCAGGTTGGGACGATCCACGGATGATGACCATCGCAGGCTTGAGGCGCCGGGGCGTCACTCCCGAAGCCATCCGTAAGTTCTGCGAGGACATCGGTGTCGCCAAGACGAACAGCACCGTGGAGATGGAGCGTCTCGATCACTGGATCCGCGAGGATCTGAACCATCGGGCACCGCGGGTGATGGCGGTCCTCGATCCGCTGGAGGTGGTGATCGTGAACTGGCCGGGGGGCACTCAATGGCTCGACGCACCCCTCTGGCCCCACGACATCCCCAAGGAGGGCAGCCGCAAGCTGCCCATCGGGGGGCGCCTCTTCATCGAGCGTGAGGACTTCGCCGAGGCGCCCCCGCCCGGCTTTCGGCGCCTCTCCCCTGGCGCCGAGGTACGCCTGCGCCACGCCTTCGTCATCCGCTGTGAGAAGGTGGTGAAGGACAGTTCCGGTCGCGTGGTGCGCCTCGAATGCAGCTACGACCCAGAGACGACTGGTGGGCGCAGCCCCGCCGGACGAAAGGTGAAGGGCGTCCTCCACTGGGTCAGCGCCGAGCACGCCGCGGACGCCGAGGTGCGCCTCTACGACCGCCTCTTCACCCACCCCCACCCCGCGGCGGACCCGGAGCGCGACTTTCGCGACTTCTTGAACCCAGACTCCCTGCGCGTGGTGCAGGCGAAGGTCGAGCCCTTCCTGAAGGGTGCGCTGGCCGAGCAGCGCTTTCAGTTCGAACGCATCGGCTACTTCTTCGTCGATCCGGTGGACAGCGAGGAGGGCCGCCCCGTCTTCAACCGCATCATCGGGCTCCGTGACACCTGGTCGCGGCAGCAAACGGGCGCGGCCGAGGCGCTCGAGCGGCGGCGTGCCGAGAAGGCACGGCGCAAGGCCCAGCAACGCGCCGCCGGAACTGCCACCACGGCTCGACCGCTCTCCGAAGCGGCACGTGCCCTCGCCGACGCCCACGGCCTCGCGCCACACGAGGCGCAAGTCCTCGCCGAAGAGCCCGAGCTCCGTCGTCTCTTCGAGGAGGCGGTGCACGCCGGCGCTGGCACACGGGCGGCTGCGAGCAAGCTCGTCAACGAGGTGCTGGCGCTCGTGCGGGAGCAAGGGACACCCCCCGCCTTCGACGGCAAGGCACTGGCCAAGTACCTGGCGCTGCTCGACGCGGGCGTGGTGGCCGGGTCCGGGGCCAAACGCCTCCTCGAGACGCTCACCCGCACGGGCGGCGATCCCGAAGCGCTCGTGGACGAGCTGGGGGTGCGGCGCATCGAGGACGCGGGTGCCCTCGCCGGGGTCGTGGACGCCGTCCTCGCCGAACACCCGGAGGAGGTGGCGCGCTACCGCGGCGGAAAGCGCGCCCTCATCGGCTTCTTCGTCGGGCAGGTGATGAAGGCGACGAAGGGTGCCGCGGACCCGAAGGCGGTGCGCCGCCTCCTCGAGCAGCGGCTCGACGGGTCGGAGTAAGCCTCGGCCTCAGGCCCGAGGGACGGACGCACGCCACGTCCCGGACGGGGGGAGGCACCGGCTCCCGACTGCCGCCAGACCACGGCCTCCGCTGGGCGCTCGCACCCACGACGCGTATCCGAGGCAGCCTCGGCACGCCCCTACAGGCCTAGGTACGCCTTCACCTTGCGTACGGCATCGTTGTGGAGCTGGCAGACCCGCGGCGCACTCACACCGAGAATCTTCGCGATCTCCTTGAGCGAGAGGCCCTCGACGAGGCGGAGCGAGAGAACGATCTGCAAGCGCTCGGGGAGCGCTGCCACGGCCTCGGCAAGACGCTCTCTCTGACGGGCGCGCTCGAGGGCATCGAGTGGCCCGTCGCCCGCCGAGGGGACCGCCGGCTCGTCGATCTCCTCGAGGCGCAGCGGAGGCCGCGCCACGCTGTCGAGCGATTCGATCTCCTCCACCTCCCAACCGAGGGATTCGGCGAGCTCGAAGGCGTCTGGTTCCCGGCCCAGGCGGTGCTCCAGTTTCTGGCGGGCGCGCGCCAGCCGATCGGTCCGTTGCCGGAGCCGCCGCGGCAGGTGGTCCATGCGCCGCAGCTCGTCGAGCATCGCTCCTCGGATGCGATGTTCCACGAAGGTCTCGAAGCGGACCTCCTGGGCCGCATCGAAGCGACTCGCGGCATCCACCAGACCCAGCGCCCCCACCGACCACAGGTCGTCGACCAGGGACATGTCACCTACGCGCGCCGCGATGCGACGGGCGTTGCGATCGATGAGGTGGCCGTAGTGTCGGATCAGCTCCGACTCTCGATCGCGTCCCGTCGCGTACTCGGCCACCGCTCGATGCATCGGGGATCCCCTAGGCTTCGAGGGCCTTCGACTCCCGGAACAGACGCTGCCACATGAACTTCATCCCCCCATCCACCATGGGTGGCGGCGCTCCGTTCAGGAGCACGTGCACCACCTGCTTCATCGCCCGTGACGCCGGACTGGCGGGAAAGGCCTCGATAAGCGGCCGCTGCATCATCACCGCCCGGTGCAGGTTTTCGTCGCGGGGGATGTAGCCGGCGAGCCGGACGTTGCAGTTGAGGAAGCGGCTGGTCACGGTGGTCAGCTTCTGGAAGACGTCGCTGGCGGTCTTCTGGTTGGGCACCGGGTTGACCACCACGGCGAAGTTCTTCACCCCGGCCTGCTGGCAGAGCACCTTCACCGTTGCATAGGCGTCGGTGAGCGAGGTGGGCTCGGAGTTCACCACGAGGATGGCCTCCTGGGCGGCGCCGGCAAAGAAGAGGACGTTGTCACCGATGCCCGCGCCGGCATCGATGATCACCGTGTCGAAATCGTCCTCGAGCTGATCGAAGGCGGTGATGAGGCGCAGCTTCTGCCCGTCGTCGAGCTGTGAGAGGTACTGCACGCCGCTGCCCGCGGAGAGGACACGCACGCCCGCGGGACCCACGGCGAGGATGTCGGTGATCTCGGCCGTACCATCGAAGAGGTCGCCAATGTGCCGCTCCGGCTTGATGCCCATGGCGATCTCGACGTTGGCCAGGCCCAGGTCGGCGTCGATCACCAGCACCTTGTGCCCCTGCTTGGCCGCGAGAATCGCCATGTTCGCGGCGAGGTTGGTCTTTCCCACCCCTCCCTTTCCGCTCACCGTTGCATAGATCCGCAGTCGCTTATGGGACCGCTTGCCTTGCATGGCCACCACCTTTCTCAGTCCTTCCGCTTGATCCACGGCGTTACTCCTCGATGGGGGCGACGAGGTCGACGAGTGCGTCGTCCTCGATGGCTCGGATGTCTTCGGGAACGCGCTGCCCGTGGGTCAGGCACGAGATGGGACGCCGGATCCACAGCGCCGCCGAGAGCACGCCGCCCGGGGCTGCGGTCTCATCCAGCTTGGAGAGAATCAACCGTTCCGGTTCGTAGCCTCGGAAGCGTCGCGCGGTTTCCGCGATCTGCCGGCCCCCCGTCGCCGCGGAGAGCACGAGATGGAGCTGCAGACCGTCGACGCTGCGGAGCAGGGCCATCTGCTCGGCGACCTCGTCGTCGCAGGCGCGACCTGCCGTGTCGACGAGCACCAGATCGGCGTCGGACGACTGCTCGATTGCCTCTGTGAGCTCCCGGCGGTCACGCGCGAGGTGCAGCGGCACCCCCATGATGCCGGCGTACCGTGCGAGCTGTTCTTTTGCACCCACACGGTAGTTATCGACGGTGATCAGGGAGACCTTTAGCCGGCTCTCGGTGATCGCCCGCGCGGCGATTTTCGCCAGGGTGGTCGTCTTCCCCACACCCGTGGGCCCGACGAGGGCGACGCGGTATTGGCGGTCGGCGAGCCAGCGGCCCCGGCGCAGCCACGGCGCCCGCCCCGCCACCAGGTGCTCGGCGAGGATTCCGCGCACCGCCGCCAAGAGTTCGCCGCGGGCGATTCCACCCACCACCTCCATGCGGGCCTGGCGGATGAGTTCCTCGGCCACATGGGCCTCCACGCCCCGATCGACCAGCGTCGCATAGAGGTCGGCGCTCACCGGATCGAGGTCCAAGCTCTCGGAGGCGCGACTCGCTGCGGCAAGCCGCCGCAGCTCCCGCTGCGCTGCCTCGAGCGCCTCCTTGAGCGACGCAACCTCCCGCGTCAACACGCGGTCCTCCTCCACGAGGGGATAGCTGGGGCGGCGGGGCAGAGGCGTCCTCGGCCCGGCGGCCTCGGCCGGTCCCGATTCGCGCACGGCACCGGTGGGCAGCGGGGGCTCCGAGGGGCGCTGCGTGGTGGGCGGGGCCGGTGGTGCCGGCGGCCGCATCCCCGCCTGGTAGCGCGTCGCCGCAAGACCGGCACGCTGCTTCGCCTCGAGGATCTGCTCCGGCGTGCGGGGCCGGGCGGTGCGCGCCGCAAGGACCTCCGCGGGCGGACGGGCCGCCTTCACCTCCACACCCTTGGGGCCGAGCAGACCGGGCACCTGGCGGGTGGCGAGGATGATCGCGTCCGGGCCCAAGGTGGCCTTCACGAGGGCCAGCACTTCGCGCGTGTCCTTCCCACGAAAGGTCTGAATCTCGGTGCTCATGGGCTACTCCTCTATGCGGGGGCTGCAGCCGGCGTGCTGCTCACACCGGCCCAGCCAGGACTGCTCCGGGCCTGCCCCAGATCCACCGTGCCAGCCACCTCGATGGAGACGCCGGGGACCAGTTCCTGCGCGGAGATCACGTAGATCTCGGGGACGAAGCGGGACAGGAAGACGAAGATGGGCCGGCGGAGATCGGGAGGCGCCAGCAGCACCGGCGCGTGGCCGGCGGTCGCCAGGGCAGAAGCGTGACTCTGCACGTGGTCGATAAGCGCTCGGGCGGAGTCGAGATCCAGAGCCAGGACCGGCTCGCCGTCCTGCTGCCCCAGGGCGCTGCGCAGAACCTCCTCTGCGCGCCGGCTCAAAGTGATTGCGTGAACGACCCCGTCCGTCGCAACACGCTCGGTAATGCGGCGGAAAAGCCGCCGACGGACCTGTTCGACGAGGTAGTGGACCTCCTTGCTCTTCGGCGCCGCATCGGCGACTGCCTCGAGGATGCTTCGCAGATCGCGAACGGATATTCGCTCCTCGAGGAGGCGCCGCACCACCGAGACGAGGGTGCCAAGGCTGACTGCGCCGGGGACGACCTCTTCCACCAGCTTCGGCGCATCCTTCTGGAGCAGTGCGAGGAGCTCCTGCACCTCCTGCCGTCCCACGATCTCATGGGCATGCGTGCTCAGCACCTCGGAGAGGTGCGTGGTCAGCACGCTCGCGGGATCGATCACGGTCAGGCCCTTGGCCTCCGCCGCGACCCGCAGCGCGGGGTCGATCCAGACACAGGGCAGCCCAAAGGTGGGCTCGGTCTCGCTCAGGCCCTCGATCTCCGGCTTCTTGCCCGAGGCATCGAGAACCATCAGGCGATCGGCATAGGCGGTCCCCTTGCCCACCTCCATGCCTCGGATCTTGATGCGGTAGGCGTGGGGGTCGAGGCGCAGATCGTCGCGCAGGTGGACGGGCGGAAGAATGATCCCCAAATCCGAGGCCAGCTGTTTGCGCAGGCTGGTGACCCGACCAGGCAGCTCACCGCCCTTCGACACATCGATGAGGGGCAAGAGTCCATACCCCACGTCGATCTCCACCGTATCGAGGGCCAGGAGATCCTCGATGCGTTCCTCCTCCGGCTGCTTCTTCTCCCGGGGCGCTCGCACCCGTGCCTCCCGGCGCCGCAGCGCGCGCCGGGCCAAGAGGGCAGCCGCCGCGGCGAGGAGGATGAAGACCACGAAGGGCATACCGGGAAGCAGGGACAGGGCGGCGAGCGCCGCCGCGGCGCTGGCGAGCACCACCGGGCGCTCCATCAGCTCCGATCCGAGCTGGGTGGAGAGGTCGGTGCCTCCGGCGCGCGTGACCACGATGCCTGCGGCCACGGAGACGAGGAGCGCGGGAATCTGGGAGACCAACCCATCGCCCATCGTGAGAATCGTGTAGGTCTTGGCAGCGTCGCTGAACGAGAGCCCCTCACCCGCCGTGCCCACCAGAAGGCCGCCGACGATGTTGATTCCGGTGATGACCAGACCAGCGATGGCATCGCCGCGCACGAACTTGCTCGCGCCGTCCATCGCGCCAAAGAACTCGGTCTCCCGCTCCAACTCCTCCCGCCGCTTGCGCGCCCCCGCCTCGTCGAGCAGACCTGCCGCCAGATCCGCATCGATGCTCATCTGCTTGCCCGGAAGGGCGTCGAGGGTGAAGCGCGCCGCGACCTCGGCGACGCGTCCCGAGCCCTTCGTGATCACGACGAAGTTGATCACGATGAGGACCAGGAAGACCACCGCCCCGACGACGAGGGATCCGCCGGCGGCGAAGCGGCCGAACGCATCGACGATGCGGGAGACGGCCTCGGGGCCGTCTGCGCCATGAAGCAGGATGAGCCGGGTGGAGCTCACGTTCAGCCCAAGGCGGAAGAGCGTGACGATGAGGAGGAGCGAGGGAAAGACGCTGAAGTCGAGGGGTCGGCGGATCGACAGCCCCACCAAGAGCACGAGCAGCGAGGCGCCAATCTGCGCGGCGAGCAGGACGTCGAGGAGCAGCGGGGGCAGAGGGATGATCAGGATGGCGATGAGGCCGAGAACCGCCAGGCCGAGGAGCCCCTCTGCCGGGATGCGCTTCATGCGTGCACCTCACCGGGGCGCGCCTCACCGGGCCGCCGCCCGGTGATGCGGTAGACGAAGGCGAGGGCCGCGGCCACCGCCTGGTAGGTCTCGGCGGGGATCTCCTGGCCCACCTTCACCTTGCGGTGGAGCAGGCGGGCAAGGGGGATGTCCTCATAGATGGGCACGCCATGGGTTCGGGCGAGTTCACGCATGTACTCGGCCGCCTGGCCTTTGCCCTTTGCGGTCACACGAGGCGCCGCCGACTCGTCCCGGCGATAACGCAAGGCGACGGCGACGTGGGTCGGGTTGACGATGAGGACGTCGGCGCGGGGCACCTCGACTTGAGGCCGCCCCTTGGCCATCTCGCGATGGCGCTGCCGCCGGCGGCTCTTGAGGAGCGGCTCGCCCTCCTCCTCGCGGTGCTCTCTTTTGAGTTCCTCGTCGGTCATCCGTAGCTTCCTTCGCTGGCGGTAACGGGCCAGTGCAAAGTCCAGGCCCGCAATCACGGCGAGCGCCGCCAAGACCTTGACGCCGGCCGCGAGGAGGGGGCTCCAGATCGCACCGAGCTGTCGCTCCACCGGCACCTGCAGGAGATCGGGCAGCGTCAAGAGCTCGTCGCGCAGTGAGAAGAAGACCACCACGCTCAAGGCGACCACCTTCAGGATCGACAGGCCCAGGTCCAGCACGAACTCACCCTGGAGCACCCGCGTGAGCTGGCCACCGCTCGTGAGCCGAGAGAGGTCCGGCACGATTCGGCTCGGCCAGAAGCCGATCCGCGTCTGCGCCACCGTCGCGGCGATCCCTGCGCCCGCAGTGAGCACGGCCACCCCCAAGACCAGCAGCAGCGGGCTGCGCGCTGCCTCGAGGAGGAAGATGGGCGGGGCCCGTCCTGCACTCGTGGCGGCAAGGCGCACCAGGGCGACGCATCCAGCCCACCACCGCCCTGCGACCAGGGCGAGTCCGAGGGTGCCGGCGATGAGGACCGCGACCATGACCACGTCGCGCCCGACGGCAACCTGCCCCTCTTCGTGGGCGCGATCGAGCTTTCGCGCGGATGGCTCGTGTTTGCGGTCCTCTTGTGGGGTCTCGGACATGCTTGTCGCACCGCAGCCGTCGGTGGCACCCGTCCCGGTGCATCACCGCACGGCCAGGACCTCCGCCGCGGCGCGCGCCGCCAGCGTCGCCGCCGAGGGGGCAACCAGATAGAGCGCGAAGCCTCCGGCGACGATCGCGATGGAGAAGCCGATCGACACGAGGTTGAGGCTGGGTGCCGTACGGCCGAGGAGGCCGAGCACCACGTGTCCGAAGGTCACCGCGCCCACCACTGGGAAGGCGATGCGCACTGCGAGGCCCACACTTCGGATCGCTTCGACCACCACGCCCCTAGCCAGGTCCGCTGCACTGACGAAGTGGCCTGGCGGGATCTGGCGTAGACCTGAGGCGAGCCACAGCACAGCCTGCCGGTGAAGGCCGAGCCCCGCCGCGGCGATCACCGCCAGGAAGGTGAGGAGCCGAGCGACCGTTGGCTGGGCGACGCCCGTCAGCGGATCGGCCACGAGGCCAAAGCCAAGGCCCATGCTCATCCCTGCGAGGGCGCCGGCCCCGGTGGCGGCGAGGAGGACGATCCGGCAGGAGAGCCCGACCGACAGTCCCAACAGAGACTCGCCTGCCGCCGCGGCCACGAGTCCGGCGTCGGTGACCGGCATCTCGGGCGCAGGACTTCCCGCGGCAAAGAACGCCGCCGTCCCGAGCACGAGGGCAGCGGCGACGCGCGTGCGGATGGGGACGGCGCTCTCCCCCAGAACCGGCACGGCGACCACCAGGCCCGCGCTTCGCAAAAGGGCGAGCAACAGACCGACACCGAAGCTGAAGTCGACGCTCATCCCGCCATCGCTCGTACGGCGCGCTCGAAGAAGGCGCCTAGGTGCTCGATCATCCAGGGGCCGAGCAGCCACACCACGAGGAGGCCCGCCAGCGCACGCGGGACGAAGCCCACCGCCGCGTCGTTCACCTGCGTTGCCGCCTGCAGCACCCCCAT
The DNA here is from genome assembly GCA_964471535.1 of uncultured Myxococcia bacterium. Classification (GTDB taxonomy): domain Bacteria; phylum Myxococcota; class Myxococcia; order SLRQ01; family SLRQ01; genus CAYYHA01. The sequence goes on along the minus strand of CAYYHA010000002.1, from coordinate 38,300 downwards.
GAGGAGACCTGCCGCGAGCAGGGCGGCAAAGAGGGGCCAGGCGGTCACCGCGAGGGTGGCGAGGGCCTCCTGGAAGATCTGTGCCGGCACCCCGCTCATCCATAGCTCCCGGCCAGAGAGGCCACCACCAGATGCCAGCCATCGGCGACCAGAAAGACGCCGACCTTCAGAGGCAGCGAGATCATCACTGGCGGCACCATGACCATACCCATGCTCATGAGGAGCGCCGCGACCATCAGATCGATCAGAACGAGCGGGATGAAGATGAACAGGGCCATCCGAAACGCCGTCGTGAGCTCACTGACCATGAAGGCGGGAATCACGACGCTCATGGGCAAGGCCTCGCCGCGATGCGGACGCTCGCGCCCTGAGATCCCGTAGAAGAGGACCAGATCCTCCTCCCGGGTGTGCTCGAGCATGAACGCACGAAGCACCTCCGAGCCAGCCTCGATCGCCTCCTCGTGTCCGATTTCGTCGTCGAGGTAGGGGCGAATGGCCTTTCCGTAGACGCCCTCGAGGGTCGGCGTCATGACGAAGAAAGTGAGAAAGAGCGCCAGGCCGATGATGACCGGGTTGGGTGGCAGCTGGGGCGTGCCCAGGGCCTGGCGCAAGAAAGAGAGAACCACCACGATGCGCGTGAAGGAGGTGAGGCTCACCAGCACCGCGGGGGCAAAGGAGAGTAGGGTGAGCAGCAAGAAAATCTTGACGGTGCTGCTGCCGCTTCCATCCACCACGACCTTCACGCCGGCGTCGGCGGTCGCGGTGGCAAGCTGGGCGAAGAGCGGGCTCACCAGGCTGCCTCCTCGAGCTTCGCTGCGAGGCGTTGCTGCTCCAACGAATCGGCGAGCAGGGCGTCGAAGCGGCTGCCGGCTCCGGCCTTTGGAAGCGCCTCCGGGGCGGGATCGGGGACCGGCGCCTCGGCGCTGTGCAGGACGCGGATCCCCCCCTCGGTGCTGCCCAGCAGGAGGAGCCGGCTCTGGTACTCGACGACCACGAGGGCCCGGCCCTTGCCGATGGCCAACTGCTCGACGATGCGAAGCCCCGAGGACCATCCGCGCCGCCGGCGCCGCGCCCAGTAGAACGCAGCCGCCGTCGCCAGCAGGAGCACGGCGCACACCACGAAGAGCCGGGTCGGATCCGGCGCGGTGGAGGCTGCCGAGGCGAGGGGCTGCCCCGGTTCGGCATGGGCGGCGCCCGGCAGGACGGTGAGCAAGGTCGCGACCACGGTTCGCATGGCGGAAGGCTCCGGCACGGTCAGCGCAGGCGGGCGATGCGCTCTGCGGGTGAGACGATGTCCGTGATGCGAACGCCAAACTTGTCGTTGACCACCACGGCTTCTCCTCGCGCTACCAGTCGGCCATTGACCATCACGTCCAGGGGCTCGCCGGCGAGCTTGTCCAGCTCCACCACCGATCCCGGCCCCAGGGAGAGCAGCTCCTGTATCGACATGCGGCTGCGGCCCAGCTCGACACTGATGTCCAACGGGATGTCGAGGAGCAGGTCGATGCGACCGGATGTGTCTCTTTGCTCGTCATGCGTCTGATCCATTCTCATCTCCTCCTCAAGCGCCGGCCTGTGCCTGCACCGGTGCCGCGGCTGGGTTCTGTGTCGCAATCTCCTCGGTGGACGGATCTTCGCCCGCCGCCTCCAGCTCCCGGATGGGCTGCTCGCTCTGTGGCGGCGCGAGCTGGCTACTCAAGGTGACCGTGAGCGAACCGTTGTGGGTGCCCGGCCGACCCCGCAGCTTGGGGACCCCCTCGACCAGGACCTCGATGTCGTCGTCCTCGTCGACGCCCAGTCCCACGACGTCGCCCACCGAGAGACCCAGGAACTCCGAGAGGGCCATCCGGGTGCGGCCGAGCACCGCGCGCACCTCGACCTCCACCTGCTCGAGCTCTCGGGCAATGGCTGCGGCGAAGCGGGCGCTGGTCCGTGCCCCGGGCCGCACCGGAGAACTCAAGATCTTTTTCGCCGGCTCGACCGCGGCATAGGGAATACCGAGCTGAAGATGGCCCTCGATGGAGCCCTCGATGGCGAAGCTGGACAGGATCGCCACGTCGCCCGGCGGCGCGATCACCGCCAGTCGCGGGTCGGTCTCGAAGCGCACCAGCTCGGGCTCGAAGGGGATCACGTCTCGCCACGCATCCCGCATGGCTGCGGTCAGCGTGGAGAGAACCTTCTTGAGCACGAGCCGGTCGATGTTGGTGAGGTCCCTCGTCCCGTCGTAGCCGCTGGGCACGTCGCGGCGTGCCGCCCGATCGCCCATCGCTGCCGCCAGGAGGGCCTCGGCGAGCCCCGCCTCGAGCACCAGGGCGGCGGGGCCGAAGCCCGTGCCCAAGTCGATGAGGCCAACGGTGGCCGGCGGCGCAAGCAGGGCATTGAAGTCGGCGAACTTCATCAGGGTGGCTGGAGAGGTGCTCACCCGGATCTGCAGGCGCGTGCGGCCGGCCAGACCGGCGGCAAAGAGCGAGGCGATCCGATCGTTGATGGAGTCCAGCGTGGGCATCTGCCCACGAATGACCCGGTCCTGACTGGTCAGGTCGTAGGGCAGCACCTCCGGCTCGTCCTGGCGACCGGAGGTCGGGACGTTCCCGTCCTCGATCGCCTCCATCAGGGCGTTGACTTCGTTCTCGTTGAGCGTTCCGCCGGACATGGATCTCCCCTATTGGACGACGAAGTCGGTCACGTAGATGGCGCGGACGGGGCGCCCGGGTAGATGCTTGTCGCACCGCCGGAGCAGCTCCTCCTTCATGCGTGCGATGCCGTCGCTGCCTTTCAGCTCCTCGACGGTGAGGTCCGACAGATAGGAGATGAAGATGTCGCGAATCAGTGGGCGACGCTGCTCCACGACCGCCTTGTCCTTCTCACTTGCGACTTCCAGCTCGAAACCCACGCGCACGTAGCGCGCCGCTTCGGGATTCCGCAGCTGCACCACGAAGTCCTCGAGGGGGACGATGGGCCCGCTTCCCGCATTGAGCTGCTCGGTGGTGGCGCCCTCTTCGCCCTCGGCTTCGCCTTCACCGTGCTCGGCTTCCGCCACCGCACCCTCGCCCCCATGATCCTCCGGCTCGGCAGCCGGCGGAGGAGCGGCTGAGCTGCCGCCGACGCCGAGCAGCAGCGCGGCGAGCACGCCGGCGACAAGGAGCATGTTCAAGATGAGGAGGATGGGAACGAGCTTGCCCCCCGATCCCTTCGTTTCCTCGGTGATCTCGTCCGTTTCCTGTGCCGTCGCTTCCATGGCGTCACCTCTCCTCGCCTGCTGTCTCCAGCAAGAGCGGTGCCATGGCACCCGCGTCGTGCGGGAGGCAAAAGCCCAATAAAAATGCGGCACGGAGTGGAGTTCCGTGCCGCGTCAGCGGGATGACGCCGGGCCGCGCAGGGCCCCTGGGGCGTCAAGGACCCGACCCCCGATGCGGGGGCCTAGAGGGCGGAGAGCGCCTCGCCGTCGCCGGGATCGAAACGAATGACCAGCTCGATGCGGCGGTTCGCTTCGCGCGCTTCCGGCGAGCCGTCGGTGCGAATCGGCTGGGTATCGCCGTGACCGGTGGCCGAGAGCAGCGATGGTTCGAAGGGATGGGCGGAAACGAGGTAGGAAACCACCGCCGCGGCCCGCGACGCGGAGAGTTCCCAGTTGTCCCGATAGCGCTGCCCGGCATAGGGCATGGTGTCGGTGTGCCCTTCCACGGAGATGGGCTTCTTGAGGCGCACCAGTTCCTCGGCGAGCGCATCGAGCACGGGCAACGCGCTGGGGCGAAGGGCGGCCGCACCGGGATCGAAGAAGCGGCGGGCGCTCATGCGGATTGCCAGGCGATCGCCTTGCATCTCGACGGTGATCGCTTTGGGTCGCTCGCTGTCTTCGAGAAAGTGCCGGAGTCGCTTGTCCAACTTCTTCCGGAACGCATCGATCTTCTTCCGCTCGTCGCGCGAAAGACGTCCCCCGTGCCCGATGTCCACCGCGCACCCGCCTTCGCTCGGCGGACCTTCGAAGAGGGGCAGCTCTCCGACGCCACCCGTTCCCTCGAAGGCCATCGCGAAGCGGATGCTGTTCTCCACGCGGACTTGCTTCTTCACATCGGCTCGGCCGGTCGCATACATCACGACGAAGAAGGCAAAGAGGAGCGTCATGAAGTCGGCGTAGGAGACGACCCAACGCTCATGGTTCTCGTGCTCCTCGTGATGTTCACGTTTCTTACCCACTTCGCCTGGCCTCGCTCCTACGCTCCGATCCGAGCCGATCCGTTCGGCGACCTTTCAGCCCCGCGATCAAGCCTCCTTGCCTTCCGATGGCGGCAAGCCGGCATAGGCGCGGAGCTTGTTCTCTAGCACCCGTGGGTTCAGTCCCTCCTGGATGGAGAGCAGGCCCTCGGCGATCAGCGTCTTCCGGTCGCGCTCTTTCGCCGCCTTGCGCTTGATCTTTGCGCCCATCGGCAGGAAGACGAGGTTCGCGAAACCGACCCCATAGACCGTCGCCACGAACGCAACCGCAATGCCTGGACCGATGGCATCGGGGTTGGAGAGGTTGCTCATCACGTGGATGAGGCCGAGCACCGCGCCCAAGACGCCGATCGTCGGTGCGAAGGCGCCGGCCGCCTCGAAGATCTTCCCTCCCGCCGTGGTCTCCTCGAACTCCGTGTGGATCTCGGTCTCCATCGCGTCCCGAGCGACCGAAAGGTCGACGCCATCGACCAGGTAGGAAAGGCCCTGCTTCATGAAGGGATCTTCGATCTCGCCGAGACGCTGCTCCAGCGCCAGCACCCCATCCCGCCGCGCAATCCCCGCGAACTCCACCAGCTTCTGGATCACCTCTTCCGGGTCGTGCTTCTTGTTCCGAAACGCGTTCTTGGCTCCGAGCTTCAGCGCATGGAGGTCCGCCGACGGCAGAGAGACGATCACCGCGCCTATGGTGCCACCGATCACGATCATGAACGCCGTGAGCTGCACCAAGGAACCCGCGTGCCCGCCCTCGAGATGGTTGCCCAGGAGGATACAGAAGATTGCGAATCCGATTCCCAGGAAGGTGTTGATGTCCATGGCGTCAGCTCTCCTTCACCTGCTCGTGAACGGGCGGATGGTAGTCTGGGCAATGGATCTTCCGGCGGAACTCGACGAGTCGGTCGATGATCTCTTCGGGACTCTCCTTCACCATGATCCGGTCGCCGTTGATCAGCACCAGGACCGTATCCGGCTGCTCCTCGATGCTGGTGACGAGGTCGGTGTTGATCACGACCGGGTTTCCGTTGATACGCGTCAGGGGAATCACATGACCCTCCCGGGGAGGTACGTCTTCCTCTTCGACACACTCGTCTCCCCACTTAAGGTGTGGCAGGGATCGGCGCGGCCGCAGCTCGCGCCGAGGGCTCGGCGTGGACCAGCGCGGGTCCACGCCGAAACCCAGGGCTCCAAGGAGGCGCCGAAGCATCGTGCTACCGCTTCAGCGTCATCAGCTCGGCCAGCAGCTGATCGCTGGTGCTGATCACCTTCGAGTTGGCCTGGAAGCCCCGCTGCGCGGTGATCATCCGAATGAACTCCTCGGCCAGGTCCACGTTGCTCTGCTCGAGCGCACCGCTGACCAGCGCGCCGCGGCCGCCCGTACCCGCGCTATCGATGGTCGGCTCGCCTGACTGCTTGGTCTCGCCAAAGAGATTTCCGCCGAGGCGGGTGAGCTGATCGGGTGCCTGGAAATCCGCAAGGACCACCTGGCCCAGAGCGCGCACTTCCCCGTTGGAGAAGGTCCCGACGACCGTCCCGTCGCTCTCGACGGTGACGAAGGAGAGATCGCCAGCGGGGTAGCCGTCCTGGTTGATGAAGCTCGCCGCGCTGGCGCCCGCGAACTGCGTGATGCCATCGAGGCCGGTGCCACCGGACCCTGTGTCGGTGCCAAAGTCGAAGGTCAGCGGCTGCGGCTGGGTGGCGCCCACGGGGTTGAAGTTGCTCGTCTGCGTCTGCGCCGTCAGCTCGCCGTTCGTTCCGAAGGTGAGCGTGCCGCTTGCGATCTCGGAGAGCGTGCCGGCGGTACCGCCCTGCACATTGGCGCCGTCGGTCATCGCATGCCACTCCCAGTCTCCGGCGCCGTTCTTGCGGAAGTACACCTCGACCTGATGCGCGTTTCCGAGTGAGTCGTATACGGTCACGCTGGTGGAGAAGTTCGAAGTACCCGTCGGGTCGGTGGGATCCCACGCCGGAGGGATGGTCGCATCGGCGTCGAGGTTGGCGTCGATCGAGATGGTGGTGGTCGCCCGTGGCGCGCTGATCGCGTTGCCCACCTGCAGGTCTCCCACCTGCCGCGTGATGTTTCCAACCGCGTCCGCGAGGTATCCCTGCACCCGCAGGCCATCCAGGTTCACCAGCATGCCGTTCTCGTCCACGGTGAACTGGCCGGCTCGAGTATAGAACTGGCCTTCTTGGCCTCCGTAGTTGCCCTTCACCACGAAGAAGCCGGGCCCCTGGATGGCCAGATCCGTCGCCAAGCCGGTGTTGACCAGCGCACCCTGCACCATGATGCGCTGAATCGCCTGCAGCTTCGTCCCGAGACCCCGCTGCGACATGGCCGCAGCGTTGACGCCCATCAGGTTCTGGGCCAGAGCGTCTTCGAAGGCGGCACGGCTGCCCTTGAAGCCAATCGTATTGGCGTTGGAAATGTTGTCTCCAATCACCGAGAGATCGGTGCTGGAAGCCTGCAGGCCACTGCGGCCGGACCAAAGCGAGGTGAGTAGGCTCATGACGTTCTTCCTTCCTTTGTCGTTGGGGTGATCACGCGAGGACCTCGAGGACCTCGGAAAGCTTGAAACGCTGCTCGCCGACGATGAGCTCCGGGTAGCCGTTCTCGAAGCTCACTCCATCGACGCGGGCGCGGCGGACGGTCTCGACGTCGACGCTCTCTCCATCCTTCGTCGTCGCTGTGACCGTTACGGTGTACGTTCCTGGAGGAAGGGCGTTGCCCCCGTCGTCTCGACCATCCCAGACGAGGCTGACCTCACCTGCCTCATGAGCACCGAGCCGGAGGGTGCGAACCTTCGTTCCGTTCGCGTCGACTACGGTCACGGTCACCTCGTCCGCCTTCGAGGAGAGCTTGGCGCCTATCTCCGTACCGGCTCCGTCCTTCAGCTCGACGGTGTCGCTGCGGTAGACGACCTCCCGCCCCACCAGGGTCAACGCCTGCGTCTGGTTGCTGGCGGCCTGGGCGACCACCAGCGCCTCGAGACCCGAGTTGGCCGACTGCAGCAACTCCACCTGCGCGAAGCTCGCCAGCTGCGCGATGAAGGCACTCGAGTCCTGAGGCGCCGTCGGGTCCTGGTTGGAGAGCTGCGCGAGCAGCAGCTTGACGAACTCGTCCTTTCCGAGCTTCGAGGATCCTCGCGGGGCCTCCCCCTGGCTCGCTGGAGCTGGACCGATTCCACTCACCGTCGTTTCACGCATCGTTGGCTCCCTATGCTTTCACGTGCATCAGACCTTCGTGCCGCCGCTCGTGGCTCTTCCCTTTGCGCTTCTCTTGGCGCGGGCGCAGCTCGGCCCCCGGCGGGCGGTCGAAGCTGCCGCCGCGCCCATCCTCTGCGCCCCCTTGGGAGAAACAGCCCAGCGAAAGGCCGTAGGCAGCGAGCGCGAGCTGCAGCTCCGGGACGCGCTGTGCGAAGCCCTGGGCGCCGCTCCCGCTCACCAACACATCGGCGACCGTTCCCGACACGCGGATGCGGAAGTCGATGGGACCCGCCCCTCCCTCGATTCGTACCCGCGCGTCCCCCTCGTCCACCTGCACCTGAGCGCGCCCCTCGGAGACCCATTCGCCGAGGAGGCGGAGCACCGGTGCGGCGTCCAGGCGCGGCGCCGAGAGCGGTGCCGACACGGGGGCACCTGCGGGCGGCGGGGCCAGAGGCAGGCGATCCACCGCCGCGGCACTGGCAGGATCGGGTACAGGCCGCGCCGCCTCTTCCCGGCTGCGCACGGCAGGGCCTTCGGGTGCCGCACGCTGCGGTCGGTGCGGGTGATCCGCCGGGCCCAGGCCTCGTTCGCCCGCCGCCCCCGCCCCGGCGCGCACCGTGCCAGCGCGGCTCGAGGCGCCGGCCTCGGGACGGACGCGCCGTGCGGGCACGAGCTTGGTGAAGGTCTGCGCCAGGCGCAGGCGGAAGAGGCGAAGCAGCTGCCGCGGCCCCGAAGTATCCGCGCCCCGGCCTGACGCGCCCGTGCCCGACGACGGTCTTCGCTTGGAAGCTGCCGCCGCGGCCGCTTGGACCTCGCGCCCCCGCTCCGATCCCCGCAGCGCCCTCTGCGATGCGGCGCGCCGTGCATCCACCTCACGCCGGCCCGCACCTGCGGCGCTGGGCGCTGCCGTTTGGGCCGGCGAGTGGAAAAGCACACCGCGGGCTGCCTCGACCTTGGATGGCGGGCGAGGATGGCTCGGGCGAGCCGTAGGGTCCTCCTCCTCCATCACTCGCTGCGTCCCCTCGGAGACGGCCATCGCCACCCGGCCGAGATCCCCGACCGCGACGCTCGGAGACGGATCGACCCAAGGCCTGCCCCCATTTGGCACACTGAAATCGGCCTCCCTATCGCGTTCGGATGCAGCACCGGCCTTCAAGGCGAGCGCACGCAGCATCTGCAAGAAGGAGGACGCAGCGTGGCGGGCGCCGCCGCCTGGGCTCGGCTCCGATGCCGTCTTCCCACGCAGCCTCGGACCGCCCTCGCCCGGGGTGCCTCCGTGAACGAGCGAGAGGCGCTTCATCCCTGCCTCCCCCGCGCGAGGCGACGCGCCACCGCGGCCGCAAAATCTGGCGGCAGGAGGCCCATGACCTTTCCCGCGTCCCGCGTTTTCATGCCCCGCACCACCTCGGCGGCCAGGCGCAGATCCAGCTCCTGCAGCATCGCGGCAGCGGCCTTCGCTTTCATCCCCGAGACGACCTTCACGAGATGGGCGATTTGCTCCGGCGTGGGTGGCGGTGGCGGATGCTGTGCGGGCGGCGCCGCCTGTACCTTGGAGGGCTGTGGCGGCGAGGCTGCTGCGGCTTGGGGCGGCGCGGCCTTCTCTTTCTCCTCGAGTGCCTCGAGGAGCGCCTGAAGGCGCCGCGTCTCCTCCTCGAGCGCAGCGCGCTTCTCATCGATGGAGGCAGCGAGCGCCTCGAGGGCCTCCCGCTCCTTTGCCAGCGCCCGGCGCTCTTTCTCCAGCTTCCGCTGCGCCGCCCGCGCCCGGCGCCGTTCCTTCATCAGCGCGTGGCGCAGCCCAGCGCAGCCCACGGGGCCCGCTTGCGCGAGCCCCTTCGGACCCTCGCTGTCGGAGGTCTCCGACGTCTCGGGCAGCGCGGCATCCGCGTCCGGCTGCGCCTCCGTCGCCGCGGGCGCATCGGCAGCACCGGATGGTGCCTCCTCCCCGCCGGATGCAGGAGCCTCCTGCTCCTCGGGCAACGCAGGCGCCTCCGGGGGCGCGGGCGAGACGGGGGTCGAAGGG
>CAYYHA010000002.1:3261-28854 GCA_964471535.1 uncultured Myxococcia bacterium | reverse complement strand
GGCTTGGGCCCGTCGCCGTGTGCGGACCGGGCGCGGGTGGCGGCGCCGCCAGCGGCCATCGCGTCGGCTGCAAGCAGCAGCGAGAGGGCGACGACGAGAAGCTGTGTGGACCGGTTCACGGAGCACCTCCCGAAGTTCCGGCGGCAACGATGCGCTCGAGGAGCGCGAGGGTCTCTGGGAGCGGCGTTCGCTCCTCGACGCGCTGCCGAAGGAAGGCGAGGAGAGGGTCGAGGCAGGCCAGCGCCGCATCCACCCGGGGATTGGATCCCGGTGCGTAGGCTCCGACCTCGATGAGATCGGCGCTTTCCTCGTAGGCGGCGAGCAGCTCGCGTGCCCGCTCGGCGAGCCGGCGGTGGCTTGCATCGACGACGTCGCTCATGCAGCGGCTGACACTGGTGGATACATCGATGGCCGGCCAATGGGCCCGGGCGGCGAGGCGCCGGGAGAGATGGATGTGACCGTCGAGGGTGGCACGCACCGACTCCACCACGGGGTCGCCGTGATCCTCTCCATCGACGAGGACGGTGTAGAGCGCGGTGATGCTCCCCGGGCCCCGGTCGTTGCCCGCCCGCTCGAGGAGGCGGGGGATGAGGGCGAAGACCGAAGGCGGATAGCCGCGTGTGGCGGGCGGCTCGCCAGCGGCGAGCCCGATCTCACGCTGCGCCATCGCCACCCGCGAGAGCGAATCCACCAGGAGCAACACCCGCCGGCCCTGCCCCCGGAAGTACTCGGCCACGCTCGTCGCCGCCATCGCGGCGCGCACCCGGACCAGCGGCGATTTCTCGCCCGTTGCCACCACCACCACCGAGCGCGCGAGGCCGTCGCTGCCCAGGTCGCGCTCGACGAACTCCCGCACCTCGCGACCGCGCTCTCCGACGAGCCCGACGACGATCACGTCCGCTTCCGAGCTGCGGGCGAGCATGCCCAGGAGCGAGCTCTTGCCCACCCCCGGCGCCGCCATCACCCCGATGCGCTGCCCCTCGCCGAGGGTCAGGAACCCATCGATGGCGCGAATACCGGTGACGAAGATCCGGGAGATGCGGCGCCGTGCCATCGCCGGCGGGGGCTCGGTGTTGAGAGCCTGCCGATGGGGAAGGCGCGGCGGCGGCTGGCCGTCGAGCGGCTGCATCGCTGCATCGACGACCCGGCCGAGGAGCGCCTCCCCCACCGGAATGCTGGCGACCTGCGCCCGCGGTACCACCGCGCACCCTTCGCCGATGCCCTGTACCTCCCCAAAGGGCACCAGCAGGGCTTTGGCACCGTCGAAGCCCACCACCTCGGCCGCAATGCTGCGACCGCTGGAGACTTGGATTTCGCAGGCGGTGCCCACGGCCACACGAGGCAACAGAGCTTCGACCACGACGCCCTTCACCTGAGTGACACGCCCGCGGACGCGCACCGATTCGGCCTGCAGGATCGCATCGCGGACCCGTTCCATCGGAAGGAGACTCATCTCGCCTCCCCCTCGGGCGCTTCGCCGGCAACCTCTTCGAGCGCCTGGCGCATCTGGTCCAGACGCGTCTCGAGCCGGGCGTCGATGGTCCCGAACTCCGCCTCCACGACGACGTCCCCGCGCGCCAAGGTGGCGTCGCCTATCAGCCGCAGGGACGCGATCTCGAGATGGCGATCCTGGTCCACGTCGAGCACCGACTCGAGGCGCCGAAGGTCCTCTGGATGCAGCCGGACCTCGATGATGCGTGACTCCCCGGCACGGCGGATCGCGCTCTTGACGAGGGAGAAGAGGGTGTCCACGCGGGTGGCCACCTCCCCCTCCAGGATCCGGCGCGCCACCATCAGCCCGATCTCGATGGCGTCGCTGCGTGCCTGCTCCGCAAGCAGGCGCGAGGTCGCCCGCAGCTCCGACAATGCAGCCGCGAGGCGCTCGCTCCAGGCATCGTGTGCGTTCGGAGCTGCCTCGACCTCGAGACGCCGGGCCTCGAGCTCGGCAGCGGTGATGGGCCGCTGGGGCGCCGGCTCGCCGTCCGGCGCTTCATCGGGCAGCGCCTGCCCCGGATGCTCCTGCAGATCGGCATCCTGCGCCTCCGCACCCCGGCCCTCCGCCTCCTCCGTTTCGGACGCCGGGCTCGTCGTACCGCCTCGCGCCGCCTCGTCCTCCTGCGTGTGCACCCCGGAACCGAGATCGCCCGCGGCCTGCTGCTGTGCCAGCGGATCCGTCTCCTCCCGTGCCGCGCCTTCCCGTCCCTCTGTCCGATCCGCCCGCGGCACGCTCGAGGCCTCGGATTCCGCAGCGCACGTCTCCGGGCCGAAATCCCGGCTCCCTGAAAGGTTAGCTGCATCCCCAGCCTGCACGTTGGGGCGTCCGTCGCGACCTGCTGCGCCCCGCGGATCGTCCTTCCGCCCCACGAGGTCCGGATCTGTCTCCCGTCCCGATCCGTCTTCCATCGACGCTTCGATCCTCCGCGCAGCTCCAATCCGACCGAAGTCGAGGGGCCGGGGGGCACTGTCGGGGAGATCGGCGAGGAAGCTGGGGCGCCGGACCGAAGGCTCTTCGTCGGTGCTCTGCGTGAAGACCGTAGACATGGATCACACCATCTTGTCGGAGGGGCGGACGATGGTGATGCGACCGTCGTCCGCGAGCTTGAGGGCAGCCTCGACGATGCGACCCTGTGCCTCCTCGACCACGTCGAGACGGGTGGGGCCCATGGCCTGTAGATCGTCCATGACCATGGCGGCGGCCCGGCTGGACATGTTGCCGAGAATCTTCTGGACGACCTCTTCGGTGGCGCCTTTCAGTGCGACCACCAGGTCGTTGGAGTCGATCTCCTTGAGCAGCGCCTGCACGTCGCGGTCGGTGAGGTTGAGGAGGTCATCGAAGGTGAAGAGCTTCGAGCGCAGCTCCACGGCAAGGTCCGGGTTCTCCCGTTCGATGCGCTCGAGCACCTCGCGCTGCTGTTCTGCGGGGGCTCGGCGGAGCATCTCCAAGGCGACAGTGCGGCCGTCCACGCGCCGTAGCCCTCCCGCCACGGCGGCACGAAGCTCGCTGGCAAGGGCTTGGCCGATCTCCCGGAGCACATCGGGAGACACCGCTTCCACCATGGCCATCCGGCGCAGGATCTCGGGGCGCTGTGGTTCGGGAATGTGCTCCATCACCGCGGCCGCCCGCTCCGGCTCCATCGCCGCCATGACCAGTGCGGCGGTTTGCGCCTGCTCGCGGGCGAGCACCATGGCGAGTACCTCGGGATCCGCGTCGAGCACCGAGCCGAGGGCCTCGTCCACTGGCGGTGGCGGCGCCACGCCATCGAAGGCCCGGCGGGCCACCTCCTCGCCCACCACCGAGATGGCCACGTCACGGAGCAGTCCATCTCCGGCGATGAGGTCCGCGCCGAGGCCGTCCAGCTCCTCGATGTAGGTGCGCACCGAGGCCTCCACCGTCTCCTTGGAGGCGGCGCCCAGGTCCTTGGCGGCCGCTGCGATGCGTCGGATCTCGTCTTCGCTCAGGTGCGCAAACACGAGACGTGCCAAATCGGGTCCCAGCGCGATGAGCACCGCCGCAGCGCGCTTCGCCCAGTCTCCACTGCTTCCCGGTGCACCGAATCGACCCGGGCTCTCCGTCGCCTTGCTTCGCAGTGCGGCATCAGGCATGGCTCATCTCCGTGCGTTCCTCGCGGTCGTTCTTGATCCAGGCGCGCAGGAGCCGGGCGGCGCGAAGGGGATCTGCCGCCGTGAGTTCGCGTGCCCGCTCGAGGGCGCTTTCCATGGGATCGGGGAGCGCCTCCGCTTCCTCCGCCGGCGGGCTCTCGGCGGCTTCGACAGTGCGGAAGCGGGCCTCGATCTCCGCGACGCTGCGGCCGGGGGTGAGCGCCGGCTCCTCCTCCTGCCTCCGCCGGCGCAGGACGAAGAGGCCTAGGAGCACGGCAAGGAGGAGCCCGCCGCCCGCTGCGGCGTACCAGAGCCACGGGGGCGTCGCCGGCGCCTCCGCCGCGTCCCCCTCCCCGCGGCGGGCGGCAAAGGGCATCGACGTGACCTCGATCTCATCTCCCCTGGAGGCGTCGAAGCCGGCGGCTCGCTTCACCAGCTCGGTGATCCGCGCCACCTCCGCTTCGCTCCGCGGCTTTCCGTCCACACCATCGACGAGCACCGCCACCGTCAGACGCTCGAGCTTCGGCTCCCGCCGGACGATCCGTCGCACCGTGTTCGAGACCTCGTAGTTTCGGGTCTCGTCCTCTTGCTCGGACTTCGTTTGACGAGCGCCACTGCGCGTCGCCCCTCCACCGGGCGAGCGCGCGGGATCGTTGGAGGTCGCTCCGGGGATGCCGATCGCCTTGGCGTTCGAGGTCGCCCCGGTCTCGCTTCGCGTCGTCACCCGCTCGCTCTTCACCGCGACCTTCTCGGGATCGAAGAGCTGCTCGGTGGTCTGCACCTGGCTGGCATCGACCTCGGCGGTGACGCGTGCGACCACTGCCCCCTCGCCCACCACCGGCTCGAGGAGCGAGACGATGCGCTCCTCGATCCGCTGCTCGAGGCGGCGCTGCCACTTCACCAGATCGCCCGTCTCACCCGCCTCGTCACCGGCGAGCACCCGGCCGCTCGCATCGACCACCGTGACGCTCTCCGTCTTGAGGCCAGGAACCGCAGATGCCACGAGATGGCGGATCCCCGCGAGCTGGCGGCGGCTCAAAGTGGAACCGGGGAAGAGACGCACGACCACCGACGCGCTGGCCTCGTCGTCGTCCTCCTGGAAGAGGCCCCGCCGCGGGAAGGTGAGGTGGACACGTGCCTCGCGGACCGCATCCAGACTTCCGATGGTGCGCGCGAGCTCTCCCTCGATCGCTCGCCGCAGGTTGACCTGCTGGGTGAACTCGGACTGGGAGAGGTCGGCCTTGTCAAAGAGCTCGAAGCCGGTTCCGGACTTCCTTGGAATGCCCGCGGCAGCGAGTGCGAGACGAGCATCGTAGACGCGGGAGGCTTCGACGGCGAGCGCCTCGCCCCCGGCCTCGACGCGGTAGTGGATTCCGGCCGATCGGAGGATCGAAACCGCCTCCTCCGCGTCGGCTTTGTCGAGCCCGGTGAACGCATACTCGTAGCGCTCGGTACGCGAGGCAAAGAGCAGTCCGGCCACAACGGCGATCACCGTCGCGGCTAGGCCAAGCGCCAGAGCGCGCCGCACCGGAGGCTTCAGCTCGGCCCACCGCTCGGCGACAGCCTTCAGCCGTTGCGAGACCGCCTCCATCACACCGGCATCCTCATGATCTCTTGGTAGGCATCCACAATCTTGTTTCGGATGCGCACGGCCAGTCGCATGGCCACGTCCGCCTTCTCGATGGCGATGGCGGTCTCATGCAGGTTTCCCTCTCCCACCGCGAGCCGTGCCGCCTGGTGGTCCGCCTGCACCATCGTCTGGTCGAGGGCTTCGAGCGCCTCGTCCACCGCGCTCGAAAAGCCCTCTCGGCTCTCCGCTCCGCCTGCACCGCGGGGCTCAGCCCGATCCACGAGGTAGCGAGAGACCTCCTTGCCCACCGGTTTGAACGCGGTCATGGCATCACCCCAGGATCTCGATGGCGCGCGCTGCCATGGCTTTCAATGTGTCGAATGCGGTCGCATTCGCCTCGTAGGATCGGCGCGCGCTCATCAGGTTGACGATCTCGTGAATCGGATTGACGTCGGGCAGCTCGACGAACCCCTCCGCATCCGCATCGGGGTGGTCGGGGTTGAAGATGCGTCGCACCCGATCGCTCCGGTGCATCGCGGCCACACGCACCGCCGACCCCTCGCCTTCCTCGATACTCTCGAAGACGGGATCGATGCGCCGGTACGCTCTTCCATCCGGCCCCCGTGTGGTCTCGGCGTTGGCGAGATTGGAGCTTGCTGCCTCCACCCGGGCTCGCTGGGCGATGAGACCGGAGGCACTGATCTTGAGCGATGAAAAGAAGCCCGCCATCACCCTTGCCCATCCGTGACCACGTAACGCAGAAGCGCCAGCTTCTTGCGAATGCTCTTGGCGAGCGCGGAGTATTCGAGACCGTTTTGCGCCAGCCCCGCCATCGTTCGGTCGATGTCGACCGTGTTCCCGTCGAGGCCGGCGGGTGCGTCGACCTCGTAGACGTCGTCCTCGGGGGTGCCAGGCACACGAACTCCGGTCTCGCCCGAGGCGGTGGCAGCTTCGTCGATGACTCGGCGAATCGTGGCCCGGCGGACGTCGAGATCGCGGCCCCGGTAACCCGGGGTATCCGCGTTGGCGACGTTGCCGGAGAGGATCTCGTGCCGGCGGAGTCGGCTGTCCAGGCCGATCTCGAGGACGCGCAGGGTGTGACCGAAGAGCTTCATGGTGCCTTGGCTCCGTCGTCGCCGTCTCGGGGTGTCAGATTCACGTCGTGCATCGCCTTCGTCTGCTTGGACTGCAGCCTTCGTGCCCGAGCCTGTACGAGGAGCGCGTCGGCGATAGCCGTAGCGGTCTTCGCCGCATCCACGTCGATTTTCGGACCCTTGGCAGGTGTCCGCTTCGGGCGGGCCGCGCGCTTCTTGGGCGTCGGCGCGATGACGCTGCGCCAGGCTGGAGCCGAGAGCAGGCGCGGTGGAAGCCGCTCCCGCGCATAGCGGATCACGACATCGGCACGCACGTCGTCTCCCGCCTGTCGATAGAGCGCGGCCGTCCGCAGCAGGTGGTCACTCAGGTCCTCGGGCCGAACCTGGCTCGAAACGGCGGCCAGGAGATTGGCAGCGAAACCCGTCGCACCGATGGCCAGGGCCCGGTCGGCCGCCGCGTCCGCGAGTTCGACGGCCAGGGGCGCCTCGAAGCGATCGGGAAGAGCGAGATAGAAGAGGAGCACGTCCTGGATCTCGTCCTCCTCGTGGGCGGCACGCAGCGCGGCGAGCGCAATCGACTTGCAGGTCGAGGGCGCGAGACGACAGGCACGTGGCACCGGCACATCGTTCAGCGAATCCAGAAGCCCGCGCACCGCCGCGATCGGACGGCCGTGAAAGGCGCGGACCCGGGCGGCACGCAGCTCCACCTCGGCTCGGACAGGATCGGTCAGAGCCTTCACATCATAGAGGCGCTCGAAGCGCGGCCCCTCCTCCACCACATCCCCCCGGAGTTCGGACAGGCGCATGTCGGTCAGACGCCGAACCATCCCGACGGCGCGAACCGCGCTCCAGTGCATCGCCGCCTCCGAGATGTCGCCGCGCAACCACGCGAGATCGCCGAGGCGCATACGTGCGAGGCCGGAGGTCGGCGTGCCGATGGCGTCTCGGAACGCGCGCTCGGCGAGCTCGTACTTCCCCTCACGGAAGGCACACTCGCCCCGCGTCGCCTCCTCCTTCCCGGGGCACAGGCCCCGGTAGCCCAGATCGCGGGGGTGGTAGCCCACCGGGGGCACCCCGTCGAGGAGACTCGACCACGGCAGGCCACGAAGCTCGAGAATGTCCACACCCAGTCCTGCCTTCGTACGCCGCACCACTGCCTGCAGGCGCGGGCTCTGGCAGCGCAGCTCCACCGTCGCACCAAGAGCCTGGGCCAGGCGGCAGAGCGACGCGCCGCCCACCTGCTCTGCAACGACCGTCCCGATCCCCTTCCGCCCCTGCACCACCTGGATCTCGACCCGCTGCTGCAGGCCGTAGACCCTCACGCGAACGCGCTGGACCCCGGGGAGCTGGATGTGCTGCACCGCCTCGGCGGCACCGAGCACGGTCCGCAAATCGGAGGCGCCTGCCGGCTCCGCCAAGGCGATGAAGAGCAGCAGCGCGCCGACCCGGATACCTCGTTTCCCAGCTCGCACGCCCGCGGTGGAGTGCAGCGGACGTGCCGGTATCCCCGTCAAGCGCTTGGCGCCGCTGCTGAATCCCCCGTTCCTTCGCTCCGGGCAGCGTGCTGCGCCCTCCGCTTCAGCTTCTCCACCAGGGTCGTGCGGCGCAGGCCGAGCGCCTTGGCGGCTGCATTCTTGTTGCCACCGTGCTTCGCCAGCGCCGCGTCGATGAAGCGGTACTCGAGATCCCGGAGGAAGGCGGGCAGGTCGCTCGGGAACTCCTCCACCCCGACGAGCAGGGGATCGACGTCGGTGTTCTCCTCCTCGTCCACCGCGTCGTCGAAGACGTGCAGGCAGCGCGCGTCCACCGGCGGCGTCAGCTCGCGCAGGGCCTCCGCTTCGTGCTCCATCGTTCGCCCGTCCGCGCATTCGGCCTCGCCCGCAAAGAGGGTGACGACGGAGCTCGGCTCGACCTCGCTATAGGGCGCTGGCAGATCCTCGACCCGAACCGCCTCGCCAGGCGCGCACACGGAGAGGCGCTGGCAGAGGTTCTCCAGCTCGCGCACGTTCCCTGGCCAGGCGTAAGACTCGAGGCGTGCGAGCACGCCCTGTTCCACCGGCCTCTTCTCCCCGAGCTTCGCCCAGAAGTGCCGGAAGAGCGGCACCACGTCCATGGGCCGCTCGCACAGGGAGGGAAGCTCGATCGGGCAGACGAAGAGACGATAGTAGAGGTCTCGCCGGAAGCGACCCGCCTCCACCTCCGCGAGCAGGTCCCGGTTGGTCGCTGCGATGAGCCGGAAGTCGGCTGCAATCGACTCGTTGGATCCGACGGGGTCGAAGACCCGCTCCTGCAGGACTCGGAGCAGCTTCACCTGCAGCGAGAGCGGCATCTCACCCACCTCGTCGAGGAAGAGCGTCCCTCCTCTGGCGAGCTCGATGCGGCCCTTCCGCGCCCGATCGGCCCCCGTGAACGCCCCCTTCACGTGGCCGAAGAGTTCCGACTCGAGAAGGTTCTCGGGAATGGCGCCGCAGTTGACGGGGACGAAGGGGCCGCCGGCCCGCCGGCTGTGCGCGTGGATGTGACGGGCGAAGACTTCCTTACCCGTACCGGTCTCGCCCGTGAGCAGCACCGTCGCCTCGCTGCCAGCGATGCGCTCGGCGTTCTTCAGGATCGAGATCAGAGGAGAGCCGATGCCGTGGATCACCTTCGAAGAATCCGTCTCGTGGATCTGTCGCGCCTGGCTGTTCATGCTGCTCGTCCCTCGCGTGTGGTGCCGTCGATTCGCTTCGTGCGCGCCGGGTGATGCAGCCACCGCGCCAAGATCCCGACGCCTCCGAGGGCCAGGAGAGCGTCGAGTTTTGGACGCTGTGCGCCGGGGCCTGAACACCGATCCAGGGTCAGCGGGGGATCCCGGGTCGCACGGGACCCGCACCAAGGCGCCGTTGGACGAGAGGCCGAACGGTGGCAAGCCGTACTCGAGCACCGCGCCACCCTGCAGCGCCACCGGCCGGGCGGGGCGTGGGGCCGCCGTGCAGGCGCTGCACTTCGCTCGTCGCCCAGCGGGCCCGACCTGCGCGCGTGGGGCCGCAGACCTTGCGACACCTTGGGTCCCGTTACGCCACCATGCCGGAGAGGCTCAGGCCGCGCTTGAGGTCGTTGGGACTCACGGCGTGCGCGAGGGCCACCTGCATCTCGACCAGGCCCTGGGAGCACAGTTCCGCCAGCGACTGATCGAGCGTGCGCATGTGCTGGTCGCCGGAGCGCTCGAGAATGGCGGGGATCGTACGGGTGCGCGCCGGGTCGCGGATGGCCTCCTTGATGGAGAAGGTCCCCATCATCACCTCGGAGGCGAGGATCCGACCCCGCGTGCCCTTGCGGGGGAGCAGGCGCTGGCAGAGCACTCCGCGGAGTGCATCGGCCAGCCGCGCGCGCGCCGTCTCCTGCTCTTCCGCTGGATACATTCCGATGATCCGCTGCACCGTCTGCACCGCCGTGGCGGTGTGGAAGGTCGTGAAGACGGTGTGGCCCGTCTCCGCTGCCCGCATCGCCACGTCCAGGGTGTCGCGATCCCGTATCTCGCCGATGAAGATCACGTCTGGGTTCTCTCTGAGCACCGCCGCCAGCGCGCTGTGCCAGCTGTCCGTGTGGCGCCCCACCTCGCGCTGCGAGACGCAGGAGGGGGTGCCAGAGATTCGATACTCGACGGGATCTTCGATGGTCACGAGGTTGACGATCTCGCTCGAACACAGGTGGTGTAGCATCGACGCCACCGTGGTCGACTTCCCCGAGTTCGTTGGACCGGTGACCAGCACCAGCCCCGCGATCGGCTCGGAGAGGACCTTGGCCACCGGGGGGAGACGGAGCTGCCGGAAATCGGGGATCTCGTAGGGAATGGCCCGGAGCGAGAGGCTCCAGCCGTTGCTGTCCCGGAAGGCGTGGCCGCGAAAGCGTGCGACGTCGGGTGCGTCGAAGCTGAACTCGAACTCACCGTTCATGTCCTCGCTGGGACGGATCCCCGAGGTGAGCTGAAGGATCTCGTCCATCATCACATCGGTCAGCGGCTTCGCCTTGGTCTCGGCGAGCTTCCCGTCGAGGCGCACATAGGGCACCTGACCCACGCGGAGGTGCAGATCGCTGGCCCCGTGTTTGGCCACCCCTTCGAGGAGTTTCTTGAGGAGCTGGCTGGCGGCACTTTCGGTGGCACTCATCTGTGTTGCCCATCGGCACAGCCCTGGCTCGCCTTAAGCACCCTCGTCGCTGCGAAGCCGTGAGCCGGTGGCACGGGCGGTGCAGGAAGTCCCCGCGCATGCGAGGCGCCCGTCAAGAAGCCGACACCCCTTGGGCCACCATGTCCCGTGCCTTCGCCACCCTGGCGGACGAGCTTCCCGTGGGCATGGTGCGCGTCACCGCCTCGGGTGAGACGACGGCCGCCAACCACTATGCGCGCACCATCCTCGAAGGTGCTGCGGCCGACCGCATCATGCGCGCCATACACCAACTGTGTGAACGGCAGCGCGAGGCGGGCGAGACGGTCGAGGGGATCTTGAGCCTGGGCTCGGCAGGTGAGGTGCGGCTGATGGTGGCCGCCCTCGACGACGGCTCGGGACACATCGTCTTTCTCGAGCGCAGCGGCACCGAGCGGCTCCGGGCGGAGATTCGTGCGCTGCGCGCGATGCTCGGCAGCACCAGTGCACCGCACCCGCCGAGACTGGCCGCGTCGAAGGCGCTGGGCACCCTGGCCGGGACCCTCATGGGCTGCCATCTCATCCTCTACGAGTTGGACCTCGGCCGAACGCATCTCATCCCCATCGCGCAGGCGGGTGTCCCCCTGGCGTCGGGCCCGCTGGCAGAGCGCCTTGCCATCGACCACGCGGAGTCCCCTCGGTCCAGCGTCGAGCGCGCCGTCCGAAGCGGCGCCCCTACCCACGTACGAAACCTCTCCCGCTCCCCGCTCGAGCTCGACACCACGGTCGCCGACGGAGACGTCCTCTCGGCCCTGGCCTTGCCCGTGCGAAGCGGGGGCGAGATTTGCGGCGCCCTCCTCGTGGTGGGGCCGACCGAGACCCTGGGCGACGGCGAGCTGCGACTGCTCGCCAGCCTCACCGATGTCGTCGGTGGACTCCTGCAGCGAGCGCGGCACGAGGCCCTGGCCTCGCGGGCATCGACCCTGGTCGAGGAGCTCGCAGATGCGATCCTGGAGATCGGCACCGATGGGAGCATCCTCTCGGCGCGGGGTGACCTGGCCATCTTCGGGCGCTCGGAGCAGGAGCTCATCGGATGCTCCGTCCACAGCCTCGTCGGCTGGAGAGACCGGCAGACCTGGTCCGAGGTGGTGGCGGAGATCCGCGACGGGGGGACCACGGTCGTCCCCATCTCCGTGAAGCACCGTGAGGGTGGCCTCGTGCACTGCGAGGTGACCATCCACGTCGAGAAGGGGCCGGAGGGGCGCCAGATGCAGGCCATCTTCCGGGACGTCTCCGACAAGGTGGCGCTCGAGGAACGCATCCGTGAGGCAGAGCGCGCCGCGGTCGCCCGAGAGCAGCTCGCCGCGATCGGACAGCTCTCGGCCGGGGTCGCGCACGAGATCAACAACCCGCTCGCCTTCATCAAGAGCAACATCTCCAGCCTCTTCGCCTGCCTCGAGGACCTGAAGGAGGGCCGCGCGCCCCTCGAGGAGGTGATCGAGGAGCTCACCGAGATCGCAACGGACTGCCAGAACGGCACCGCCCGCATCCTGGAGATCGTCGACGCGCTCAAAGGCATGGCGCGCAACGACAAGAAGGAGACCGACTTCTCTCCGCTGAAGGCGATCCACGATGCGGTGACCGTCTTCCGAGGCGCCAAGAAGACCTTGGCCGAGGTGGAACTCTCGCTCCCAGATCAGCTGCCTATGCTCCGGGGAAGCCCGGGACGCTTCTCCCAGGTGATCATGAACCTGCTCGAGAACGGCCTGGACGCACAGGGGGGCAAGGGACGGCTCGAGGTCGGCGGCTCCGTGGGGGACGAGTCGGTGCTGATCACGGTCCGAGACCACGGCTCGGGGATCCCCGAAGAGGTTCAGGAGCGGATGTGGGAACCCTTCTTCACCACCAAGGGGGTGGGCAAGGGGACGGGCCTGGGTCTCGCCATCTGCCGAGACATCATCGAGGGTATGGGCGGGTCCATCGAGTGTGAGACGGGGCCGCAGGGGACGACCTTCTTCCTGCGCATCCCCACCGCGGAGGCCCGGAGCCTGGCCCGAGCCGGGGCGTGAGGACTAACCCCTGGGGGATCCCGCTCAGGTCTTTCCCGTCTTGGCGTGCCGACGGAGATGGCTAGACTGCCGGTATGCGCCGGCGTCCGGCGAAAAAGGCCTCTCATGCGTCCCCGATCGTCGCCCGTGAGCCGATCGTGGGCATGCAGTGGCCCACCGTGGACCCCTTCTTGCTCTGCGTCCATCACGTCGACGACTATCCCGCAGGGAACGAAGAGCTCGGTCCCCGCGCGTCGCTCGTGGGAAGGCGCATCGGAGAGGACTTCGAGGGGCTCGAGGGGTGGCGCATGTATCACGGCACTGTGGTTCCGGGGTTTCCGGCCCATCCCCACCGAGGCTTCGAGACCCTCACCCTCGTGCGTCGGGGTTTCGTCGACCACGCCGATTCCCTGGGAGCGGCGGCCCGCTACGGCGCCGGCGACGTGCAGTGGCTCACCGCCGGCCGTGGGCTCGAGCACTCGGAGATCTTTCCGCTGCTCGACCGCGAGGGCCCGAACCCGCTGGACCTCTTCCAGATCTGGCTCAACCTCCCCGCGAAGGAGAAGGGCTGCGAGCCACGCTTCACGATGTA
Organism: uncultured Myxococcia bacterium; assembly: GCA_964471535.1. Taxonomy (GTDB): domain Bacteria; phylum Myxococcota; class Myxococcia; order SLRQ01; family SLRQ01; genus CAYYHA01. The sequence continues at coordinate 15,826 of CAYYHA010000002.1, read as the reverse complement.
CTGGGCCGAGCGCATCCCGCGTCCGGTGCTGCGGGACGAGGCGGGTCGCAGGACCGAGCTCACCCTCGTCGCCGGTGCCTTTGGGGACCTGCGGCCGCCCCCACCCCCACCCGCCTCATGGGCGGCGCGGCCCGAAGCCGAGGTGGCAGTCTGGACGATCCGCCTAGAGCCCTCGGCCCGCTTCCGGCTGCCCGCCGCGAGCCCCGGCGTCCACCGCTCCCTCTACTTCTTCGAGGGGTCGACCTTGAGCCTCGACGGGGAGCCGGTCACCGTGGGCCAACGCCTCGAGGTGCTGCCGGACCGACCCTTGCAGATCGAGTCGGGGCCCGACGGTGCCGAGCTGCTCCTCCTGCAGGGCCGGCCCATCGGCGAGCCGGTCGCCCACTACGGTCCCTTCGTGATGAACACGCGGGAGGAGCTCCTGCGAGCCTTCGCCGAGTACCAGGAAGGCGCCTTCGGGCGCTGGCCGTGGGGCCGTCGGGACCCCGTTCACGGCCCGGCGCCCGAGCGCTTCGCGACCCACCCCGATGGGCATACCGAGCGGCCCGGCTAAGGGTGCAGGGCGCGGCGAGTGCCCCGGCGACGGCCTTCCTCTATCGCTGCCATCCCTCGCTCTCAGAGACCGCTCCGTGCCTCGTTCATCAGGCGCGCCGGCTCGATGTGACAGATGACCTGCGCCTCTCCGAGGGCCTCGCGCACCACCCGCTCGACCTCGTCGGCAACCTCGTGGGCCTCCTCGACGCTGATCTCACCGGGCACGTAGATGGTCAGATCCACGTGGTGGAAGCGACCTTGGTGACGGGATCGGAGCTTCGACCACCCGACGAAGCGTGGCGATTCGATGGTGGAAAGAGCCTGCGTCACCCGTTCGAGGTCCTCGGGATCCGCCACGTCCATGATGCCGTGCACCGCCTCGAGGACGACCTTCCCACCGATGCGCAGGAGGTTGGCCGCCGCGACGAGGGCCACGGCAGGATCCAGCCAGGCCTGCCCACTCCACTTCACCAGAACCAGGGCGAGAACCGTCATCGCCGAGGTCCAGACATCGGAGAGCACGTGCTTGCCATCGGCGACGAGCGCCAACGATCCGCTCTTCCGCCCGACGCGAACCAGCCACGCACCCAACAGAAGGTTCACCACGGCGGCGGCGCCGGTGATGGCGATCCCCTCGCCCAGGCGCTCGAGCTCGGAGCCCCGGATCAGTGCTTGCACCGCTTCCTGCGCAATGACGAGGCCGGCGAGGAAGACCAGCCCGCCCTCGAAGGCTGCCGAGACGAACTCGATCTTCCCGTGTCCGTAGGGGTGGTCCAGATCTGCCGGCTCATTGGCAAGGCGCAGTGACCACAGGGCGAAGCCGGCGGCGACCACGTTGACGATGGACTCGAGGGCGTCGGAGAGCACGGCCGTCGAGCCGGTCCACCGCCAGGCCAGGAGCTTCGCCCCGAGGAGGAGCACGGCCACGGCCAGGGAGACGCCCGCAGCGCCGGTACCGCCCGAGGGTGGCCCGGTAGGGGCAGCTTTGGGGCCGCTCGGCGCCGCCCGTCCCGGTCTCTGTGTCTCCCCTGCATCCATCTCCAGCTCCCACTTTGACGTGGGCTCGACCTGGATCTACATCCCCCGCATGACCGAGCCTTTGCGACCCTACGCCTGCACCGAGTGCGGACGGCGCTACCCGCAGAAGGGAAAGTGCGCCTACTGCGAGAGCGTCATCCTGGTCGATCTCCGCGAGCCCGAGACGCGCCGGCGCATCGTCGAGCTGGAACAGACGCGACGGGCGGAGCAGACCAAGCACCAGATCGTCTTCATCGCCTTACCCCTCGCGGCGGCGCTGACCGCAACCATCGCACTCGCCCTCCCGCCGCTGAAGCGCTTCCTCCTCCGCTTTCCCGCCTACAGCGGCTTCGTCCTGGTCATCGCCATCTTCGCTCTCGCATTCACCCTCCTCTTGCGACGCTTCTTCCCCTGGCGTCCCCGCTTCCCCGAGCTCATGGACGACACGCCTTGAGCCGGTCGGCAAGCGCCGTATGTCGCTGGTGGTCACCGGCCCGCTCCACCGCGGCCCGAAGGGCTCGCCGCTCACCCACCAGGACGACCAGTCGGCGGCCGCGGGTGATCGCAGTGTAGAGCAGGTTGCGACGCAGCATCACATAGTGCTGCATCGACAGCGGAAGGACCACCACCGGGTATTCGCTGCCCTGCGACTTGTGCACGGTTGCGGCATAGGCCAGGGTCAGCATGTCGAGGGCGTCGCGCTCGTAGCGCACCCTCCGCCCGTCGAAGTCCACGACCAGGGCGCCCGCCGAGGGATCCGCCGTGACGATCCGCCCGAGGTCGCCGTTGAAGACCTCGCGTTCGTAATCGTTCCGAAGCTGCATCACCTTGTCGCCAACGCGGAATGCAGTGGCGCCGCGTTCGAGACCCTCGCCCTCGGGGTTGAGCACCGCCTGCAAGCGCTCGTTGAGGTTCTTCGCACCGAGGAGCCCGCGGTGCATCGGGGTGAGTACCTGCACTTCCTCGATGGGATCGACGCCGAAACCATGGGGGATGCGGCGCGTGACCAGGTTCACAAGGGTCTCCAGAATGGCGTCCGGCTCGCGGCGCTCGATGAAGAAGAAGTCCTCTCCCTCCCGCCCCGCCGGGGGCAGCCGGCCGGCGTTCACCGCGTGCGCCGCTTGTACGATGCGGCTTCGTGCCGCCTGCCGGAAGACCTCGGTGAGGCGAACCACGGGAACGACCCGCGAGTCGATGAGGTCGGCGAGGACCGCACCTGGCCCCACCGACGGAAGCTGATCCACGTCGCCCACGAGCAGCAGGCGGCATCCGTCGGGAAGCGCGGAAACGAGGCTCGCAAAGAGCGTCACGTCGACCATGGACAGCTCGTCCACCACGACGGCGTCAGCCTCGATGGGATGCTCCGGGCCGTGCTCGAAGCGGCCCGTGCGAGGCGAGAAGGCCAGGAGCCGGTGCAGCGTGCTCGCTTCGTGGCCCGTTGCCTCGGCGAGGCGCCGTGCCGCCCGGCCGGTGGGTGCGGCGAGGCGCAACGTGGCTCCAGCGCCGCGAAAGAGATCCACCACCGCCTGGATCAGGGTGGTCTTCCCCGTGCCGGGCCCGCCGGTCACCACGAGGACCCGCTCCGAGACCGCGGCCAGCACCGCCTGTCGCTGCGCCGGCGCAAGCCGCATCCGATGTTTCGCCTCCCACAGCGAGAGCCGTGCGTCGGGGCGCTCCACGCTGCGCCGGGGCGCCCCACCGAAGAGGCGCGCGAGGTGCGCAGCCGCCATCTCCTCGGCGCGATAGAGCGCAGGAAGGAAGGCACGCGCTTCCACCGCATCCGCAGATGCCGTCGGTGGCTCGAGGAGAATCCGCTCCTCGCGCGCGAGCACCTCGATGGCCGATCGGATCTTCGCATCGTCGACCCCGATGAGGGCGAAGGTGGCTTCCCGAAGATCGGGCAGCGGCAGGTGGCAATGCCCCTCGGCCGCCGCCTGCTCGAGGACGTGGAGCACCGCGGCCCGCACGCGCTTCGGTGCGTCCTCGGCCACCCCCATCGCACGTGCGATCCGATCCGCGGTGGCGAACCCGATGCCGGAGACCTCCTCGGCGAGCCGGTAGGGATCGTGCTTTGCGACCTCGATCGCTTTGGCGCCAAAAGCGCGATGGATACGCGATGCGACCGCGGGCGTAATGCCGTGGCTCTGCAGGAAGATCATGACCTCGCGCACCCCCACCGCATCCGCCCAGGCGCGCGCGATCTCGGCCGCCCGCTTCTTTCCGATGCCTCTGACCGCACGCAGCTGCTCAGGCCGCTTCTCGAGCACTTCGAGGGTCTCGCTCCCAAAGTGCGCGACGAGACGCTCGGCGGTCTTGGGGCCGATCCCAGGGATGACGCCACCGGCGAGGTAGCGCCGGATGCCCTCTTGGGTGGTGGGCAGGACCGGCATCCAGCTGTGGACACGCAGCTGCCGGCCGTAGCGCTCCGTCTCCACCCACTGTCCGGTGGCTCGGATTTCCTCCCCTTCTCGGACGCCGGGCAGGTCACCCACCAGGGTGTGGCGCTGCCCGCTGTGGCGGTCGGCGATCTTGAGGACGGCGAAGCCATCGTCTCCGCTGAAGAGGACGCGCTCGACGGTTCCCTGCACGCGCGCCTCCCCCCCTCTTTGCCGGGGCTTCAGGTCGAGCCCCTGCTGCTTCGTTTCCTTCACGACCACGGGATCATGGACCGGTCCGAAAAATTGTGCCATGAGATCGACCGCTTACCGAGCAGTACCGAAAAGGACGGAAATGCGATGGGTGCCATGCCGAATGCGAGAGCAGGAGTCGAGATCGCCAAGGTCGAGAGCGGACGAGACATCAACACCTTCGTCCGGCTGCCCTGGCGCATCTATGCAAACGATCCCGCCTGGGTCCCGCCATTGCTGATGGACCGGAAGGATTTCATCAACAAGAAGAAGCACCCCTTCTTCCACCACGGCAGTGCGGACTTCTTCATTGCCTACCGCGAGGGGCAGCCGGTGGGCCGCATCCTGGTGAGCGACGATCCCAACTACAACCGCGAGCACGGCACCAAGATCGCCTGTTTCGGCATGTTCGAGTCCATCGACGACGAGGAGGTCGCCGGTGCGCTGCTGGACACAGCGGCCAGCTGGGCGCGGGAGCAGGGGCGGGACACGCTCATGGGGCCCATCGACTACTCGACCAACTACCAGGTGGGGCTCCTGGTGGACGGGTTCGAGACGCCGCCCCGCATCATGATGAACCACAACCCGCCCTACTACGGGCGACTCCTCGAGGCCTGGGGGCTCACCAAGGCCAAGGACCTCTACGCCTACTGGATCACCGACGAAAAGGAGATCCCGGAGCGCTTCCGGCGGGTGGCCAACATGGCGGCGCGGCGCGGCGGCGTGTCCATCCGCAAGGCGAACCTGAAGCGCTACGAGGAGGAGGCCCACGCCATCAAGGAGGTCTACAACGCGGCGTGGGAAAAGAACTGGGGCTTCGTCAAAATGACCGACGCCGAGTTCGATCACCTGGCGAAGGACCTGAAGCTCCTCATCGATCCCGACGTCGTCTTCTTCGCGGAGGTGGATGGGAAGACGGTGGGCTTCTCGCTGGCGCTCCCCGACATCAACGAAGCGCTTCGTCACATTGACGGAAAGCTGACCACCTTCGGGCTGCCCATCGGGCTGGGAAAGCTCCTCTATCACTCGAAGCGCATCCGAACGATTCGCCTCATCACGCTGGGCGTGCTCTCGGGCTACCGCCGTCGCGGGATCGCCGAGCAGATGATCCTCCACACCTACGACGAGGGGAAGAAGAAGGGGTACACGGCGTGCGAGATGGGATGGACCCTCGAGGACAACGACCTCATCAACCGCCCGATCGAAATGATCGGCGGCGAGCGCTACAAGACCTACCGCATCTATCAAAAGGCCCTTCCCTAGGTATCGCGCGTCCTGCCGCCCGCCCCCACCCACCGGCGCACCGGGGGAGACGCGAATCCGCGGCATCCCCCGCGCCGTCGGACTGTCTACGATGATCTGGTATCAGGGGCCGGTGTGCGCCCTCTCCCGCTCCGCCCTGCTCGCGACCCTTCTCCTCGCGGGCCCCTTTGCCGGTGCTTGCCGTCCGGCGGGCGATACGACGGACGCCGGAGCGGAGGCAATGCCCGCGCACTCGGGAGGCGCCGGCCCGACGTCGCCTGCGCCCGCCTCGGCCGCAGCAGCCGCGAAGTCCACCCGCGCCCCGCCGAGTACGACGCCTTCCGATCCGCTCCACCGCGTCTGGCAGCGAACCAAGACGCAGCACGCGGCGTTCACGGCGCTGGCCAACAACCGAGGCGCCTACGCGCAGGACTTGGAGCAGAAGTATCCGAAGATCTGGGAAGGCCTCGGAATCGACCGGCGCATCCCTCGCGGCTACGACGCCGCGAGGCTGCGCGCCGCCCTTTCGCGGGTGGCCAGGCGCGTGGGTCTCTCACTAGAACGCTTCTCCGCCCGGCCGCACAGGCCAAGGGCTGCCGGAGCCCGCCGCGTCCCACCGCACCTGCGTCCCGACGAGCCCTTCGAGTGGCGCGACGACGAGATCCTTGGTGAGGTGGAGGTCACCGCCGTGCTCGTCCCCTACGATCTCGAGAAGCTCGAACGCTTCTTTGCCGCCCGCCTTGCCGCAGACGGGCCCCTCTTCCTCCTCGAGCGGATCGCCCCCGCTGCCAAGGGTGCAAAGCGCGGCGCCGAGGTCACCCTCACTGCCTTCTACTTCATCGAGGACCCCCCGCGGCCGGACCGCAGCATCGAGCGCTTCGCCCTGCCCAAGGAGGTGCAGCGGGCCGGGGACGACCCCAGAGCTCTGGAGATCCGCCGGCTCCACGCGGAGCTGACCCAGCGCCTGCCCGAGATCAACGAGGCGCTGCGCCTCCGCGAGGAGAGCGCGCTGATGGACGCGCGCTATCGCCTCTTCACCAAGACCCTCCAGCGCGCGCAGGCCCAGCGGTGGTCCGAGGTCCTCGGCCGGCGCTGAGCCGACCTCGCCTACATCTCGTAGCCGTCACCGCCGTCGTCGAGCTGTGCCGTCTCGACGGAGAGCTTCTGGAGGAAGTGCATGCGCATCGCCGCATCCACCGAGAAGCGGGGCGCGGAGATCGATTCGGTGTTTCCCAGGGACTCGTCTCGGTTGCCGATGCCGTGGAAGCGCTGCTGCGCGGTCAGGCACGAGGTGGGAACACTCATGATGTTGTAGTAGTTGATGCCGCCGCCCACCTCGGTGTCGTGCCCCAGCTGAAGGGTGTGCCCGAGTTCGTGGACGAGCGTCGCCGCCAGAGCCTCCTCGAAGGTGATGGGCGGGTCGCCGGCGCCTCCACACTGCGGATGCAGGTCGGCGAGCGCGTCACTGTAGAGGAGAACGCCCGTGTTCTCGATCACCCCATTCCCATCGCTGACCACCTCCCCCCCGCGGTAGGGGTCATCGGTGCGCCGGGTTGCGACGAGCACGTGCACCATCTTGGCGAAGGGTACCGCAGGCTCCCCCGGGGCCTGGTAGGCGGGCCCGCTCTGGGCGAGCGCTCGGTGGCGTCCTTCGAAGCTGCCGTCGAAGTCCTGGGGTGGAAGGTCCTCTTGATCTCGGTAGACGAGGAGGCCCACGCCGAGCCTGCCGGTGGGACTCGCGATGGGCAGCGCGTCGAAGGCATCCACCGCTGTGGCGATCACCGCATCGGAGAGGCCGCGGCCCTCCATCGCATCGAGCTCGACAAGGAGATCGATGCGGAAGGGATCGGGGCGACGGCCCGGAGGCGTCGCGAGCAAGCGAGAGAAAGCATACTCCTCCAGGTGGGTCAGGCCGTCTCCATCGGGATCCTCCTCCCCATCCGGCGTGCCGTCCCCATCGGTGTCGGCGCTGCGCCAATCGAGGAGGCTGGGGTCGCCCGCCTCGTACTCCCAGCGATCGTCGAGGCCGTCGCGGTCGTCGTCCCGCCCGGCCGGAGGCGGCGCCAGCCCCCCGTCGAGGCCACCATCTTCGGCGCCGCCGTCTCCGCCACCGCCATCGACCCGGCCCCCATCGAGCCCACCCCCGTCGAAGGACCCCGCATCGGCTCGGCCGCCGTCGGCCGAGCCGATGGCACCATCCCGCTGCGGCGTCCCGCCGCCGTTCCCGCCGTCCGGGCCTGGCGCTGGCACGGAGCCGCATGCGAGCACAGCCCCGAGAGCCAGCGCGACGAAGCCTCTCATCGAGTCCAGGATAGCAAAACGCCCGTACCCGAGCGGCACGGGCATCCCAATCCCCCCGGTGTCACGCCGCACCGAAGCAGGAAGCCCAGCGCCTTGGCAGACGGCAGCGGGCTTGGGTGGGTGCTGCAGCAACGGGCTCGCGTGGCCGGCTGCGGTGCGGTGGAAGACGCCACCCGCCTACGCTACGGGTGGCGCCTTCGGGTCTCTATTGGTTGAAGATGATCTTCCACCCCTCGAGGGTGCCGACATCCTGCGCGGCGAGATCCTTGACCACCAGCGTCCACTCCCCCTTCGTGGTGTCGCCGATGTAGTGGGGCACGTCGATGGGATCCTTCACGTCGTCTTCGGATCCCCCCTCGCCTCGCTTCTTGATGATCTTCCACCGACGGCCCTTGCGCAGCGTGATCTCGAGGTCGCCCTTGTAGGTGTGGGTGATCGAGGGGATCACCGTCAGGCTGTGGATCTCGACGTCCTCCTCCACGGTGATCACCGAGCGCACGCCGCTACGATCGTTGTCGGGAATCTCGAAGCGCTCGGTCGACTCGAAGACCAGACCCTCCGAAGGCGTCGGCGGCGCCACCTGCTCGATCGTTCCCGGCAGGATCTCAGCCACGATTCGCTCATAGGGCACGTAGGGATTCTCGTAGTTCCGGCGCGCGGCGCCCTGGGCGAGGGGCTGCCACATGAAGTCGGGGTGGTTCTGGTTGCCAAGGGGGTTGGCGTGCTTCCACACGCCATCGCCGATGATCTCCGCATCCTCGTCGCCGAGCGGGCGCGTCAGCCACAGCTCGTAGGTGAGGGTGCGAACCTCCACCTGGTCGTCGTACTTCCGGCGGATCGCCCACGCGTCGGCGAATTCGTCCTCGTCGTCGACGTCGTTGATGTTCTCCACCGTGAGCGCGTCGTGGGGCAGGCCATCGGTGATCCAGTGGATGGTGGTGGTGACCAGCACCGGATAGACTTCACGCTCCCCGAGGTCCCGTTCCTGGCCCTCACCGCGCCAGCCGTAGACGGTCTGCGTGATTCGCCGGCGCTCCGGAGTGTCCCCCTGGTAGAGGGGCTCGATCTTGGTCTGGTAGGCGCGGATGGGTTGGTTCCACACCTGCGAGCCGGTGTAACGATCGATGACGAAGCTCTTGTCCTTGTTGCCGAGCTGATCGGCAAAGAAGATGTGGAAGGCCGCCGGCGTGACGTCCTTGAAAGCGACGTCCATATCGGACTCGTCGGTGGGATCGTGGTCGGCGCGGCTGCCGAAGAAGCTCGAGCGGTGCTCCATCCAGGCCTCGGTGAGGTAGGCCTTGACGTCGGCAGGTGAAAACTCGATGCCGTCCACCGTCGTCGAATGCCGGGGCTCCGGATCCATCACCGCAGCCGCCGACCAGGCGTTGCAGTGACCCCACCAGCCTTCGACGCCCTCCTGGCCGTTTCCGTGGTTGAGGACCTCGAACTCCACCGCCGTGTCCACGTCCACCTTTGGAAGCATCGCCTTCTGATCCTCGATCTGCTGGGTCAGCTCGAGGTAGCGCTTCCCGTCGTCGGTCTCCCGCCAATCCTTGCCCGGGTTCTGAGCGATCCACCGGTTGAGGCGCCGGATCAGATCGACGCGCTCGCTGGCGAGCGGGTTGATGTCGGCGATGCCAGCGACGTAGTCGGCAAGCCCCTGTCGATCGATTCGGGCCTCGCGATCGAGCCACCGGTCGAGCTTGGCTGCAGGAGAGAGCTTCGTCTCGTCCTTGTAGCAATCGCCGCCGCCATACTCGTCCCAGCAGTCGGCGATGCCGTTGCTCCGGTAGGCCCACCAGCTGCCCACCCAGGGCACCTTCGAGACCTGTGCCCGGTCCTTCAGGACGCCGTTCTCCAGGGTGGCACCGGCGTGGAGGCGACTGATCTTCACTTCACCGTAGCGGTCGTTCTCGTTGCGTGCGCTGGCCAGCGCCGGCACCAGCAAGACCGCCCCGATCACGAGCCCGAGAATCTGCTTCGTCGTGGTGTGCATGGCGTACCTCCTCACGGCTCCACCTGCCGGACCAAGAGTGCATCCCCCTGCCAGCTCGTCACGAAGGACGGCCACAGGTCACCCTTGCGCCAGTACACGGCCTCCGTACCCCCTTCGAGATCGAACTCGAAGTACCGGTACTCGGCGGTCTTCCAGTCGGCGGGCAGCCAGCCGACCTCGGCTGCCTTGACCGCGATTGCCTCGAGCGACGGCGACAGCGGGGGAAGCGACCGCGTCTCGGGGGCGGCGACGGTGACATCGGGCACGAAGACGGGGAAGGGATCGGCTGCACTGCGAACCCGAGCCCCCTCGCCGAGCTCCACATAGTGCCCGTGGGGGTAGCGTGCGTCGTAGTAGACCTTCGCAACCCCCTGGAAGAGGTCGTTCATGATGAGATCCATCTGGTAGGTGTAGCGGTCGAGGCGGTCCTCGGCGACGAGGCCGGCAAGGGGTCCGGCGCTGGCCGCTTGCTGGATCTCGATGGTGGCGGTGGGCCGCTTGTAGTCGCCGAAGACCCGCGTGCCCAGCGACGCGACGCGGTACTCGAAGAGGTAGGTGTCGCCTGCGTCCCCCCCTTCGACGATCGTGTCGGGGCCGCGCAGCGCATTCATCTCGTTGCGGTGATCGGTCCGGAACTGGAACGCCACCGTCCAGGTGGTGCCACGGCGGTAGAAGCCCGTCCGCCCCAGATCCGCCTGCTCGAAGGCCGACCGGAGGTCGTTGGGATCACAGTCGAAGCAGTCTGCCTTGATGTCGCCACCGGCGAAGGCATCCTCCTTGGAACCGACGGCGCCGCCTCCGTTGGACGGACACGCCACCGCGCCAAGGCAAAGCCCCGCCAGCGCCAAGAGCCACGTCACTTGCTTCATGGAATGCCCTCCGTTGGAATCCTCTGGTTCGGCCGCGGCAGCACAGGTGCGCGTGCACCGGCCGTATCGATTCCCAGCCGATTGTATCGTTCCTCGCAGGATTGTCCCGTATCAGGTCGAGGAGGTCGGAGACACGGTCTCGGAACTCCCCTTCGGCCACGAGGCCTCGTCCGCGGCGGGCTACCTACATTATCCTACACGGACGCACAAGTGCTTTCTGCCGCGCCCTTCACGGACGAGAGGCCTGATAATCTCCAGGACCCCTGCTATCTTCGCCCCCGGGAGGGCTCAAACGTGATGCGACACCTGCTGCTCGTAAGCCTTGCGACCTCGATGCTCGTCGCCTGCGGCGGGCAGCCACCAGAACTGCTCGCCATCGGCGACAAGGAGGTGGCCGTGGGCGAGACCCTGGAGTTCATCGTCGCCGCGAGCGACCCCGATACGCCGACCTTGCAGTTTCGCGCCGAGCGGATGCCGGAGCGCGCGACCCTGAAGCAGTTCGCGCCCACGCAGGCCCGCTTCTCCTGGTCGCCCGACGCGGCGGACGTGGGCGACCACCAGGTGGACTTCTTCGTCTCGGACGGCAACGCCGAGGACAGCGAGCGCATCGTCATCACGGTCCGCGGCGGTTCCAACGCTGGCCCCGAGTTCGTCGGCAGCAGTACCTGGGTGATCGAGGAGGGACAAAAGTCCATCGAGAAGATCATCGAGGTGCGCGACGATGCGGCCACACGCATCGAATGGTCCATCGCTGGTGAACCGGAAGGCTCGGTCTTCACCCCGTTGGTCAAGCGCGCCGTCTTCTTCTGGGAGCCGACCCCTGCCCAGCGCCAGCAGCCGCAGTACAGCTTCACGGTGACCGCCACCAACCCCGACACGGGTCTCTCCGCCGAGCGCGTCTACACGGTCATCATCCGCGATGGAGGGAGCGCCACCTGCACCGGTAACAAGCCATCGGTGCAATCGACGACCCCCGACACGCTGACCGGCCCGAACGACTTTCCCGTCACCGCGACGGTCAGCGACATGGAATCGTCGATCCAGGAGGTGATCCTCCGCTACGCCACCGGCGACGACCCCCAGCCGACCGACTTCACCGAAGTGAAGATGGGCAACGAGGGAGGCACCACCTGGAGCGCGAAGGTCCACCTGCCCATGGATCTGATGGCCGGCGACTTCATCACCGTCACCTACGAGATCTGCGCCCGCGACGACGACGACCCCGCGGGGGAGACCTGCGATCTGCAGGCCTGCACCGGCCACCTCACGTTTACCGCTCGCCTCGCCGGCGGCGCGGGCCTCTGCGAGACGGGCTGCAAGCTCGACGAGGAGTGCGGCGGTCCTACCGACCTCTGTCTGACCTTCGACGGGGGCATCAACACCTTCTGCGGACAGGACTGCAGCGGTGGTGCCGGCTGTCCGAACGGCTACACCTGCTTCGATCTCGGCAGCGGGGTCATGCAGTGCGGCCCCGATTCGATGACTTGCAACGACAGCGGGGCGCCCTCCGCCATCCCAGGCGAGCTGGTCATCAACGAGGTGCTCGCCGACCCGCCGCCGGACGCAGACGTCAACGGAAACGGCACGGCCTCCGTAACCGAGGACGAGTTCATCGAGATCGTCAGCGTCGCAACGGTCACCGTGGACATCGGTGGCTTCACGATCAGCGATGCGGTCAGCGAACGCTTCACCTTCCCGGCAGGCACCACGATCGCCCCAGGTGAAGCGGTCCTCGTCTTCGGAGGCGGGGATCCGGCGACCTTCAAGGCCATGGGCGGCGCCCAGGTCTTCTCCGCCCGCGGCGGCGGAAGTGCCCTCGGACTGTCGAACGGCGGCGACGAGGTGCAGATCCGCGACCGCAACTTCAACCTCATCGCCTCTATGAGCTACGGGCCGGAGGGCGCCAACGATCAGTCACTCACCCTGCAGCCGCAGGTCACCGGCTTCACCTACGTGCAGCACACGATGGCGCCGGGGGC
>CAYYHA010000002.1:0-3161 GCA_964471535.1 uncultured Myxococcia bacterium | reverse complement strand
CATGCCGGAGATCGGGGATACCTACCTCAAGATCGTCGATCCCACCGGGACGGTGCTGGTGGAGAACGACGATCCCCAGGACCTCTCGAGCCTCTACGCCGAGATCCTGAACTGGACGGTTCCGGCGACGGGCACCTACTACGTAGCGGTGGGCACCTACCAGGGGATGAGCGAGCTGATGGGGTCGTACTCGCTTCGGGTCGAGTGATGCGGGGCGCGTCTCGGGCGCAATGGGCAGCCCCCCTTGCGATCGCTGCCATCGCTGCGGTCCTCGGCTGCGGCCCCCAGAAGCCACCGGACGATCTCGAACGCATCAACCTGGCCGAGGTGACCCCTTCGGTCGTGCTCCCAGGAAGCCGGCTGCGCTTTCTCGGCAGCGGATTCCTCCGGGGCGAGCGCGTCTTCGCCCACCTGACCGGTACCTTTGCCGGGCACGCCGTGGACGCCGAGATCGAGCTCGAGTATCAGAGTGCGACCGAACTCTATCTCGTGGTCGGCGATCGGCTCTTTGCGGCGCTGGGCGGAGAGCAGGGCACCTTCCAGGGAACGGCCACCCTCTGGACCGTGCGCAAGGAGCACCGGATCGAGGACTCCGCGAGCGTCGGCTTCGAAGTCGTCGACCGCCTCCTGCCGGTTCCCGTCTCCTTCGAGCCTCCGGCGCTGGCCTTCATGGAGGAGGCGACCCTGCGGGGAGAGGGTTTCCTCCTCCCTGGCGAGGGTACGACCCGCGTCTTCGCCCGCGGCACCTTCGAAGTGGACGGCGGCGGGACGGAGACCGTGGACGTGGAGCTGCCCGTCCGGCCCATCTCTCGCCGTGAGCTTCGGTACGTACACGAACCTTCGGTGTTCGGCTTCAAGACAGGGCGTCTCGATCTCGACCTGACCGTGGTGAACGACCATGCCAGTGGCGCCGGAGAGGTCGAGGGCGGCACGATCCCGGCAGCGATCCTCATCGTGCGCCCCGCGGTGGCGGCCGCCGAGCCCCCCGCCGCCAGCCGCGGACAGGTGCTCACCCTCGTGGGACGCGGCTTCCTGCCCTCCGATCCGGCGGCGCAGCAGTACACCGGGATCCGGCTACAGGGCACCTTCACCTCGACGGAGGGCGCCGCCCTTCCCGTCGACTTCGAGATCTTCCCCGAGTACGAAGGACCGGGGACGCTGCGTTTCGTCATCCGTCCCGAGGCCAACGCGCAGGGCGAACTCGAAGGGTTGGGGGCGACACCCGGCACCTTCGAGGGCACGGCGACGGTGGAACTCGGCTACCTCGGCGAAACCTTGACCGGCCCCCCCTGGTCGGGCCGCTTCCAGATCCTTCCCACCAAGCAGGTGGTCTACCTGCGCTACCTCCCTGGCTTCTCCGAAGGCCTGACCCGATTTGGCATGCGCAATGTCGAGCCCGAGGTGCGCGCACGCATCCTCGAGGTCGCGAGACGCGACTACGCCCCCTACAACGTCGAGTTTCGCGAGGAGCGGCCCACCGATTTCGAGGACTACTCGGTGATCGAGCTCAACGGCCGGGATCCCAACGGCGTGGGCCTCTTCGGCCTCGACAACACCGAAGGGAAGGACGTCGGAAATCTCCGCCTCAACGATGTCATTGGCGGTCGCAACATCGAGAGCGAGGAGCAGGGCTTCTATGCCTTCGGCGGCGTCTTCGTGGAGCCCTTCCTCTCCTTCTCACCGCAATTGCAGGCCTCACCCATCGCCTCACCCCGCTTCGATCACATCTTCGGCTACTTCGTCCCCGAGCTCGGCGGAGACGAGATCCAGGCCGGCGAGTATCCGGGCGGCCTGCGGGATCGGGAGATCGAAGAGGCCATCCGGGTGCTCGGGAACCTGCTCGGGAACACGCTGGTGCACGAGATCGGTCACTCGCTGGGCCTGGCCAACGTCCCCGATGGCTTCCATCACGACGGCGCGATCCCGGGCCTCATCATGAATCCGGGCAGCGCCCGGCCCTTCGAGGAACGGGCGGAAATCGACGGAGAAGGCCCGGAGGTGTGGGGGGTCGACGACTCGGAGTACCTGCAGGCGGTCCTTCCTCGGCCCTAGCACCCACGCAGGTACGAGCGCCTCCGTGCGCCCGGTGCCGCTGCGCAATCTGGTGCGGCCTCAAGCCCCTCCGCCAGAACCGCCGCGGCGGCGCCGGCGGCGGCCCCCACGCCGGCGACGGCCCTCGCCCGACGACGGCTCCGCCGCGCCCCCAGCCTCCTCGATACGGGCCCGCCAGGCGGGTAAAGCCTCCGCATCCTCACCGGTGGCACGCGCTCGGATCTCGAAGAGCGTGAGGGCGTCGTGGATGTAGCTCTGGCGGCAGAAGCGCTTGACGCTGAAGCGCCGCTTGCGATGACCGGCGAAGATGCGCTGGGCCCCCAGGATCAGCCGCACCCGCTCCACCTTCCGTCGGGGCAGACGCGCATCCCGCACCAGATCGCGCAGATAGGCGTCGAGCGCCTCGGCGCGCGAGTGGGGAAGCGCATCCGGCGGAAAGAGGGCAAGGAGCAGGATCGCGATGAGGACCGCGTCGTCGGGCGGGCCGCCGTGGCTGTGGGTCCACTCATCGAGGGCGTCGAGGAGTGCATAGAAGCGGACCCGCGCCTCCTCGCCTCCGGTGGCGAGCCGCTCGGCCACGGGCGGGAGGAGCACAGGGAGGGCGCCGATGTCCTCGAGGAGCACGAAGGCGGCACGACTGGCCCCGCAGCGCAAGAGGCGCAGGATCTCCTCCAGAACCCGCGGCGGCGCACACCGGGGGATCTCCGAGACGGTGCGCTTCATCGCCTCGTAAGTGGCGGGATCGATCTCGAAGTCCAGCTTCGCGGCGAAGCGCACTGCACGGAGGATCCGGACCGGATCCTCCTTCATGCGGATCTCCGGCTCCCCCACGGTTCGGATGACGCGCGCCTCGATGTCGGCGAGCCCACCCACGTAGTCGACCACCCGCCCCGCCTTCGGATCGTAGAAGAGCGCGTTGATGGTGAAGTCCCGGCGCCGCGCGTCCTCCTCGGCCGTGCCGTAGACGTTGTCCGCCTCGATGTAGAGATCTCCCTCGGTGCTCTCCGCGTTTCGGCGCGGGTTTGCCCGAAAGGTCGCCGTCTCGATGACTTTCCCGCCCTTGAAATAGACGTGCGCCAGCCGGAAGCGCCGGCCGATGAGGCGGCAGT
>CAYYHA010000001.1:0-83232 GCA_964471535.1 uncultured Myxococcia bacterium | reverse complement strand
AATCTGCCGACGAATCCGGACCCCGGCGTTGCACGCTACCTCGGGGTGGTCTTTGCACTCTACGCCGATGATCCCACAGCCCGCCCCACAGGCGACCGGCCGCCGGCGACCGCGGAAAACGGGGTCTCCACCGTGTGGTGGCGGGACGACGGGAGCGGCAACGCGCCGCTCGATGGATCGGCCGATGCCACCTGGACAGCGAGCACCTTCCTCGGGATCCCCACGATCTCCATCTCGGCGGACAACAGAACCTACACTTGGTCGGACGTGGCCCAAGGGACCATCGTCCCCGACCTCTCGGTGCACGAGCTCTACCAGGTCACCGAGACCTATCGGGCCGCCCCGCTCGCCTGTGACACCGAGCGCGACGTGGTCGACCGGAAGAAGGCCGTCTACTGGGAACTGTGGCGACCCTACCTGCCTAGCGGGGGCAGCGAATCCTTTACCCTGCCCACCCTGCCACCGAGCTGGCCCCGAGCCGGCACCGACCCGAGCACCGGCAAGGTCGACGGCCTGCCTCCTCGCCAGGGCAGCGCCACCCCCTGCAGCACCAACGCCGACTGCCCCATCGCCGGTGACGTCTGTACCTATTTCGGACAGCGCTGCGCCCTGCAGAGCTACAAGGCCTGTCAGCAGGACAGCGATTGCAGCAGCTGCCGCTCCGGTGACACCTGCTCCGGCGCCAAGCGGATCTGCACCTACGACGACGGAACCACCGATCACACGACGCAGAACTTCTGGTCGCTCCGTCTTGGCCGCCTCGGTCTCTCACCTGCCGCGTTCGACTTCGACGCCTTCGCGCTCGAGGACCGCGCTGCCTACCTGAGCGAGGAGAGTAGCAACCGGCTGCCGCTCAACGACTGACGCATCCGGTCACCCATCGGTGGTCAGTATCTGACGTCGTAGCGGCAGGCGGGCTCTCCGTCGAAGCGGCAGGCAACGTGCGCCACCCGTGGCCGGTCCACACCGACGAGTTCGAGCGCATGGGTCATCCAGCCGATGGTGCCCTCGTTGCACACCCAGCGGCAGGGTCCGTCCTCGATGTCGGTGGGCGCCTCGAGGCGGACGGAAAAGTGCGTCTCCTCCTGTGTCACCGACACCGAGCCCATGTCGTAGTGCCGTTTCCACAGCTGGGGGGTCCGCTTCACGATGTACGCGGGACTTCGCATCCGCAGCAGGACCTTGAAGACGACGTTGAGATCCCGGTCGGCCATGAAGCGTGCCATCTCGAGGAGCAAGGTCCGCGGATGGGCGCCGGGGGCCTCACAGAGGGCGCCAAGGATCCGGTTCCAGGTGCCAATGGGATACCAGGCACCGTCGAGGACGAGCCCTCCGAGCACCTCCCGATCGGACTCGGGCAGGGTGGCGACGAGGCGCTCCCAGGCGGCCGCGTCGTGCCGCGCCTTCACGAAGGCCTCCACGTGGCGGAGCACCGCACCCTTTACGTGTCCTGGCATGGCGCCTCACCTCCTTCCTCTGCCGTGGCGGCCTGTCGCCGGGGATCGATCTGGGTGGTGGACACGGCGTGGCGGCCGAGGGCCTGTCCGGTCTCCGGGTCGAAGACGTGGAGATGGGCGGGGTCGGGAGCAACGGCGACCTGCGCCCCGGGACGCAGCCCGCTGGCCGCCGCCCCCTCGAGGCGGACCACGAGGGTGGCGCCATCGCCTGCACCGTCGTCCCGGCCCACCCGCACATGGGCATGGGCCTCCCAGCCCATGGGCTCGACCACCTCGAGCGTGCCGGGGATCCCCTCCCCTGCCAGCCGCAGGTGCTCCGGACGCATGCCCAGGGTCACCGTACGACCGACGGCCGGCAGCGCCTGCCCTGGCGCGGTGTGCACCACCGCCCCGAAGACTTCGAAACGCCCGCGACCGTCCTCCTCCTCCCCCACCAGGCGGCCGGGCAGGAAGTTCATCGCGGGCGAGCCGATGAAGCCCCCGACGAAGACGTTGGCGGGGTGGTGGTAGAGCTCCAAGGGCGCGCCGACCTGCTGCACCTCGCCGCGCTTCAGCACCACGATGCGGTCGGCCAGGGTCATGGCTTCCACCTGGTCATGGGTGACGTAGATCATCGTGGTGCGCATCCTCTGGTGCAGGCGCGCCAGCTCGGTGCGCATCTGCACGCGCAGGGCCGCATCGAGATTCGAGAGGGGCTCGTCGAAGAGGAAGACCTTGGGACCGCGCACGATCGCCCGGCCCATCGCCACCCGCTGCCGCTGTCCTCCGCTGAGCGCCTTCGGGTAGCGGTCGAGGAGCCCTTCGAGTCCGAGGATGGCCGCGGCCTCCCCCACGCGCCGCTCGATCTCGGCGGCCGGAACCCGGCGGATCTTCAGACCAAAGGCCATGTTCTCGCGCACCGTCATGTGGGGGTAGAGCGCATAGCTCTGGAACACCATCGCCACGTCGCGGTCCTTGGGTGGCACCTCGTTCACGACCCGGCCGTCGATGGACAGCCTCCCCGCACTGGGCTCCTCGAGCCCGGCGATGCAGCGCAGGAGGGTGGACTTTCCGCAGCCGCTCGGCCCGACGAGGACCACGAACTCGCCTGCCTCGATCTCGAGGTCGATCCCCCGCAACACCTCCGTGCCACCGAAGCGCTTCTGAATCCCTTCGAGCACCACGCGCGCCATCAGGCCCGACCTCCCCACGCGATCACCACCTCGCTCTCACCCGGTGGTGCGAAGTAGTAGCGGTTGGGGCCGGGCTCGAACTCTACCTGCCCGTCGGGACGCTCGACTGCCAGCTTGAACTCGAGCACCGAGGCGCCCGGTACCTCCACCCACACCGGCTCGGTGCCGAGCGTCGGGGCCTCTGTCGGGTCCCAGCTCCCCAGCTCGGGCCCGGCCCCCACCACCACCAGGCGCCCGTCCACCGGCACCTCGCCGCGCAGGGCGAAGCGCACCCGCGCGGGGGCGATGGGGGCTGGAGTGATCGGAAGCGGCGTCCAATGGACCCCAGGGGGCGCCTCCACTCGATGGCCCTGCACCTCGAGGTGCAGCGGCGCCGTGCCGGTATTGAGACTGATCGCGTAGGCCTCCCCCTCGGCCCATCGCAGCCAGGCGAGGTGCGTCGGGCCCAGCGAGGCGATCCGCGTTGCGCCTCGGCGCAGTGCGGGACTCTTCCTACGGCGCTGTGCGAGGGAGGCGATCTTCCGATAGAGCGGGGTTCGCTCGAAGACCATGTCGCCTCGATTCTCCGGCTCGCCCTTCCCGCGGAGACCCACCTCCGTTCCCCAGGTGATCGAGGGGATGCCCCGCAGCCCGAAGAGGAGGGCGAGCGCATCTGACACTCGG
This sequence comes from uncultured Myxococcia bacterium, assembly GCA_964471535.1. Taxonomy (GTDB): domain Bacteria; phylum Myxococcota; class Myxococcia; order SLRQ01; family SLRQ01; genus CAYYHA01. The sequence continues at coordinate 79,940 of CAYYHA010000001.1, read as the reverse complement.
GACTCCCCGCACACCGACGCGATCCGTGGAAGATCATGGTTGTCCAGGAGCGTCACCAGACGGTTGGGGTCGGGGTAGAGGCGATCCAGGGAGAGCACGGCGCCGAGCCGTCCCGGATGGGCCCCTTTGCAAAGCACGTCCACCAGGGCGAAGTAGAGCGGAAAGTCGAAGAGATGGGTGAAGCCGCCCTCGGCCATGGTACGGGCCAGGTGCTCGGCATTCCCGTCGAGGTCCTCCCCCAGACGCACGAAGTCCTCGCCGAAGTGCATCGCCAAGTCCGCATTGAAACGCGCCCACCAGGCGAGGGGGACGTGGCGCACCGCGTCCAGGCGCACACCCGCAGCGCCGCTTCGCTCGACCCAACGCACCGTCGAATCGAGAAGCAGGCGGTAGACCTCGGGACGGCTCTGGTCCAGATCGGGCAGGCCATGCACCTGCCCTTCGGTGCGTTCGACGGGATCGTCCCAGTCGACGATGGGTCCCCGCCGGTGAAAGTACTCGGGGTGGGCCTGCACCAGCGGTGCGTCGTAGGCCACATGGTTCACCACGACGTCGAGGAGCACCCGAATGCCCCGCGCCCTCGCGTCGCGGACCAGGGCAGCGAGATCCTCGAAGGTGCCGAAGCGGGGATTCATGGCGAAGTGGTCGTAGACCCAGTAGCCATGGAAGGCGCCGTGCCCATCCACCGCTTCACTCGCCCCCGCGTAGAGGGGCGAGAGCCAGAGCCAGCGGGCCCCCAGGCCGGCGATCCAGTCCAGATGGGCACGCACCCCCGCCAGATCCCCGCCGTGCCAGGCCGCGGGATCGGTGGGATCCACCGCGCCATCGTTGGTGGGATCGCCATCGGCGAAGCGATCCACCAGCACGAAATAGAGGAGGCCGTCGGCCTCACCCGAGCGCGGAGCCCCCTCTTTGGCGGCACGGAGTCCCGGCGCGCGCCGGCGGGCCTGCCTCGGCTCCTGCGGCGCGGCCGCGTCGTCGCCGTCCGCTGCAGGTGGGCGGACGAGGACGTCGTCTAGGAGGCCTCCGACCAGGGCAGCAGCGCGGCCGGCCACCGCTGTCACCGCCGCCTCCTCCCGTTCGTGATCGTAGCGAAGGTGTGCGGCGAACTCGGCGTCGCGCCACACACTCCGAGCAAGGTCGCCTTTCGGGGCCCAAGTGGCGCGCAGTCCCACCGACCACCGGTAGCGCCCGTTCATCTGCGAGTAGAAGGAAGGCGCCACCTCCACCAGGAGGACTGCCTCGGTCTGCGCGCCGGCGGCGAGCGCCGCTAGGCGGGCCGAGGTGGCCCGTACCCGCCCCAGCTCGGGCAGCCAGCCGCGGCGGCCGGCCCAGCGCACCTCGATGCCGCGGGCCGAGAGCGCCTCCTCGAGCGCACGGCGGAGCGCCGGGGGCGCCGCCCGTGGCTCTCTGCCGTCCTGTACCACGCCCACGGTGAGCGCCGTCCCGGCGGGCGCCCGGGGTCGCGCCGGCGCGGTCGCACAGGCCCACAGGCCCGCCACCAGGCCCCAGGCGAGCCAGAGGCTGCACCGGCGGCTCAAAACCATGCTTCCGCCTCCAGGCCGACCACCACGTGGGTGTAGACGCTCCGGGATTCGATGGCCAGCCGGTTGTACTCGTCGAGCGTATCGACCACGTTGCGGCCGAAGGCGGCGTGCACGTTGGACTGCTGCAGGCCAACGAGCAGCCGCAGCGAGGGCCGCGCAAAGATCCCGAGCCCGGTGGGGTTGAGCACCGGGCCGGCCTTCAGCTGCAGCGTCTCGCGGGTGTCCGTGTCACCGTACTCCAGGCCCCGTGCGTCGGCCTTGCCCCCGGTGCTCCGGAAGATCGAGTCGTGCGCCAGCCGGAAGAGGTTCCCGTTCAGGGAACGCTCCCGGGCCACACTGCCCTCGAGGAGCAGGTGCAGGGTGGAGGAGAGATAGAGCTGAAACCGCAACACCGTGGAGTAGAAGACGCGATTGTCCTCACCGGCGGCGACCTCGTTGTCCTCGTTCCAGTCGTGCCCATAGAGGAGGCCCCACACCGCGTCGAGACGACCGGGCCACAGCTCGAGCTGCATCTCGTTGCCCACGTTCACCTCGTAGCGCTCGTCCGTCAGTCCCGTGACCCAGAGGGTCCACTCGCGGCCACCGTAGGTCTCGGTCACGAAGTTGTCCGGGTGGCGCCTCAAGGTATTGGCGAAGAGGTTGTTCCATTTGATGGGCCCCAGGCCGCCGAAGCCCAGGTAGAAAACCACCTTGTAACTGCTCGCCGCGCGCGCCTCGGGAGGCCGATCCCGGTAGAAGAGATCCTCCTGACCGGGATGGTCGCGGAGCCAGTTCTCTACCACCTCGCCTCGCACCAGATCCGCGTAGTCGATTCCCGGGGTGGTATGCGGTGCGTTGGGGTTCCCTGGAACCTCTGGCTCGAAGTAGAAGGCGCCGCCCCCGCCAAGCTCCAGGTGGCCGGAGACGACGCGCCAGCGCACGAGTGCCCCGGTGGTGAGCACGGGACTGTAGTCGAGGCCGCGGAGGAAGAAGCCCGAGTCCCCCGCGCCCACCAAGAGGTCCACGTCACGGCTCCGCCAGGTGGCCGAGATGCCGACCGTCTCGAAGAGGATCTGCGCCGGCTTCATGTCGTAGAGCCCCAGATCTCCCATCCACGTATCGAGTGTCCCGATTTGCCACTCGACTTCGGGTAGGAGCACGTTCCCGGCGCGCACATAGAGCTGGCTCATGCGAAATGCCGCAAGCGTCCCACCGGCGGCATCGGCCCCCATCACCGAGCCCCCCTCGATCTTGAAGTGCGCGCTGGCCCAGGGCTCACGGGACCCGGGCGTAGGGCGGAGCAGATCCACCTTCAACTCGAGCGCGGCCCACGGGCCTTCGTTCATGAGACGACCATAGAGGTTCCAGTAGCCCAGCGTCCCGGTGCCGCCCTGCAAGTCGGGCCGCGCCATCACACGGAAGTAGCCCCCGACCTCGGCCCGGCTACGCGCGGTCTCCCCTCGCGCCGCCCCCGCGAGGAGCAGGGCGATCCCCATCGCCGACCACCGCCACCGCGTCATTGCCGCCACCGCATCGTCATCGAAGCTGAGTCGTCTTCGAGGCTGCTCCCGCTATGTGGCTGAGGTGCGGGCCTCCAGGATCACGATCGAGCGGGGCTGCACCTCGTAGACGGGCTCTGCAAGCACCTCGGCCGCCTCGTAGGCCCAGATATTGTGGCTGCTCCGGGGCTCGCTGCCGCTCTCGTCGAGATAGGTCTCGCTGTCCCACCACGCCTGCGTGTCGACCACCCGGCGCCAGCTCCGCCCCTGGGGAAGCTGGAAGCGCACCGCCGTAGCCTCCATGTTGATGAGGATCTCGAGCTCCGGTCCGAAGCTCGGATCGTAGTAGTGCATGGCGATGTGCCGGCTGTTCCAGTCCGGCGCATCGGTATTGTCAGCGGACTTCCAGGCAAACGGTGCACCCTGCCCATAGTCCACCGGCGCGAATGCATACGCATGTGCCTTGCGGAAGGCGATGAGTCGCCGCACGAAGTCGTGCATGCGATGCCGCTCGTCGCTCGCCTCGTAGGTTCCCCACTGCAGCCAGTTGAAGGGATTGTCGGCGCGGGTGGAGTAGGCATTGTTGTTGCCGAGCTGCGTGCGCATCCACTCGTCTCCCGCATAGAGCAGCGGGGTGCCTTGGCTCACCAGGATCGCGGTAAAAAAGTTCCGCATCATCTGCCGCTTCAGCGCCTCGTCGCCCCAGTTGCGCGATCGGTTGTGATCCTCCCCGCTGTCCCGGTCGCAGAAGGGCGAGTTCTCCATGTCGCAGCAGGCCGGGTTGAGGGGCCCACAGCCGTTCTGTTTCTTCTCGTAGGTGACGAGGTCGTAGAGCGTGAAGCCATCGTGCACGGTGACGAAGTTGACGGAGTGGTAGGGCCGCCGGCCGTCGTCACCGAAGAGCTCGTAGCTGCCGGTCAGCGCCGCGCCGATGTCGACGACGCCTTCCCGTCCATTGAGTGGCCAGGCATCGTCGTTGACGAAGCTGCGCCATACGTCTCGGAAGTGGCCGTTCCACTCGGACCATGCGACCTCCCCACCCTCCGACGAGGAGGGAAACTGGCCCAGGTAGAAGCCGCTCAAGGCCCAGGGCTCGGCGACCAGCCGTGTGTGGTGGGCGCGGAGCACCGGGTCGTCCACGATCTCCTGCAGCACCGTCCGCCGCACGTCGTCCCAGCCCCCGTAATCGCGGTCCTTCTCCCCGAGAATGGGTGCGAGGTCGAAGCGGAAGCCGTCGATGTGCATCTCGGTGACCCAGTAGTGCAGGTTGTCGAGGATGAGGCGCCGCATGGGACCGTAGTTGCAGCGCGTCATGTTCCCCACGCCGGTGTTGTTCACGTAGAAGCCGGGATCGGACGCGTCCAGGGCGTAGTAGCTGGCGTTGTCGAGGCCGCGATAGCTGTAGAGCCCCGCCACCTCCTTCGGATCGAAGTTGACCAGCTTGCCGGTGGTACCAGGATCGAGGTCCACGTCCGAGAACTCGAGCTTCTCCCGCCACAGCCCGCCTTCTCCGGTGTGGTTGTAGACCACGTCGAGCCACACCTCGATGCCGTTTTGGTGCAGTTGATCGACCATCCACTTGAACTCGTCGAGGGGCTCCCCGGGGCGCGTGCGGGACGCGTAAGAGATCTCCGGGGCAAAGAAATCGAGCGTGTTGTAGCCCCAATACCCCCCGTCCAAGGGCTTCTCCATGATGGGCATCAGGTGCACTGCGGTCACCCCAAGGTCCTTGAGGTACGCCGCCTTTTCACCAAAGCCGCGAAAGGTGCCTGGATGTTCGACGCCACTCGCGGGGTCCGCAGTGAAGCCCTTCACGTGCACCTCATAGATCACCTGCTCGTTCCAGCCGTTGCCCGGAGCCTTGGGATCCTTCCGGCGGGCGAGCCAGGCCGCCTCGTGCTCGCTCCAGGTGTACTGGCTCTCGACCACCACACTCTTGGCAGAGGCGGCATAGGTGCTTTCGGTGCGAGCAGGGCCACTGGCGATGCTGCCGCGGCTCCAGTCGTGGTCCCGATGGACCGCCCGTGCGTAGGGGTCGAGCAGCAGCTTGTTCGGATTGTAGCGATTGCCCGCCTCGTCGACATCGGCGACGAAGCCGTGGATGGACCCGGGGTACCAGTCGGGGTGGACGCGCCAGTTCGGGCCCCAGGCGATGTAGCCGTAGTGCTGCCCGACACCGATCCCCTCCACGTAGAGGTTCCAAACGTCGCCGAAGCGCTGCATCTGGAACTGCCGCGTCGGGGTGCTGCGCTCCGGGTCGTCGAAGAGGAGCAGGTCCACCCGCTCGGCGTTTCCCGCGAAGACGCCGAAGTTCACGCCGTCATCTATCAGAGTGGGGCCGAGGTGGTCCAAGGCCCGCACCCCCGCCTCGTCGAGCGACGGCGCGATCGGCTCGGTGTGGTAGAGGCGGGTGTGGGTGTCTGGGGGACAGGCGGCGAGCACGCCGGCGAGGAGCCCCAGCATGGAGGCTCTGACGATACGCATCGAGGAGCGAAGATACCCCGATGGGCTCGCCGCGCCCAGAGCGACTTCCTAGACGAAGCGCTGCAGCCGCTGCGCGAGCGCTGCCTTCGGCAGTGCGCCCACGATGGTGTCGAGGGTCAGCGGCCCCCGGAGGAGAACCAGTGTGGGGATGGACTGCACCCCGAAGCGCGCGGCGGAGCGCGGGTTCTCGTCCACGTTGACCTTCGCCACCTTCAGGCGCCCACCGAACTCGGCGGCGATCTCCTCGAGCACCGGCGCCACGGCGCGGCAGGGTCCACACCAGGGCGCCCAGAAGTCGACGAGGACGGGGATGGGCGCATCCTCGACCTCCTCCTTCCAGGTGGCATCGGTGACCACGACCGGCGCGCGGGGGAAGAGCTTCGCCTTGCACTTGCCGCAGGTGGGATCTTCCTTCGCCCGGCTCCGGGGCACGCGGTTCTTCGCCCCACAGGCGGGGCATCGGACGACGGCGATATCGATGCTGGTCTCGGGCATGTCACGAAGCCTAAGCAGCCCCGAGGCGCCGTCAACCGATTCGCGTCGGCGCACCGCCCGCCGCGCCGGACCGCACGGCACCTCATTCCAGGAGGAGGACCAGCAGACGCCTCGGCGGAAGGTCCAGGGGAAGACGGCCCTCCGTGGCCACGTGCACGGCGCCGCTCACCGCCTCCCGAAAACGCACCCGAGGAATCCCCTCGAGCGCCCCACCGAGGGGGACCTCGACCCGCCGCGGCGCAGGGCTTCGGTTGAGGGCCACCACGGCATAGTCCGCTCCACCGGCATCCCGGGCGTAGACCCACAGATCGGGCTCGAGCAGAAGGGTCTCGAGGCGGCCCGCCCGGAGGGCCCGCGACGCCCGCCGCGCCTTGCCCAGCGCCGCGATGGATTCGCGCATCGCCGCCTGCGCACCGCTCAGCTCTGGGCCCCACGGCATGGGCCTCCGGTTGTCTGGGTCGCCGGCTCCGGGCAAACCCACCTCGTCGCCGTAGTAGAGGAGGGGAATCCCGGGGAGCGTGAGCACGAAGGAGAGCGCCAGGGTGGCACGGGCGTAGGCGTCGGGGTCGTCGCGAAGCTGCGGCGGATCGGTCCAGCCCTGCTCCTTGGCGCCCTGACCGAAGAGATCTGCGATCTGCCCCGCGGCCTGGGACCACAGCCGGGGCACGTCGTGGTTGCCAGCGAAGGGTGAGACGAGCGCCTCTCCGTAGGTGTCCAGCGATGCACGTGTTGCCGCCTCGAGCGCAACGAGGTCGCTCTCCTCCCGAGCCAGCGCCTCGACGATGGCCCAGTAGAGGGGGAAGTCGAACTGGCCGTCGAGCTGATGGGGGCCGATGTATCGAGCAACGAGGTCCTGCTCTCCCGGACCGGTGAAGGTCTCGCCCAGCAAGAGAAAGTGCGTCCCGGTCCGTCGCTCATACTCCATCAGCTCTGCTCGGAGGCTGCGCAGGACGGAATCCTGGAAGTGCTTGACCGCGTCGACGCGAAACCCATCGAGGTCCGCTTCCTTCAGCCAGAAGAGCGCGTCGCCGATCGATGCGTCCATCGCCTCGCGCACCTCGTAGTCATAGTCGGGCAGGTAGCCTGTGAACCAGCAAGTGAGCGCATCCCGGTTCCAGTCGCAGGTATCCCCGCACACACAACTTCCATCCCCGTTGAACCACTCGGGGTGCGCCTGCCAGTAGGGATGGTCCCGGTGAACGTGGTTGAGCACCACGTCGGCGATCACCCGCATGCCACGGGCGTGCGCAGCGCGGGTGAGTGCCCGGAGATCCTCCATCGATCCGAAGCGGGCCTCCGGTGTACGCACCGCGGCGGGCCAGTAGCCGTGGTACCCGGTGTAGGCGCGGCCGTCGGCGCCGGGGAAGGCGCCCTCCGGTGCCGCCGGAAGCGGCGAGATCCACAGCACTTCCACCCCCAGCGAGTCGAAGTACCCCGACTCGATGGCCTCGGTGATGCCGGCGTAATCACCGCCGGCGAAGTTGGCGAGGGGCGCCACGTCGGGCACCGGACGGTCCCGGCTGGGGTCCCCGTTGCGGAAGCGATCGGTCAGCGCGAAGTAGAGCAGCGCACCCTCCCACTCGAAGGGGCGCGGCTCGATCCAGAAGGGCAAGTAGAGCGCCTCGCTCTCCCGCTCACCTTGGTCGACGACCGAGACGTCGAGACGGTGCTTTCCCTGCGCGAGGCCAGACCGCTCCAGGCTGAAGCTCCCGTCGGCCGCGAGTGTCACCGGAAGCGGAGCACCATCGAGGCGCACCCGAGCCGCCTTCGGGGCGCCCTCCGGGCGCCCCTCACCGGCGTAGACGAAGTGGGCCCGGAGCGTGCCATCGCCCCGTGCCTCGAAGGCATCAACCTCCACCACCGGCGCGGTGCAGGCATCGACCAGAAGACGGCTCATCGTCTCGCCATCCACCGAAACGGCGCGGGCGTTGAAGGGGTCGAGGCGCCATACGCCATCGACGAGGAAGCGATACGCGAAGTCACCCGGGCCGGTATCGAGCGTGAGGCGGTAGGCTCCATCGGGGCCACGTTCGAGGCGGTCGGCGGTCTCCGAAAAGCCGTTGAATTCGCCGGAGACCACGACGTGGTCGTGGACCTCACCATCGTCGAAGACGAAGGTCGTGCGACAATCTCGGACGGGCCACGGCCAGGGGTCCGGGGGAGGCGGCTCGGGAGGCGGACGGCAGGCTCCCAGGCCCAACGCAACAAAGAGTGCGAGGAGGGCGCTGAGTGCGCCGCTCCTCATCCGTGGCCGCCTCCCGAGAACTCCGCCTTGAAGTCGTCGGGGAAGTACCTGCCCTCGAGAAGCGGCTCGGACGCCACCCACTCGGCGCGGCCTGCCGAACTCGAGGCCTCCTGCCAGGGGCCAAAGCCCCTGCCCTCGCGCACCCGCCAACGCAGGTCCACCCGGGTCAAAGAGCAGTGGGCGTTGAAGCGTTTCGTATCGTCGGGGGAGAGGTAGACCGCCCGCTGCCAGCACGCCGGATCGTCGACGTGCGCAGCCACCTCCAGCTCCACGTCGCGGTCGCGGCCCCGCGCCACGAAGTGGCCAAGACTCTGCTCCGCCGTGTTGGCCCGCGGACCGACGAGGTGCGGCATGCGGTTCAGGTGCCAGGTGCGGCCTCCCGCCCGAAGACAGAGGGAGCAAAGGTTCGCCACGCTGAGCACCTCCACCGAAACGGTGGGATCGGGAAAGGCATTGCACTGCAGCCAGGCCCAGCGCCCGACCAGCCGGCGCCCCGAAGTGTGGCCCTGATGCCCAGGGACGCCGTCCCATCGGATCTGGCGCTCGCCTAGGGAGAGCGTTCCGGTGACTCGGATCGACTCCTGCACGCTCCGGTGCCTGCTCGTCCCGAAGAGCCGCGAGGCCACGGCGGTCACCGCAGGGGAGCCCACCGGAGTCCACACCACCTCGTCGGGCACCCACTCGAAGCTCCACTCCACGAGCCCCTCCGGGCTACCCACGCGGCCGCTGGCCCCTTCGTTCCACAGCGCCCCGCCCTCCTTGATCGTAAGGCGAAAGGGCGCGTCGGAGAGCTTCGCCGTGGCGAGGGGAAAGCGGCGGGTCACCAGGAAGCTTCGCTCGGGCGCGTCCCGAAGCGTAGCGGCAGCCCAGAGCCGTGCCTCCTGGTGTCCACTCTGCGTCGACAGCAGGGTGTAGCGAAACCAGAACGCGAAGGAACCATCGGCCGGCCCAGCGAGGGCGTACCACACCTCGATCCCCGGTGTCCCCGAGGCAAGAGGCCACGCGAGGTCGGGTGCATTGGGGTGGGCGACCTTGGGCATCGAAGCTCCTTCAGGCGCGGCGCCGCCTGTGGCCGCGTTCCACATGCCGCCCGAGGGCGAGGACCCACAGGAGGATCGCAGCGCCGCCTCGGCGCTCCGCCGCGCTCGAGCAAGCGCAGCCGGTGGCTGCAGGCGGCGGCGTCTCCTCGGCCTCCACGACCGGGATCGTCGCCGTCGCCGATGCCATGGCCACCGGCGCGGCACGGCCCGATGCCTCCCAGATGCGACGGAGATCGCTGCCGCGGCTGTCGCTCACGTTCTCGGCTACGAGCCACTCCACATAGGCGCGGGTGGTGGTCTGGTACCAGAGCGTGGCCTCGACGGTGAGCTCCCCCGCCTGCTCCGGCAGCACCTCGTAAGGTGCGAGATCGTACGGCCCCTCGTAGCTGCGGCCCACCGGCCGCGTCTCGTCGCTGGGACGAAAGCCGCGTGGCGGGATCCGGGTATCGGTGAGCAGCGCGTCCACCAGTGCGAAGTGGAAGCTGCTCTCCGTCGCCGGCGCTCCGCCGCTGACCCCCCACTTCGCCTCGTAGAGCCGGAGCTGAGGATCCTCCTCGAGGGTCGCCGTTGTCGTGTCGTAGGCGCCGCTGTGCATCAGCTCGCGGCCACCGCCATCGCGCACCACCACCTGCAGCCACATCCGACGCCCCTCGGGGTACCCGGTGGGCAGCTTGTGGCCGGTGAGGTTGGTGACCCGCACCTCGAAGCGGAGCGGCTCCCCGACGCGGCCCTGCTCCGGCGGCAACACCTCGACGGTCGCTGCCTCCTGAAGCGCTTCGAGGGCCTTCGCGCGGGCGTGGTCGAGGGACTCCGCTCGCGCCGCCCCGAGGGACGGATCCGCCTCGGCCAAGGCGAGGGGCAGCCACGCGTTGCCGCCATTGAACTCGTGCCCGTGCAGGCCCAAGCGCGCCGGTGCCGCCGCAGTGCCCGCAGTCAGCCCGTCGTAGGCGCCCATGTGGCAATCGGTGCAGCCGATGCCCTCGTCGGGAAAATCGCTCTGGGCCCACTCGGTCCAGGTGCGTTCGAGGGCCACGTTCCGACCGAGTGAGGCGCCGGTGGCGGGATCCCGCTGCGGGAGCAGGGGGTTGGTCACATCGTGACAGAGGGCGCAGAGCATCGAGGAGCGGTGGTAGTCGGAGTCGATGGTTGCGTGCTCCGCGGCTGGATTGGAGAGGCCCCCACGCTTGGCGGGATCGTTGCTCACGAAGTACTGCGCATTGCCCACGTAGGGCGCCTGCGGATCCTGGGCCGTGCCCTCTTCGAGGCGGTGGCAGAAGTCGCAGCCAATCCCCTCCCAGTCCTCGCCGCGAAGCTGGCGCCCATCGCCGGGGGTGCTCCGCCCGGCGAGCCAGCCATTGGGTGCGTGACAGCGTAGGCAGAAGTCCCCGGCACCGGGGAGGTCTTGCTCGGTGATGGTCAGCGAAGCGAGGAAGAGAGGATCCCGCGCCGCATGGGCCATGGGCGATCCCGCCCAGGTATCCCAGGGCTCCACCACGCGGGCCTCGTCGAAGCCACCGTGGCAGTTCGCACAGCTCTCGCTCGGCTGCAGCGGTGTGGCGAGGTCCTCCGGCTGCGTGCCGGGCAGCGGAACCTCCGCCCGGGCCGGCATGGAGAGCACGGCGGAGAGGAGAACCGTGGTGCAGACACGCCGAGCCATGGACAGCCCCGTTGTACCACAAGGAAGGGCCCGCACCCCCAGGGGCGCGGGCCCGTCGTCGCGGACCGCCAGCGAAGACGGTCCGCCGCATGAAGCCCTCGGATCAGGCGGACTTCACCTGGATGCGCCGCGGCTTCACCGCCTCCTGCTTGGGCAGCTGCACGGTGAGCACCCCGTTCTTCAGCTCCGCTTCGACCTTGTCGAAGTCGAGCCCGCCGGGGAGGGTGAAGACGCGGCGATAGTTCACCGGGCGCAGATCCCCGGCGACCATGCCGTCACCGGCGGCCTCCGCCTGCGACCAGTAGCCCTCGATGGTGAGCTGGTCGTTCTCCAGGTTCAGGTGGAGGTCCTGCTTGTCCACGCCGGGCAGGTCCGCCACGATCATCAGGGCGTCGTCGTTCTCGAAGACGTCCACGGGCGGTGCCACGGTGGGCCATTGGCTCTGGTGCACCACCTCGGGCGTCTGGCTTTCCTTGCGGGTCATCTCGGTGCTCATGGCCAAAACCTCCTTCCCATCAGTGCTCGCCCTTGACCGCGATCCGTCGCGGGCGCGTTTCGGGGGCCTTCTCCAGGGTGATCGTCAGGATGCCGTTCTTCAGCGTGGCGCTGGTCTTCTCCGGGTCGACCTTCGCCGGCAGGGTGAAGCTCCGGCTGAACTTCCAGTCGGTGCGCTCCCGCCGATGAACCGACCAGCCCTCGGGGACCTCGGCCTTCCGCTCGCCGCGGAGGGTCAGCACGTCCCCGGTCAGATCGATCTGGAGGTCGTTCTCGGAGAGGCCCGGCACTTCCGCCTTCACGACGAAGGCATCCCCCGCATCGAAGAGGGTGGTCCGCGGCCCCTCGAAGGTCCGCGCGGCCCGCGGCCAGGCGGCTCGTTCGTAGGTGTCGAAGAATTGGTCCATCTGCCGGCGGAAGTCCTCGAGCGCCAGCAGCGGACTCTGGAATCCGAAATCGTTCCATCGGGTCAGCATCGCAATCTCCTCCTTTCAGTGGATACAGGTGTACCGGTGCGGCCGGCGGGAATGCGCCGCCGCTACGGCCGCCCGCACGAACGCCCCTGTCCCGAGCGCCCGCGCCATCCGACCGGCCCGGGACCGCTCGCCCGAACGACCGGCGCATCCTCGTCCGCCTCGACTCAGCCGCGAAGGTAAAGCGCCCCTTGGGCTTGTCAACGCACGGGACCGGAGGCAGTCGATGCCTCGCCATCGAGTCCGCCCCGAGCCCGGTCTGACGGCACTATCCGGCCTTCTTGTCCTCGGGCCGAGCGAAGTAGCCGTCGGTGAGCTTGGGCCCCTCGGGACGCGCCCGCTTTCCACCGGGCCCGAAGTCGCGAACGATGGCCGCCAGATCGTCGGGCACCTCCCGGTGGGGGTAGGTGCCCGGCTCGGGCAGGGTCTCCACGTGCAAGGTCCGGGTGGGGAACGCAAAGTCCAGGTTCAGCGCCTCGGCGAGGCGCAGGATCTCGAGGTAGACGTTGTGCTTCTCTCGGAGTTCGTCGCTCCAGGTGGGCACCTTGAAGAAGAAGTAGACCAGCACGATGAGGCCGCTGTCCCCGAACTCGTTGAAGTGGACCTCGTAGTAATCCTTCCGGGTGTGGGGATTGGCCTGGATGATCGCCCGCACGCCCTCGACGAAGGCCTGGATCTGCTCCGGTTTGGAATCGTAGGTGAGCCCGATCCGTGCCACCGCCCGGCGGTACTTTCGCTCCCCGTAGTTGTCGATGACCGCATTGGCGACCTTCTGATTGGGGACGGCGACCAGCGAGTTGTAGAAGGTGCGAATCCGCGTGCTGCGAAAGCCGACGCGCTCGACGATGCCCTCGGTCCCATCGATGACCACCCAGTCCCCGATCTGAAAGGGCCGGTCCACGAAGATGGTCACCGCGCCGAAAAGGTTCGCCACCGTATCCTTCGCGGCCAGAGCGAAGGCCAGGCCGCCGATGCCGAGGCCGGCCAGGAGCGAGGCCACGTCCACGTCGAGGTTCTGCAGGACGAAGATGACCCCGATCGCGACGGTGAAGACCTTCAGCGCACTGCGGACCAGCGGAACGAGCTGGTCGTCGAGGCGGGTCTCCGTCCGCTTCGCCTTCTGCTCCAGCCAGCCGGCGATGAGGTCGACCAGCCGGTACACCGCCCACACCACCGAGAAGGCGGCGACCACCCGCGCGGCGAGAAAGCCCACCAGGTTGACGCGCACCGGGAGCTGCAGCCACGGAAGGAAGAGGGCGAAGAAGCCGGCGGCAACCAGGGTGCCGATGGGCTTGTCCACCCGGGAGAGCAGATCCTCCGCCCAGCTCGCACCGAGCCGCGCCATCCAGCGCCGGGCCTGGTGGGCGACGAGCACCATGACGATGAGCCGGACGAAGAAGGCGAGGAGCAAGAGCGCGAGCAGCCCGGCGAGCTGCCACAGGTACACGCCGACCACCCGGGCCCTCACCCACTCCGGCAACTGCTCCGCATAACGCCGGAGATCGAAGGCGATGACCTCCTTGTGGAGCTTGGGCGCAAGCGCCACCGTCTCCGCGCTCCACAGCCATCGCTTGCCCTTCTTCTCTACGTAGAGTTCGGGCTGCCGGCGCGGGAAGAGAACGTAGCGGGCGCGCCCCTCGGCATCCCGGTAAGCAGGATCGTCTGGGACGGCCTCGAGGCGGACGAAGAGCCCCTGCGCGTCGAGGATCTCCTTGATCTGCCGAGCCCGCTCCCGCGGGTTCGCATCCGCAGCACGGGAGAGATCGAGACAGGCGGCGGCCTTGGCGGGATCGTGGTGTTCAGGCTGCTGCCAGTAGAGCAGCGTGTCCACCGCCTTGCGCGGCGTCGCACATGGATCCTCGGCTGCGGCAACGCGGGGGAGGAGGAGCGCAAGAAGGAGAAGCAGCGTTTGGGGGCGCATGGGGCGCGTGATAGCGAAGAGCCTCCGGTGGGTGAAGGGCCGCTGCCCCGCTGCGCTGGCGCCTCATCTAGGGAAGCCGCTGCCACCGGCCGGGCAGGGCCTGCCCCGCGTAGGGGTCCTCGCCGCTCACCACGTACTCCGCGCGCCGGTTCCGCGCCTCGGGCGTCTCGTCGGGCGTGGGTACGGCGAGCGCCTCCTCTCCGAAGCCCCGGTAGTAGATGGGAACACGCACGCCGTGAGAGCGGAACCACCGCGCGATGGCCCGCGCCCGCTGCATCGAGAGCTTCCGGTTGTAGGCCGCATCTCCGACCGTATCGGTGTGGCCAGCGATGTAGAGACCGACTTCCACCACCTGGCCGTACTTGCGGATTGCGGCGTTCAGCTGTTCGAGCACGGCCTCGAGCTTCGGCATCTGGTCGGGACGGATCACCGCCTTGCCCGTGTCGAACTCGACCTCCTCGTGTGGGATCTTCACCTCCCAAGGCATGAAGATGAGACCGCGGGTGAAGCCATCCACGTCCTCGGCCGTCACCTCGATCTTGATGGGCTCGCCCTCCCCCATCTGCCACCGCACCTCGAAGGGGGTGCCGGCGGGCGCAGGGGGGTGGAAGGTCTGTGCGCCCCCACCCAGATCACGGCCGCCTTCACCAGTGACCCGAACCGTCACCTTCTTTACGTTCCGGTTCGCCGTGATGCGGGCATGGCCTGCAAGAACGTCCTCTCGGGTGGCATCGCTCGTCAGCGTGAGCTCCTCGGTGGTCACCACCGTCTCGAAATCGAGGGGCATGGAGCCTTGGCTCCCGTCGGCGAAGCGCACCGTCAGCTTGCCGCGCCAGTGGGTCCGGCCCGGCAGCTTCGGCAGCTTCAGGGCGTACTCACGCCCCGGCTTCAGCCCTCGCCGTACCATGGTCGCCGGCTTGCCGCGGTCGGAGTGAAGTTCCACCCGCAGCAGCTTCGCCGGCTTCTCCACCGTGGCGAGGAGAGCGGGGCCTCGCTTGGAACCGGCCCGCACCGAGCCCAGCAGTTGCAGCGAGAGATCGTCCGCCCGGGCAGGAGCACCGAGCAGGAGCGCAAAGAGAAGGGGGCCGAGGGCACGGCAGAGGGGCGGTCGCACCCTCGGCCAAGGGATGGGAAGCACGGCCTGCAGCATCTCCGGCAGTCTACGCCAGAGGACCAAGAAGCCGGGAGCCGTTCGGCTCCCGGCCGTCCCCCCTTGGGGCGAGCGTCCCTGGGCGCGTGCTACTGGCAGGCGTTCTCGCAGGTCATGTAGGGGTCGAGCGGAGAGGAGCCGCAGGCCATCTCGTCCCCGTCACTCGTGCCGTCGTCGTCGCTGTCGGCATCGGTGGGATCGGTGCCACGATCGACCTCGTCGCCGTCCTGGAAGCCATCGTCGTCCGTGTCCGGGTCGACGGGATCGCAGCCCAGCGAGGGCTCGTCCCCGTCCATCAGGCCGTCGCCGTCGGTGTCGGGCTGGCTGGGATCGGTGCCGGCGCCGACCTCCTGGCCGTCGGTGAGACCATCGTCGTCGGTGTCGGCATCGGTCGGGTTGGTCCCCTCCTCCACCTCGGCCCCATCGGGGAGCCCGTCGTCGTCGGTGTCGGGGTCGTCGGGATCGCAGCCGTAGCCGGCCTCCTCGCTGTCGCGCAGGCCGTCGCCATCCCGGTCGCCGGCGGCGGGCTCGACCCGGTGATCGCCGCAGAACTCCTCCTCCCCGCAGTAGCCCCCGTGCTCGGAGACGATGATACATCCGGTGGAGAAGAGGCCCAGCGGGAGCCCGAGGAAAAGGAGCTGAATCCATCGAGAAAGGTGACGTTGGCGTTTCATGGCGGGTGGACCTCGTCGTCTTGGGTTCGGATCGTTGGGCGTTCGTGCCGTTTTGGCTTCGTGCCGCTCGGAGGCGGTGGCCACCTGGCGCTCCGACGCACTCGTCGCCTGGTTCTTCAAGGACGGTGCCAAGGGCGCCGCGCGCGTCTGGGACGCCGCCTCCGCCGGCGCTCGACCCCTTGCGGCGCGATCTCGCGAACCGGGTGCGCCTCCCGTGCGCTCGATCACGCCACCACCGCGCCACAGCGTGACTCCAGGTCACGCTCACACCCCAGTGTATTCCGCCCACCGTGGGAGGCGGGGTAGGGTCCTCCCATGCGCATCGACACGGGCGCCCCCGGGCTGGTGGGAGGCACACCGCTCGTCCGCCTCACCCGCGTGGTGGAGGAGGACATGGCGGAGGTCTATGCGAAGTGCGAGCTGGCCAACCCCAGTGGGAGCGTCAAGGACCGCGCCGCCCTGGCGATGATCCGCGAGGCCGAGGCCGACGGGCGGCTGAAGCCGGGCATGACCGTGGTCGAGCCCACCAGCGGCAACACGGGGATCGCCCTGGCGATGATCGCGGCGGTACGCGGCTATCGCTGCAAGCTGGTGATGCCCGACGACATGAGCGTGGGCCGGCGCTACCTGCTCGCTGCCTACGGGGCCGAGCTCGTGCTCACCCGCGCGCTCGAGGGGATGCAGGGCGCCGTGGAGGAGGCCCGCGCCATCGCCCGGCGGGAGGGCGCCTTCATGCCGCAGCAGTTCGAGAACCCGGCGAACCCCCGGGCCCACGAGGAGACCACGGGTCCCGAGATCTTCGAGGATCTCGAGGGGCGGCTCGACGTCTTCGTCGCGGGCATCGGAACCGGGGGGACCTTCACCGGCGTGGGGCGCTACCTGCGGAAGCAGGGGTCGACGGCCCGTCTGGTCGCCGTGGAACCGGCCCGCTCGGCGGTGCTCTCTGGAGGTTCCCCCGGTCTCCACGGGATCCAGGGGCTCGGCGCCGGCTTCGTCCCCCCGGTGCTCGACCGCTCGCTCATCGACGAGGTGGTCACCGTCACCGACACCGAAGCCCATCGCATGGCCGAGCGCCTCGCGAAGGAGGAGGGCCTGCTCGTGGGTCCCTCCTCGGGTGCGAACGTACACGTGGCGCTCCACTTCGCCCAGAGGCTCGGCCCAGGTCACCGCGTGGTGACCGTGCTCTGCGATGGGGGCGAGCGGTACCTGATCTCCTAGCGCAGCCGCTTGCGAGCACACCTCGCGCACCCGACCCGTCGCTTCCCCCATCGGCACGAAGTTGCCGAGCGCGCGCCTCGGCGAGCCGGTCATACGGCCCATCGGCTTCTTGACACAGGGCGGCATCCGTCCGAAAAAGCGCGCTCCTTTCTCCGACTCTGGCGGCGCCACGTCGTCTCGACCTCGAAGCGGGTCCTGCCCGGCAGGCCCCACGATGGAGGACCTCCAGATGCACAGCCTCGGCCGACACGCCCTCGTGGACCTCTACGGTTGCGACCCCGAGACCCTGAAGGACACCGCGTACATCCAGAAGCTGCTCCACGACACGGCGGTCGAGCTGAAATGCACCATCGTCGAGGAGACCTTCCACACCTTCTCCCCGTGGGGCGTCAGTGGCGTGATCGTCATCGCGGAGAGCCACCTGTCCATCCACACCTGGCCGGAGTACGGCTACGCGGCCCTCGATCTCTTCACCTGCAGCCAGACCACGGAGCTCGCCCGGCTCGCCGGCCTCCTCGAGGAGGGCTTCGGCGCCACCGAGGTGGAGTACCGGGAGGAGGCACGGGGCCGCCTGCCGCTGCGGGTCGCACCCGCCGTCGCGGGCGTCGCCTGAAGCCCCAACGCGTTGCAACCGGCCATGGCCAAGCCCATCGAGATCCTGCCCGATGCGCTCTCGCCCTCGGGCGACTGGTACACCGACAGCTGGCAGCCGGGGGCGCTGCTCTGGTCGGTGCACGTCCGCCGCGTGCTTCGCGACGAACAGACCCCCTACCAGCGGCTTCGGGTCCTCGAGACCGAGAGCCACGGCCGCATGATGGTCCTCGACGAGGCGGTGCAGGTCGCCGAGTCGGACGAGGCCTGCTACCACGAGCTCCTCGTGCATCCGGGCCTCTGCCGGCGCGGGGCATCCCAGGGTCCGAAACGGGTGCTGGTGATCGGCGGCGGCGATGGGGGCGCGGCGCGCGAGGCGCTTCGCCACCCCGGTGTGACTCACGTCGATCTGGTCGACATCGACCCGGCGGTGACGCGGGCGGCACGGGACTTCTTCCCCACCCTCTGGGTGCGGCCCGATGGGTCGGGGCCCCTCGACGACGATCCACGCTTCCATCTGCACCACGAGGATGGGCTCACTTTCCTGAAGGGGCAGAGCGAGCCCTACGATCTCATCGTGGTGGACAGCACCGACCCGGTGGGGCCCGGTGAGGTCCTCTTCTCGGATGCCTTCTATGCGCTGGTGGCGGAGCACACCCGCCCCGGCGGCGCCGCCGCGGTGCAAGGGGGCAGCTTCTGGTACCTGCCCGAGGTGCTCGAACGTGCGACCACGGGCCTGGCTGCCGCCTTCGGGCGGGCGGAGCCCTACGTGTGCTGGAGCGACGTCTATCCGGGGGGGCTGTGGAACCTGGTGCTGGCCACCTTCGGCGACGACCCGGCGGAGGTGGATCGGGAGCGGGCCGGAGCCCTGACGGGGTGCCGCTTCTACTCCGCGGAGGTGCACCCGGCGCTATTCGCCCTTGGCCGGTGGCGCCGCCGGTAGCGCTGCCCGGCGGGCCTCGCCGGGATCCGGCCGAGGCCGCTTGGCCTGGTAGCGTTTCCAGGCAAAGAAGCCCACCACCGCAAGGACGATCCAGATGAAGAGAGTCGTCCGCAGCCGCTCACCCCGGTCGATCACACGAGTCCCTCCGCCGCGCCCCCGGCTGATCGCAAGGCCCGGCGGCGGCGCAGCGCCACGGCGCGCCCAAAGAGCCACGCCGCGACGATGAGCAAGCCCGCCGTCTCGCGGGCGACCTCCACCGCTTCGGTCTTCATGGAGACGGCGCCGAAGACCTCGGCCCAGTTCGCTCCCCGCGCTCCGGGGGCGATCATGGCCGCCCAGGAGAGCGCGGTCGCCGCAACCAGGGTGCAGAGCAGGGGCCCCTTGGGGAGACGCTGCGCCGTCAGGGTGAGCACCGCGGCCACCGTGTAGACGCTCATCCACGGCACCGGATCCGGATCGTTCCATTGGAGGGCCGCGCAGGAGAGGAAGAACGCGGCCATCAGGAGGTGGAAAAGACGCATTGCCTCTACGCTAACGCGCTGAGGGCATCGTGGCGAGGGCATCGTGGCGAGGGCGGCGCAGCGAGGGCGCGGCGCGCTGCGCCGCCACCGGCTCCTCCTAGGGTTGACTTCACCGCTCCGTTGCCGTCCCTTCCGTCCCCCGACACCCCAGCGAGGAGGAGCGGCAGATGGCAGCGACAACGGTAAACGGCATCGAGGAAGTCAAGGCACTGGCCGGCAAGCACCTTGGCCATTCGGAGTGGATGGTGGTGGATCAGGATCGCGTCAACGCCTTCGCCGACGCCACCCTCGACCACCAGTGGATCCACGTCGATCCCGAGCGGGCAGCCAAGGAATCCCCCTTCGGGACCACCATCGCCCATGGCTATCTGACGCTCTCCCTCGTCCCTCACCTCTACCACCAGGTGCTGGACGTGCAGGGCATCAAGATGGCGATCAACTATGGACTGAACAAGGTGCGCTTCCCTGCGCCCGTCCCCGTGGGCTCGAAGATTCGCCTGGGTGTGGAGGTGAAAACCGTCGAAGAGGTGAAGGGTGGCGTGCAGGCGGTGATGGTCTGCACCACCGAGGTCGAGGGCAGCGAGAAGCCGGCGATGGTGGCGGAGGTCGTCTTCCGCTACTTCGCGTGAGCGGAGGTCACTGCGGAGGGAAGGCACCGTGCTGCAAGCGTTGGTACCTAAGGAGCGGGCCGAGGGTGAGACCCGTGTGGCGGCGACCCCTGAGACGGTGGCCAAGCTCTCGGAGAAGGGGCTCGCCGTGGCTGTCGAGCGGGGCGCCGGCGCCGGGGCCTTCATCTCCGACGAGGCCTATGCCGATGCCGGGGCACGTCTCGTGGACGACGTCCGGAGCGCCCTGCCCGAGACCGACCTCTTGCTGAAGGTGCGGGTGCCGCTTCCCGAGGAGCTCGCCGGGCTGCGGGAAGGCGCGGTGGTGTGCGGCTTCCTGGCACCGCACAAAAACCTGGATGTGGTGCGCACGCTTCGTGACCGGAAGATCACGGCGATCGCGATGGAGCTCGTTCCGCGGATCACGCGGGCGCAGAAGATGGATGCGCTCTCCTCCCAGGCGAGCATCGGCGGCTACAAGGCAGTGCTCGTCGCTGCGAACCACCTGCCGAAGTACTTCCCCCTCCTCATGACGGCGGCCGGGACCGTGAAGCCGGCGCGGGTCGTCATCATGGGTGCGGGGGTGGCGGGGCTGCAGGCCATCGCCACGGCGCGCCGCCTCGGAGCGGTGGTGGAGGTCAGCGACATCCGCGCCGAGGTGAAGGAGCAGGTGGAGTCCCTCGGGGCGAAGTTCATCGACCTTCCCGAGATGCAGGAGTCGAGCGCCGAGACGGGCGGCTACGCCAAGGAGATCACCCCGGAGTTCCTCGCCAAGCAGCAGGCCATCGTCGCCGAGCACGTGCGGCACGCCGATGTGGTGATCACCACCGCCCTCGTTCCCGGCCGACCGGCGCCAAAGCTGCTGACCCGGGCGATGGTCGAGAGCATGCGCCCGGGCTCGGTGATCGTGGACATGGCGGTGGAAGCCGGCGGCAACTGCGAAGTCTCCGAATACGGGAAGACCATCGTCCACGAAGGTGTGACGATCGTGGGCCATCCGAACCTGCCTGCGACCCTCCCTGCCGACGCCAGCATGCTCTACGCACGCAACGTGCAGGAACTCGTCTTCGAGCTGCTCGACGAGGGGCAGCTTCGGATCGATCTCGAGAACGACATCCTCACCGCCGCGGTGCTCACCCACCAGGGCGAGGTACGCCACGGCCCCACCCGGGAGGCGCTCGAGTCATGACAGGCGCGCTCATCGTCAGCATCTACGTGCTCGTGCTCGCCGGCTTCGTCGGCTTCGAGGTGATCAACAAGGTCCCGCCCACCCTGCACACGCCGCTGATGAGCGGGGCCAACGCCATCAGCGGGATCACGCTCGTGGGGTCGATCAGCGCTGCGACCACCGGCGCCCCCACCGTCGCGAACATTCTCGGCGCCTGCGCGGTAGCGGCCGCCACCATCAACGTGGTGGGCGGCTATCTCGTCACCGATCGCATGCTGGGGATGTTCGGCACCAAGAAGAAGGCGAAGTGATGAGCAGCCGCGAAACCATCGTCGCCCTCGCCTACCTCATCTCGAGTGTGCTCTTCATCCTCGGGCTGAAGCGAATGACGCACGTGCGCACCGCGCGCCGGGGCAATGCCCTCTCCGCGCTCGCCATGCTCATTGCGGTGGTCGCCACCTTCGTGGAACTCGGCTCCATCGACTACCGCTGGATCGTCATTGGCTTCGCCGTGGGCGGACTCATCGGCGCCGTCGCGGCCGTGAAGGTGGAGATGACCGAGATGCCCGAGATGGTCGCGCTCTTCAACGGCTCGGGCGGACTCGCTTCGGCGCTGGTGGCGCTCTCCGTTTTCTTCGGTGAGGTGGTCGAGCCCGGACGGAACGTCTCACCGGCCGGTGCTCTGGGCGCGGCTCCGGCGGTCACGCTCATCCTCTCGGTCCTGATTGGCGGCGTGACCTTCTCCGGGAGCGTGGTGGCCTATGGGAAGCTCGCCGGGAAGATCAGCGGAAACCCCATCCTGCTCCCGGGCCGCCATTTCATCAACGCCGTCCTCCTCCTCGGCAGCCTCGGCCTGGGTATCTACGGCGTGTTCGGGTTCACCGAACTCGAGGTGAACACCTACCTCGTCCTTGGAGTCGCTGCCGCTTCTCTGATTCTGGGAATCATGGCGGTCATCCCCATCGGCGGCGCCGACATGCCGGTGGTGATTTCGCTGCTCAACAGCTACTCCGGCCTCGCTGCGGCCGCCACGGGCTTCGTGCTCCACAACAATGTGCTCATCATCGCCGGCTCGCTGGTCGGCTGCGCCGGATTCATCCTGACCCAGATCATGTGCGTCGCCATGAACCGCTCGCTCGCCAACGTGCTCTTCGGCGGCTTCGGCAGCGAGGGCGGATCGGGCGTCAGCGAGGACGCGCGGGACTACAAGAACGTGCGCAGCTGCGGCCCCGAGGAAGCGGCCATGGTCCTCGAGGCGGCCGAGAGCTGCATCATCGTTCCCGGGTACGGGCTTGCCGTGGCGCAGGCGCAGCACGCCTGCAAGGAGCTCGGGGACCTCCTCGAAGCGCGGGGCTGCTCGGTGAAGTACGCCATCCATCCGGTGGCCGGCCGCATGCCCGGCCACATGAACGTGCTCCTCGCCGAGGCGGACGTGCCCTACGAGAAGCTGGTCGAGATGGACCAGATCAACCCTGAGTTCAAGAACACCGACGTGGTGATCGTGGTGGGCGCGAACGACGTGGTGAACCCGGCCGCGGAGACCACACCGGGCTCGCCCATCTACGGGATGCCGATCCTCAAGGTGCACGAGGCGCGCACCGTCTTCGTCATCAAGCGCTCCCTCTCCCCGGGCTTCGCTGGCATCAAGAACGAGCTCTTCGAGCGGGACAACTGCATGATGATCTTTGGGGACGCGAAGGCCGTGCTGCAACAGCTCGCCGCCGAGCTGAAGGAGGCGGCCAAAGCCGCATAGGTCGCATCGCCGCTCGGCAACCCGAGAGAATCGGGCGCTGCCCGGCGCGCATCCAGACCGCGCGGCGCCTACGGCCGCGCCACCCGGCGTAGGGTCTCGCAGAGTGCGTCCGGATCTGTCACGGGAAGCTGGCAAGCCCCTTCGACGCACACGTAGGCACACGCACCGCCGTGGCCGGTGCGGCCCTGTAACCAGGGGATGCGCTCCGCCAGGGCCGGGAGCCTATCCCGCGAGGTGGCCACCACCCGCACCGCGTTGGGAAGAAAGACTCGCTCGGACGCCCGCGCGAGCGCCGGACCGCCGTCCCCCAGATCGAGGATGGCGAGTTGCACGGGCGTCTCCAAGAGCCAGTCGAGGGCACAGAGCAAGGTGGGGGCGATCGTGGGGTGGCGCAGCAGGATGGGCGCCGATCCAGCGAGCGCCCGCTCTGCCGCCTCCCGGTAGGACGGCTCGCCGGTCAGAGCAAAGAGGCGCAGGTTGCAAAGCGTCGCGACCGAAGTGCCGGCGGGCACCGCACCATCGTAGACCTCCCGTGGGCGAGCGATGAGCGTGGGATCGCCGGCGCGGGCGCTGTAGTAGCCGCCCTGCGGGCAGGCGAAGTCCCGCTCGAGCACGGCGTGCAACGCCATCGCTTCATCGAGCCAACGGGGCTCCGCCGTCGCCTCGAAGAGATCGAGGCACGCGGCGGCGAGGAAGGCGTAGTCCTCTAGCGTCCCCTCGTGACGTACACGTCCCCGACGGAAGATGCGGTGGAGGCGATCACCCTCCCGGAGGGCTCGGAGCACGAACGCCGCCGCCGTCCGGGCATGATCGGTGAGCCGTGCATCACCGAGGACGCGGCCAGCCACCGCAAAGGCCGAGATCATCAGGCCGTTCCACGCCGCGATGATCTTGTCGTCGAGGAGCGGCGGCACTCTCGTCGCTCGCGCCTCGTAGAGGGGCTCCCGGGCCTCCGCCACCGTACGGCGCAACGTCTCCACATCGATGCCGAGTTCGGCGGCCACCTCTTCTTCGGGCCTCAGTGCGGCAAGGACGTTCTTACCTTCGAAGTTGCCCTCCGGGGTCACACCGTACCAGGCGCGCACGATGCGGCCCCGCTCGGGCCCCAGGACGGCGTCGATCTCGTCCGGCGTCCAGACGAAGAAGCGCCCCTCCTCGCCTTCGCTGTCCGCGTCCGTCGCCGAGTAGAAGGCACCCTCCGGGGACACCATCTCCCGGCCGACGTAGCGCAGGATGTCCCGTGCCACATCGGCGAAGCGCGCCTCTCCCGTCGCTTGATACGCCTCGAGGTAAGCCACGGTGAGCAGCGCGTTGTCGTAGAGCATCTTTTCGAAGTGGGGCACGAGCCACTTCTCGTCCACCGAGTAGCGGGCGAAACCGCCACCAACCTGATCGTAGATGCCACCGGCGCGCATGGCGTCGAGGGTGCGTACCACCGCCTCGAGGGCCTTCGAATCGCCCGTACGGCGATGGTATCGGAGCAGGAAGCGAAGCACCTCCGAGCGCGGGAACTTCGGCGCCGCGCCAAAGCCACCCCACCGCGGATCGAAGGTGCGTGCGAAGTGGGCGGCAGCGCGGTCGAGCACCGAGGCATCGAGCTTCGGTGCCCCCGCGACAGGCGGCAGCGAAAGCTCACGTTCGACGATCTCGGCGAGCGCTGCCGCCTGCGCCCGAAGCTCGCTGCGACGATGCTCCCACACCTCGACGATGCGCCGGAGCAGCGTCCGCCATCCAGGCCGTCCCCAGCGATCCTCGGGTGGGTAGTAGGTGCCGCCATAAAAGGGCTTCAGGCTGTGGTCGAGGAAGACGTTCATGGGCCATCCCCCGTGCCCGGAGATGGCCTGCACCGCCGCCATGTAGAGGGCGTCCACATCGGGCCGCTCCTCTCGATCCACCTTCACACAGACGAAGTGCGCGTTCATGTAGCGTGCGGTCTCTTCGTCTTCGAAGGACTCGCGCTCCATGACGTGGCACCAGTGACAGGTCGCGTAGCCCACCGAGACGAGGAGGGGCACATCGCGCCGGCGCGCCTCCTCGAAGGCCGCCTCACCCCACGGCCACCAGTCCACCGGGTTGTGGGCGTGCTGCAGCAGGTAGGGGCTCGACTCGAGGATGAGGCGGTTGGTGTAGCGAGGCGGGGCGCAGTCCGGCTGCCTCCCCTCCTCCGCCTGGCCAGCGCCCTGCCGCGCGTAGCCTTCGGCCAGGGCCTCTCGCGTCGCCGCGTCCCGCGGTGGGGCGCCGGGTGGATCCTCGATCATGACCGAGAGCGTAGGCCGCCACGTCGCGTCGCGCCACGATCCCCGCTGCACCCACGACTGCCGCGCACCCGCCTACCGCGTCACGAGGCGCGCGAGGCCGACGCCGAGAGCGCAGGCTCCCAGGCAGACGACGACGCTCCCGACGGCGTTGAGCAGCGCTGGCCCATACTCGCCTCCCCGGATGAGACGCAGGGTCTCGAAGCTGAATGTGGAGAAGGTGGTGAAGGCGCCGAGCAGACCGGTGGCCACGGCGAGGCGGATCTCGGCCGCAAAGAGGCCGGGCCGCTCCGTGGCTTCGAGGACGAGTCCGATGAGGAGGGAGCCGATCACGTTCACGGCGAAGGTGGCGAAGGGATAGCGGGTGCCGGCGAGCCGCGTCACGGCCAGACCGGTGGCCCACCGGCCGCTGGCACCAATGGCCCCTCCGAGGGCGACGAGGAGGAGTGCACGCATGATCCGTCCTTGGAGAGAGGGTCCTCTGCAGGTTGTCTGAGAACGGGTCCTAGATCTGGGTTCGACCGAGGTTCAGGATGCGATCGAACTCGGCCTTCTTCAGGGACATCACCGAGAGCCGGGACTGCCGGACGAGTGGGATCTCGGCGAGCTTCGGATCGGCCTTGATCTCCTCGAGGGTCACGGGGCGCTCGAGGGGACGCACCGCTTCGAGATCCACCGCGACCCACCGCGGGTCGTCGGTGCTGGGATCGGGATAGGCCTCCCGAACCACCCGGGCGATCCCCACCACGCGCTTCTCCTTCACCGAGTGGTAGTAGAGGACCAGGTCCCCCTTCTTCATCGCCTTCAAGTTGTTCCGCGCCTGGTAGTTGCGGACCCCGTCCCACTCGGTGCGCCGATCCTTCACGAGCTGTGAGAAGGGATAAGCGCTCGGCTCCTGCTTCACCAGCCAATAGCCAGCCATGGGCGCAATCTCGCACCAGGGCGCCCCGGCGGACAACGTCTCCTGCGCCGCCGCCTCCCCCCTGTGGCGCTAGGTGCGACCTTCGCCCCCACCGGCGCCGTCGCCCCCTTCATCGGGCCCGACGAAGAGCCCGGTGGGACAGGCCACGCCGGTCCCGCCGAGTCCGCAGTACCCGCCTGGATTCTTGGCCAGGTACTGCTGGTGGTAGTCCTCGGCGTAGTAGAACTCGGGCGCCTCGCGAATCTCGGTGGTCACCGGTCCGTAGCCCGCCTCGGCCAGGCGCTTCGCGTAGGCGTCGCGGGAGCGCTCGGCCAGCGCCTGCTGCTCGGGACCGTAGGTGAAGATCACCGAGCGGTACTGCGTGCCGATGTCGTTGCCCTGGCGCATGCCCTGGGTGGGATCGTGGTTCTCCCAGAAGATCTCGAGGAGGCGCGCGTAGGGGACCACCGCAGGGTCGAAGACGACGTGCACCACCTCGGCGTGGCCGGTTCGTCCGCTGCACACCTCCTCGTAGGTGGGGTTCTTCGTGAAGCCGCCGGCGTAACCGACCTGCGTCGAGTAGACTCCGGGGGTCTCCCAGAAGCGGCGCTCCGCGCCCCAGAAACAGCCCATTCCGAAGAGGGCCTCTGCCAGCCCCGCCGGCCAGGGGCCCCGCATGGGGTGGCCGCTGACATAGTGGCGTTCGGCGACGGCGAGCGGCGTCTCGCGCCCCGGGAGCGCCGTCTCCGGCGTGGGCATCTCGAGCTTCCGTGGGTCGACGAACATGGGGAGGTTATAGTCGCCCCGTGGGCCTCCGTCATGTCCCCTCCCACCTCTGCTGCGCCGGCCTGCTCCTGGCGTGGGCCGCCTGCGCGCGCCCGAGCCCGCCGGCGGCCGCGCCGGGCACGGATCCACCGGAACCGCAGCCTGTCCACGACTTCGTCCGCTGCGCGCGACTCGGCGAGGTGGAGGTCTCGGGACGCTACGACATCTCGGGTCTCACCGAGGCCAGCGGTGTGGCCACGAGCGCCTTGGAGCCGGGCGTCCTGTGGATCCACAACGACTCGGGGAACCCACCCGACCTCTTCGCCGTGACCGAGGACGGCCGGCGCCTCGGGCGCATCGAGCTCACCGGGGTGACGAACGTGGATTGGGAGGACATCGCCTCGGGCGTCTGCCCCAAAGACGTCAAGGGCCGCCGCTGCCTCTATGTGGGTGACATCGGAGACAACGACGCCAGGCGTCCACAGGTGGCGGTCCACGTCCTGCCCGAGCCTCGGGTGCGCGGCCCCTTTCCACCACGCAAGGTGGCCGCCGCGCGTACGATCTCCTTCACCTGGCCCGGGGGGCCCCGAGACGCCGAGGCTCTCGCAGTGGCCGAGGACGGGACGGTAGTGCTCGTGACCAAGGGCCGCGAAGGCTACGTGGAGGTGTTCACCCTCGACCTCGTCGAGGCGACGCCGCGGCCCGTGTCCCGGGCGCGCCTCGACCCCCCGCTCTTCGGTGGGGCCGGAGCGGCGACGGATTGGGTGACCGCGGCCGACCTGCACCCCGAGGGCTTCCTGCTGCTTCGCACCTACACCGCCCTGTGGGAGTTCGATGTGCGGGACGGGATCGACGCGTCGCTCCCGACGCGCCCCCACGAGCGGCTCCCGGCGCGCTTCGAGCCGCAGGGAGAGGCAGTGGCCTACCGCCCCGAGGGCGGCTACGTCACCGTCTCCGAGTCCTCAGGGGAGATCGCCCGCGTCACCTGCCGATGAGGAGGCGGCGGGGCGGGATCACGCACCCGCACCGACCGGCCCGGCGGCCACTGGTGCGATGGCCTCGAGGCCGTGGCAGGCGACTTCGAGACCCGCCTCGCGGTACGCGTCCGCGATCGCCACGACCGTCGTTCGCAGGGCCTCGTGTGGGGCCACCCTTTCGGCTGGCGCCTCCGTGACCACGCGGAGTAGGGGGCCCCGCCACGGCCGGGCCGACCCGAGGGAGCCGGCCGTTGGCAGAGGCGACGGCAGAGACTAGGCTCTCTCCGTCGTGGCCCGTCACGGCGATGCACCCCAGCCCAAGGAGTCCGCCATGCGAACGATCCCCACCCCCGCCCGCCTCGCCTCCGCGATCATCACCCTGGCGCTCGCCGCGAGCCTGCCGCCGGCGGCGCGCGCGTGCAAAGGAGGAGCGAAGCAGCAGGCGTTCCAGAAGATCGATGTGGAGGAACTCACGCGCCTGCAGGCGACAGGCCCGGTGCACCTGTACGATGCCAACTCGGAGAAGACGCGGAAGAAGCTGGGCGTCATTCCCGGGGCCACCCTCCTGACGAGCCCCTCGGAGTACGACGTTGCGAAGGTGCTCCCCAAGGAGAAGGACGCGGTGCTCGTCTTCTACTGCGCCAACGTGCACTGCACCGCGTCACACGTGGCGGCGAAGCGGGCTATCGAAGCCGGCTACACGCAGGTCTACGTGCTCGCCCCGGGTGTGAAGGGATGGGCCGAGGCCGGCCGGCCGGTGGAGCGGCCCAACTCCTAGGGGCCGCCGCGCCCCGGTGGCAGGCGGCCCCGGGGTGCGGGCCGGGCCCGGCGTGGAGATGGGGCGCCGCCTCCGGCCGCCCCTCGAGCCCCCCCTCTCACCCGAAGCATCCCCCGGGATGCTCCTGAGCGGCGCTCGTGTTAGCGAGGGGAGCATGCTTCCGGACGCCCTCCGCTTCCTGCTCCTTGCCACGCTCGCCGTCCCACCGGCGGCTCTCCGCGCACCCGGCGGCCCGCCGCCGGCAGCGACGGCCGGAGGCGCGCATACCCAAGCGGCCGAGACGGCCCATCGGGACGCTCGACAGACGTCCGAGGAACCCGAGGAAGCCACCGAAGGGACCAAGGCGACCCACGAATCGGAGCGCAGCAAGACACCTGCCGCGGTGAAAGCGACCCCCAATCCGGCAGCCATCGAGGCGAACGAGACCCCCTCGACCGGCGGTGCTCCGGTGGCCGAGCCTGACTTCTCCGCCTGGCTCGAAGCCTTCGTCGCCGAAGCGCGGGCGGCAGGCATCTCCGAACGCACCCTCGCGGCCCTCCGCAGGGTGCGCCCGCTGCCGCGGGTCATCGAACTCGATCGGCGACAGCCCGAGGGCACGATGCGTTTCGGTCGCTACCTGCGCCACATCCTCGGGGGCGACCGCGTCACTTACGGCCGCAGGCTCCTCGCGGAAGAGCGCGAGACCCTCGAAGCGGTCGCGCGCACCTACGGCGTACCGCCGCGCTTCATCGTCGCGCTGTGGGGCATCGAGAGCTCCTACGGCCGCAACACCGGTGGCTTTCCGGTGCTCGGCGCGCTGGCCACGCTCGCCTGGGAGGGGCGCCGCGCCCGCTTCTTCCGGGGCGAGCTGCTCGAGGCGCTGCGCATCCTCGACGAGGGGCACGTCACGCCGGAGAAGATGACCGGCTCCTGGGCGGGCGCGATGGGACAGTGTCAGTTCATGCCCTCGAGCTTTCGCGCCTGGGCCGTGGACCACGACGGGGATGGACGGCGGGACATCTGGGAGACGCGCGCCGATGTCTTCGCCTCGACCGCCAACTACCTGGTGAAGAACGGCTGGAGGACCGGGCAGACCTGGGGGCGGCGCGTCGAGCTGCCCGAGGGCTTCGATCCCAAGCTCGTGGGTCTCGAGATCCAAAAACCTCTCTCCGAGTGGCAGGCGCTCGGCGTGCGCCGTCCCGGCGGTGCGCCCCTGCCGAGCGCCGAGATGGAAGGCTCTCTGGTGCAGCCGGGCGGCCCCAGGGGCCCCACCTACCTGGTCTACTCCAACTACCGCGTCTTCCTGCATTGGAACCGCTCGCTGTATTTCGCAACAGCGGTCGGACTCCTCGCCGATCGCCTCGCCGCTCCCTAGCGCAGCAGGCGACTCACTCGATGACGAAGACGGCGGCGGAGTCGAGGACCGGCTCGACGCCCTCGAGGGCAGCGAGCACCGCCTCGTAGTGGGCCGAGAGACGGCGCACCCGCTCGAGAATCTCCTCCTCCTCGAGCCCTCGCCAGGCGAGCGCGAGTCCCAGGCGCTCCACCGCCCGCTCGGCCTCGGCCTCGATGGCGGCACTCGCTTGCCGCGCCCGCGCCGCCAGGATCTCTCCGGCCGCCTCACGGGCCACCTCGACCGCCCCTTCGACGAAGGTCGGCAGCGCCGGGAAGGCCTTCCGGAGCATCTCGCCCCGCAGGCTCTTTCCCCGGGCCTCGAGCAGCGGCGTCAGGTCGGGGGCCACGACCGGCCGCCCCTTCCCGTCCATCTCCACCACCACCTGGATCAGGCGCCCCTCGAGGAAGCGCGAGAGGTGACGGGAGGGGACACGCGCGCCTGGATGCGTATCCTCGGGCTCGGGCGGCTCGAGGGAGAAGAGAAACTCGATGCCCCGGGCGCTGCGCCCGCCGCGCCGACGGATCCAGCGGGCGGCCGTGCGCCCGAAGGGTCCATCCCGCAGGAAGCCGAAGAGCGCCTCGACGAGCGGATGGCCGGTGGCGAAGTACTCGATCTCCTCCCGCTCGATCGCGGTGTCACGCCAGAAGGTGCCCACCTTCACCTGCTCTTCCCGGATCTCGAGGCCGGGGAGCGCGTCGACGGTGAGCGTGTGGCCGAAGTGGAACGCGACCTCGAAGGCCTCGACCGCCTCCTCGGTGTCGGCGCCGATGCCGATGCGTCGGGCCAGATCCACCACCACCTCCTCCATGCGTTCGTCGAGGTCGCGCGCGATGGCCCACAGAGCGTCCTCGAGCCCCACGTCCTCCTCGAGCTCCTCGTCCAGCCCCAGACGCTTCAGGGCGCGGCGGCACAGGCGTTCCACCTCGGCGCGGTCGAAGCTGCGGAGGTCGAGCAGGGGATCGTAGGCGCGGCGGACCTGCTCGCGCGCCGCCTCCACGCGTTTGGCGAGCGCCTTGGCGAAGCGGCGCCGGGCCGCGGGTGTCTCGAGCGCCAGGCGCGCCAGCTCCGCTTCGACGCCCTCGAGCACCGCATCGAGGCCGCCCACGGTCTCCGAGAAGACGCCCACCGCGTCGGCCAGGATCGCCAGCACCTCGGCGGAGAGGGTGCCCGCTGCGTCGAAGCAGTGGATCTCCACCGGCCGCGTCTGCCCGATGCGATCGAGGCGACCGATGCGCTGTTCCATGGTGGCGGGCGACCACGGGAGATCGTAGTTGACGAGGTGGTGAGCGAACTGGAAGTTCCGCCCCTCGCCGCCCACCTCGGTGCAAACGAGAATCGAGGGCCCCTCCGGATCGCGAAAGCGCGCCACGCGCCGATCCCGCTCCACCATCTCCATGTCGCCGTGGTAGCCGAGCGCGGGGATCCCCGCCTCGCCGAGGCGTTGCACGAGCCACTCCAGCGTGGTGCGTGCTTCGGTGAAGACGAGGATCTTGGCTCCCGGTTCTTTGTGGTGGATCTCGTCGACCAGGCTCAGGAAGGCATCGAGCTTCGCACCTCGCTCAGGGATCTCACGTGCGACCGATTCTGGCACCTGTCCAGAGGCGACCACCTCTCGGAAGGCAGCAGGGCTGGACTCGATTCGACGGAGGACGCGAGCGAGGGCCGCCCCGCGCACGTCGGAGTTCTTCAGGCTCTGGAGCGCCTTCTGCCGGGCCCGTGCTTCCTCCTTCCCCAGGGTGACCGGATGCCGGTGGAGCCGGCGCTCGGCAAAGCCACCGACGACGGCCCGGCGGTTTCGAATCAGCCGATCGGAGAGGGAATAGGTGTCGGCGAGGTGGGCAAGAAGCTGCCCCTCGCCGATCTCGGGATCGGCGAGGTACGGATCCTCGGGGAAGCGATCCGCGAGCTTTCGGCGCGCCGCCTCCACGTCACCTCCGGAGAGCAGGATCCGCACTGCCTCACTGACCAACGCCTGCGCCTTCACCCGTTCCGCGAAGGTCTCCGGGTCGGGTGCGGCGTCGGGATCCACCAGGGTGAGCAGGCGGTAGTACTCGTCGGGGTCGAGCTGCAAGGGTGTGGCGGTGAGCAGCAAGAGCCCCCAGGTGTTGCGGGCGAGGGCCCGGGCCGCCTCGAAGGCGCGGTCGCCCTTCAGGTGGTGCGCCTCGTCGATGATCACCAGATCCCAGCGCGCGTCGGGCGCTCCCACCTCGGCACGATGGCTCTCGCTACGG
Organism: uncultured Myxococcia bacterium; assembly: GCA_964471535.1. Taxonomy (GTDB): domain Bacteria; phylum Myxococcota; class Myxococcia; order SLRQ01; family SLRQ01; genus CAYYHA01. Next base: position 48,200 of record CAYYHA010000001.1, on the reverse strand, counting down.
GCGAGCAGCTCCAGGCTGGTCACGCACAGGTCGAAGCGGGCCCAGGGGCTCTCGTCCGGTACCGCCTCCCGCTCCTTCGTGTAGCGTGCGCCGTCCATGAGCGTAAAGAGCTGACTGAACTTGTGATAGAGTTCGGCCAGCCACTGCACCGTCAGGTGACTGGGCGCGACGACGAGGACTCGCCGGGCCAACCCCGCCAGACGAAGTGCGGTGAAGATCATTCCGGACTCGATGGTCTTCCCGAGGCCCACCTCGTCGGCGAGGACGAAGCGCGGCTCTGGTGCGGTGAGTACCCGCTGCACCACGCCCACCTGGTAGGGGCGCACCATCACCCGAGAGGCGAGCAGCGCCCCCAGGGCGTCGGCCCGACGCTCCTCGTCGAGGCGCAGTGCATCGCGCCGGAGGAGGAACGCACCCTTGCTCCCCACGCGCCCCTCTTCCAGGGAGGAGAGCAGATCGGGACGCGGCGGCAGCGGGAGCACCTCGTCCTCGCGGGAGACCCCTTCCTCCTCGTCGTCGACCCGCCAGCGATAGGTGCACAGCGGCTCACCGGTATCGACGACCTCGGTGACCGTGGCGACCACGGCCCCGGGGATGCGGATGCGATCTCCCGGCGAGAGGACCACCGGCTCGAGGGCGCCATCGCGGGTGGAGACCAACACCGGCTCCTCGCGGCCGGGGAAGAGGACCAGCGCTCGACTGCCACCTTCGGAAAGCTCGAGGAGATGCCCGATGCCCCATTCCGGCTGCAGTCGATAGCGGACCTTCTTCCCTGGGCGCAGTTCCATGGTGCGGCGGCTATGTATGGCCTGCCGGGACAGGCCGCAAGCACCGGTGGCCCGAGCCGCGTCCCCGGGTCCCTGCGCTATGCTGCCGGCATGAACGCGAAGGGTGCGGTGGTCGTGGTCCTCGGGCTCGTGGGCGCCCTCTATGCCTACTCGGCGTGGCGCAACGTGGAGGCGGCGCGGGCGGCCGAGACCGCCTGCGAGTCGCTGAAGGCGGATCTCTCGGTGCTCCTGACACCGGCGCGTGCCCGCGCCCTCTTCGACACCGATGCGAGCCTCGTTCGCGACGCGGTCTTCGCGGCGACGACCGCGGCCTGCGAGGACGTGCGCGAGGCGCTCGAGCCCTGGCGCTTCAACCTCTTCGTGCGCCGGCGCTTCCGAGAGGACCCCGGCCGCCGCCTCGGGCTCGAGCAGGCGAAGTGGATGGCCGAGTCCCGATGCGCCACCGCCCTCGGCGGGCCGGTGGACCCCGCCACGCCGCCCGCCCGCAAGGCGGCCGTCGACCAGGCGTGCGTGGTTCTCGGCGAACTCCTTACCGCCCTCGCCCATCCCAACGCACCCCTCCTCGACCCCAGCGAAGCCCTCGCCGCGGAGGAAGCACAGCGCGCGCAGGCCATGGTCCGAAGCGTCGTCCCAGGCGCCCCCGAGCCCCAGGCCGGCGCGGGGCCCACGCCCGCAGTGGAGCCGGCGGCAGGGGCACCTGCACCCGCGCGGCCGCGGCCCGGCGTCACCCTGGCGCCGGAACGAGCGATCGGAGCCTGGGAGATGGACGACCGCCTCGTCACCCTCGCGGCCATGGCGAGGACGCTCCGCGCGCGGGCCGGCCTTGCCGGCCCTGCTCCGAAGGCGCCGCCGGAGGGCAAGAGACCGGCACGTTGAGCCGGCACGCTCAGCGGGCCCATCCGCACTCTTCGGGCACGGGACCGGCGTGGCGGCGGGCCCACTCGTACATGGCGATGGCCGACGCGGCGCCGGCGTTGATCGAGCGGGTCGAGCCCCACTGCGGGATGGCCAGGACGCGGCTCGCCGCGGCGAGCACCGCCTCGGACACCCCCGGTCCCTCCTGACCGAAGACCATGAGGCAGGCGCGGGGGATCTCCGCCCGATCGATCCGCTCGGCCCCGGGGACGTTGTCGACGGCGATCACCTCGAGGCCGGCACCGCGCGCCATCTCCAGGAGATCCTCCAGACGCGCATGGTGATATACGTGCTGGTAGCGCTCGGTCATCATCGCGCCCCGGCGGTTCCACCGGTGGCGCCCGACGATGTGCACGGCCGCGGCGAGAAAGGCGTTGGCGTTGCGCACCACCGCACCGATGTTCGGGTCGCGGATCCAGTTCTCCACCGCCACATGGAAGGGGTGCCGTCGCGCGTCCAGGTCGGCGACGATCGCCTCGTGCCGCCAGTAACGATAGCGGTCGGCGACGTTGCGGCGGTCGCCTTCGGCGAGGAGCTTCGGGTCGAGGCGGGGGTCGTCGGGCCAGGGCTTCGGCACCGGCGGTGCACCCGCTTGCACGCGGCGATCGGGATCGGAACGGGGCATCTTGCCACTCCCTAGAAGGTCCACGCCGCCGCGAGCCCGACCCCACCCCCGGGCAGGGCCGCGGGGAGGAGCGCTGCGGGGGCCATCGCATCGACGCCGCTTCGGCTCGGGCGCGCGCGATGCCGCACCACCCACCGCCCGAGGTACCAGCCCATGGCCGCGCCCCAGAGGACGTCGGAGACGAAGTGGTAGTCGTCGATGACGATGGTTGCCGAAAAGAGCAGTCCAAAGCCCATCAGCGCCGCGTAGAGCCAGGGCTTCGCCCAGTAAGTCCCGGCGGCGCCCATCAGGGCGTAGAGGGTGGCAACGTGGCCGGAGGGGGTGCCGGCGGGGAAGAGCTCGAAGAACTTCGCCGGCCCATGGATCCGCGCCAGACCGTCGCCGTCCTTCGGGCCCTCCCGCCCCAGGAGGAACTTGAAGAAGAGCTGGTAGACCTGCGCGAGTCCAAAGGCCTCGAGCATCAAGGAGACCATCTCCAGGTATTCCGGAGCGCCGGCGAGGGTGCCATGGAGCCAGGCGGCGCCCACGAGGCTCCAGATGCCGCTCCAGACGAGTACGTCTCCCAGGGGGGTCCACAGCTGGAAGCGCTGCTCGCGAGGCCCGAAGATCGCCTGCACCCAGCGCTGGATCTGCACGTCGGGCACCGGATCGGGCCCGACCATGAGGAAGAGCACCGGGGTAGCAAAGAGCACGAAGGTGCCCACGTCTTCGCCGGTCCAGCGGGGCAGGTTCAGGGGGATGGCCGCGAGATCGGCAAGGAAGCGGGTCGGCAGATCGGCCTTCGGCCAGCGGAGGGCGTCGCCGAGGTAGGGACCGGGCAGCGATACCCCGCACCGAGGCGCCTTGGCCTCGATGGGTCGGCACGCAGGGGATGGTGCCTGCGAGCCGGCCTCGGTTGCTTCGGCTGCCGAGGCCGACCTCGAGGCGGCGGCGCCGGGCGCCGCCGCCTGCGCAGCACGCGGGGTGAGGAGCACCGAGACTCCCAGCCACAGGCCGAGCCAGAGCCAAAGCTGCAGGGCGCGGCCAAGGCCCCGTGTCCGGCGGCAGCGACGTGGCGCAGAGCGCACCCGCTGGCACACCCGTCTCGGCGCCGAGCGCTCCGGTGGCCGCCGCGAGGGGCCCGCATGCATCGAGGTCGACATCGCTGGTAGATCTAGGTGCCGTGAGCCATGGATCGACACCGAGGCAGCCGGCGCGGCCGGGCGGGGCCTGGCAGACGATCCTCTCCTGCCTCGTGCCTTGTGCCGCCATCCTGGGGGGCTGTGCAACCCCCTCGAACGCATTCGTGCACTCGCCGCTCAGTCGCTGCGAAGAGGTCTCGGGACAGACCGGGCGTGTGCGCGTGGCCACCTTCAACATCCGCGCCGGGCTCTCCTCGGACCTCGAGACCATCGCCGAGACCCTCGCGGCGCTCGATGCGGACGTGATCGCTCTGCAGGAAGTGGACGTGGGCGTGGCGCGCACGGGACGGGTGGACCAGGCGCGGACCCTCGCCGAGCGCCTCGGCTACGATTTCGTCTTCGCCGGTGCCATGAAACGGGAGGGTGGCGACTACGGCGTGGCCCTGCTCTCCCGGCTGCCCATCGAGGCGGCGCGGCGCATCCCCCTGGTCGCCGGAGGCGCTTTCGAGCCGCGGGTCGCCATCGATGCGACGGTGTGCGCAGGCAGCGAGCGCCTCCGCGTCGTCGCGGTGCACGTGGACTTCCTTCCCTGGGCGGCCGCCGCCAACGCCCGCACCCTCGCCGAGGCCCTCGATAGCGAACCCGGAGAACCCACCGTCGTCGCCGGCGATCTGAACATGGGGCCCGGTGAGGAGGCGCCCTCGATCTTCACCCGGCGCGGTTTCGTGGACGTGGTGGGCCGCTTCGACGAGGGCCCCACCTTCGAAGGGGGCCAGCGCCTCGACTACGTACTCGTCGATCCCAGCCTCGCCTCGGATGCGGGTCCGGCGATGCGCGAGGAGTCCACCGCCAGCGATCACTTTCCGGTGATCGCCGATCTCTCCCTCCCCGGCACCAACGCTTCGCGCTAGGACGACGCCCGGTGGACGGCAGACGCATGTCCCGCTTCGACAGAGGACGGCTGGCGGGTCTCTCGGCGCTCCTCCTTGTCACCCTGGCCCTTCTTCCCCAAGCGGGCCGCGCCGATATTCGCGCGGAGGTTCGCGGCGCCTACGAGGCGCCGCAGCCCCGCGCCCGCCTCTGCGCGCTCCTCGGACGGGTCCTCCCCCGAGGCATCTGCGAAGTGCGGGAGGATTCACGGCTGAAGCTCCACCTGCCCGAGCTCGGCTTCCATCGCCTCCTCTTCCCCGGGGACGATCGCGATCGGGATCGGCGCCGGATCCTGCGCCTCGTCGAACGGCTGAAGACGGAGCATCCCGAGGAGGCGGAGCTCCTCTTCGTCGGCGCCCTACCCCTCTCCGAACGGCTTCGCTTCCAGGACGGCGTGTACCTCGACACCTGGACCGGCGACCGCTTGAACTTCGACGAGGCCTTTGCGCGGATGGCGGTGGAGACACCGGACCCGCGGAACTTCCCCCGCGCCTCCCTCGAGCTCACCGTCGGCCTGGGCCTCTTCCTTGCCTGGTACCTCACCGCGACGGAGGTGAACGCCCCGGATTGGCAATACCAAACCTTCCCCGAGTCGCTGCGCGCGAAGTTCGTGACCTTCGAAGGATGGCGCTTCGACGACAATGCGATCCACCTCAACAGCCCAGGCCACGCGCTGGCCGGCGTGGGATACCACCAGGTCGCGCGGGCGAATGGGCTCTCGGTGGCCGAAGGGCTCGGCGCGGCCCTCTTCGGATCGATCGTGTGGGAGGTGGGGCCCGAGTGGCGCGAGGTGCTCTCCATGGGCGACGTGTTTCTCGGCGGGGCCGGGGCGCTCTCGCTGGGGGAGGCGAGCTTTCAGCTGGGGCGCTTCTTCCGGGCGAGCGCGGACACCCCGCTGCACCGCGTCCTGGCGACCCTCTTCGATCCATTCACGGGCCTCCACCTGTGGATGGACGGGGTGGGTCCCGAGGGTTGGCACCGCGCACCGCGTCTGGGGCGCGGCGGCCATCCCGCCGACATCTGGCATCGGGTCGAGGCGCGTAGCGGCGGATCGGTGACCCAGCGTGCCGATCCCCTGGAGTACCGCGCCGATCTGGTGCTCGAACTCGAAGCGGAGATCCTGCGCATTCCCGAGTTCGGCCGCGCCCGCAGCAGCCACCGTCTCCTCCGCGATCCGGTGCGAGCCAGTCTCGAGTTGTCCCTTAGCGCCGGCGCTGCCGGGGTGCTCGACCTCCTCCTCCACGGCAACACCGTGCTGCTCGCCTGGCACGAGCAGGAGATCGGAGAGAGCACGCCCCGCGGGCGCTTCGGCTACGCCCTGACGCTGGGCCTGGGCGCCGATTACCACCACGCCACCCATCGCTACGCCGCCTTCGACGATTACTTCGGTGCAGCGGGTCCCCTGGGACCGGTCGTGGATCTCACGCTCTTCGAGGGGCCGTGGTCTCTGCGGCTGGTGAGTGAGCTGTACCCCATCTTCGCGCTCACCCGTGCGCTGGCCTTCGAGGCCTACCTGGAGGACGGCGGCACGCAGGCGGGACTGCCCGGCTCGCTGGCGAAGGAGCGCTACTACTACGCCTACGGGGCCACGCTGCGCGAACGCGCCGTCTTCCATCGAGACCGCGTCGAACTCGGCGGTGAGGTGTGGATCCACCGCTTCCAGAACCTGGGCCTCCTCGACCGCTACCAGGAGGCGGTCCGGCCGGGGCTGGACGTCGCCGACGGCGTCCTCCGGCTGCGGGGATGGCTCGCCCACGACCTCTCTCCCACCACACGCCTCACCCTCCTGTACGAGCTGCGCCGCCGGTGGGGCGTGATGGAGGGGCGCGCGGTGGAAGCGATCGATCGGCGTCTCCTCCTCCTGGCGGGGCTGAACCTCTGAAGAGGCTCGGGCGCTACAGGCGCCCGCCGCGCCGCTGGAAGCTCCCTGGTCGGCGCCGGTGAGAGACCGAGGGCGACGCCCGTGGGGCGCCGCCGGGCGGCTCAGTTGACGTAGCCACCCGGGGGGACGGGGCGCTCGGGGAAGGGCGCGGGTGCGGCCTGGTGGTGGCAAAGACACCAGCGCGCCCCCTCGCGGACGAAGAGGTTCGTCGCGACGAGCCGCGCCCCATCGAGGTCCTCCTGGCAGAGGACGAAGGCCACCGCTCCGAGGAGCGCCGGTTGGGGGTCGACGGGGCGCACCGGACCCCCGCCGCCACCGAGGAGGGCCGCCCAGCTCTCGAGCACCGCCTCGCGCCCGAAGAGCGGGGGCCAGCCGGGATGGATGCAGGCAACAGGGTGCTCCCGCGCCCACAGGCGCTCCATCGCCGCGAAGTCACCGCGGGCGAAGGCATCGTAGAAGGCCGCGTTGGCCTCGAGGACTTCGTCGTGTTGTGCGCTCATCGCCCTGGCCTCCTCCTCCAAAGCGCTAGGTCCCCGGTGCCGAGGGCGCAAGGCTGGCCGCAGGCCCGAGAGGCTTTGGCGCGGCGATTCGACGGGGCTACCCTTGACGCTGCGCGTTGTTCCCAGAATGGTGCCGCCGATGAAGACCCCCTCCCGCGATACCCGATCCACCCGCCGTGCCGAGTGGCTGCGCGCGCGCCTCACCGAGCGCATCCTGGTCCTCGACGGCGCGATGGGGACGGCGCTGCAAGGCTTCGGGCTCACCGAAGCCGACTACCGGGGCGAGCGCTTCCGCGATCATCCCAAGGACTTGAAGGGCAACCACGACCTGCTCTCGCTCACACGACCGGATGTGGTCGCCGCGGTGCACCGGGCCTACCTGGAGGCCGGTGCAGACATCATCGAAACCAATACGTTCTCGTCCACGCCCATCGCGCAGGCGGAGTACGGTCTGTCCGATGCGGCCCGCGATCTGAACCTGGCCGCGGCGCGCCTGGCGCGTGAGGCGGCCGACGCGATGAGCGCCCAAACGCCGGATCGTCCTCGTCTGGTCGCCGGGGCCATCGGCCCCATGAACGTCACGCTCTCCATCTCCCCGAGGGTCGAGGATCCGGCCTATCGGGCGGTGGACTTCGATACGGTGAAGGCGGCCTATCAGGTGCAGATCGACGCCTTGATGGAAGGCGGCGTGGACCTGCTCCTCGCGGAGACGGTCTTCGACACCCTGAACTTGAAGGCGTGTCTGCTCGCCATGGAGGAGGTCTTCGAAGCGCGGGGAGAGCGCCTCCCGATCTTCGTCTCAGGAACCATCACCGACGCATCGGGTCGCACATTGTCGGGTCAAACGCTGGAGGCTTTCTGGACGTCGATCCGGCACGCCAAGCCCCTCGTCGTGGCCCTCAACTGCGCCCTGGGGGCCAGACAGCTCGCCCCTTATGTCGCCGAGCTCGCCCGTCTCGCCGACACCTTCACCGGCGTATACCCCAATGCGGGGCTCCCCAACGCCTTCGGCGAGTACGACGAGACGCCGGAGATCACTGCGTCTCTGATCCGTGGCTTCGCCGAGGCGGGTCAGGTGAACGTGGTGGGGGGCTGCTGCGGAACCACCGCCGAGCACATCCGGGCCATCGCCGGTGCAGTCGAGGGCCTGCCGCCGCGCAAGGTCCCCGAGATCCCGCGCCGGCCTCGCTTCGCCGGGCTCGAGGCCTACGAGATTGGTCCCGACGTGAACTTCACGATGGTGGGCGAGCGGACCAACGTGACGGGAAGCCGGCGCTTCGCCCGCCTGATCCGGGAGGAGAGGTACGAGGAGGCGCTGGAGGTGGCGCGGCAGCAGATCGAGGGCGGCGCCAACCTCATCGATATCAACATGGACGAGGGCATGCTCGAGTCCGAGCGGGTGATGGGCCACTTCCTGCGGCTCGTCGCCAGTGAGCCGGAGATCGCTCGGGTGCCGATCATGATCGACTCCTCGAAGTGGTCGGTGCTCGAGGAGGGGCTCAAGCAGATCCAGGGCAAGCCGGTGGTCAACTCGATCTCCCTCAAAGAGGGGGAGGCCGAGTTCATCCGGCAGGCAGAGACCATTCGCCGTTTCGGGGCGGCTGTGGTGGTGATGGCCTTCGACGAGGAAGGACAGGCGGAGAGCGTCGAGCGCAAGGTGGAGATCTGCACCCGCGCCTACCGCATCCTGACCGAGAAGGTGGGGCTGCCCCCGGAGGACATCATCTTCGATCCCAACGTGCTGGCGATCGCCACCGGGATCGAGGCACACGATGCCTTCGCGGTGAACTTCATCGAGGCCACCCGCCTCATCAAGGAGCGTTGTCCGGGCGCGCTGGTCAGCGGCGGCGTGAGCAACCTCTCCTTCTCCTTCCGCGGCAACAACGTGGTACGCGAAGCGATGAACTCGGCTTTCCTCTACCACGCCATCACCGCCGGCCTCGACATGGCCATCGTCAACGCCGGGCATCTCGTCGTCTACGAGGAGATCCCTGACGAGCTTCGGGAGCTGGTGGAGGACTGCATCTTCAATCGCCGGAGCGATGCAACCGAGCGCCTCATCGCCTACGCCGAGCAGGTGAAGGGTCAGAGCAAGAAGCGCAGCCAGGACCTCGAATGGCGTAAGGCTCCGGTGGAGGAACGGCTCGCACATGCCCTCGTCAAGGGCATCACGCAATGGATCGAGGAGGACACGGAGGAAGCCCGGCAGAAGCTCGGCCGGCCACTCGACGTGATCGAAGGGCCGCTGATGGACGGCATGAAGCGCGTCGGTGACCTCTTCGGAGCCGGCAAGATGTTCCTTCCGCAGGTGGTGAAGAGTGCCCGAGCGATGAAGAAGGCGGTCGCCTACCTCACCCCCTTCCTCGAAGCGGAACGCATCGAGAACGAGGAGCGCCACGATACGGCGACCATCGTCCTGGCCACGGTGAAGGGTGACGTCCACGACATCGGAAAGAACATCGTCGGGGTGGTCCTTGGCTGCAACGGCTATCGCGTCGTCGACCTGGGCGTGATGGTGCCAGCGGAGCGGATCCTCGAGACGGCTGAGCGGGAAGGGGCACGAGTCGTCGGGCTCTCCGGACTCATCACTCCCTCCCTCGATGAGATGGTGCACGTGGCCAGGGAGATGCAGCGCCGCGCCTTCGAGGTCCCGCTGCTCATCGGGGGCGCGACCACCAGCCGCGCCCACACCGCGGTGAAGATCGCACCCGAATACGAAGGGGCCGTGGTCCACGTGCTCGACGCCTCACGCGCCGTCGGCGTCGTCGCGGCGCTCCTGGACGAGACGCAGCGTCCCCTCTTCGAGGCACGGGTGCGCGAGGAACAGGCGCAGATCCGAACGCGCCACGAGCGCCGCAGAGCGCGGCCGCTTTTGAGCTTCGAGGAAGCACAGCGTCGGCGCGCCCGGCTGCGCTTCGATGACGAGCTCCTCGCGCGTCCCGAATTTCTAGGCCTCCACCGCATCGAGGACTGGCGCCTCGACGACCTCGTCCCCTACATCGACTGGCAGTACCTGTTCTACGCCTGGGGCATCAAAGGAAAGTTCCCTGAACTCCTCGACCACCCGGAGCGGGGCGAGGCCGCCCGCGATCTCTTCGAGAACGCGCAGGAGATGCTGAAGATGATCGTGCGGGAGAAGATGCTCCGCGCACGTGCGGTCTACGGCTTCTTCCCCGCCAACGCCTTGGGGCAGGACATCATCGTCTGGAAGGACGAGCGCCGCAACGAGGAGCTCCTGCGTTTTTGCTTCCTCCGGCAGCAGTTCGAGAAGCGCGACGGAGAGCCGAACCTGTGCCTTGCGGACTTCGTCGCGCCAGTGGAGAGCGGCTGCACCGACTACATCGGCGCCTTCGCGGTGACCGCAGGGATCGGCCTCGACACCCTGGCGCCCTGGTACGAAGAGCGGGGGGATGACTACAACGCCATCATGGTCAAGGCGCTCGCGGACCGCCTTGCGGAGGCCTTCGCCGAGGATCTCCATGCCCGCGTGCGCCGGGAATGGGGCTACGGGCGCGACGAGCGACTCTCCAACCGGGAGCTGATCGCCGAAGCTTACCGCGGGATCCGCCCCGCGTTCGGCTATCCCGCCTGCCCCGACCATACCGAGAAGGCAAAGCTCTTTCGGCTCCTCGACGCCGAGTCGATGGGCATCGGCCTCACCGAGGCCTACGCGATGACCCCGGCAGCGAGTGTCAGCGGGCTCTACTTCGCGCATCCGGACGCGACCTACTTCAACGTCGGCCGCATCGGCCGCGACCAGGTGGAGGACTACGCGAAGCGCAAGGGCTGGACCTGCCGAGAGGCCGAGCGCTGGCTTGCGGCCCACCTCGACTACGATCCCGAGGCGTCCGAAGACGACGGTGAACGGCAGGCGCTGTAGCGGGCGCCCGGGCGCGCACTAGGAGTCCAGCGGGGTCCCCGCGGCGACGCGCGCCTCCGCGAGCCAGGTGCGCACGGCCTGCCAGTCGGGCGCCGCACCCGCCTCTTCGGCCTCGCGCACGGCGCCCTCGATCTTCGCCATGGCGCGGCTGACCTCGGGGAAACCATAGCTCCCCGCGGACCCTCGGACGCGATGCGCGCGTTCCCGCACCTCGACGGGCGCCCCTGCGTCGATGGCGCGTTCGATGGCATCGAGGTAGGCAGGCAGCTTCGCGGCGTAGACCTGCCGCAGCTTGGCGAGGTGTTCCCTCACGGGGTCTCCATGAGCCTGCGGATCTCCTCGGTGAGGGTCCGGGGGTCGAAGGGCTTCTCCAGGACGCCTACGACGCCGGCGGAGAGACCCGCATCGTGGGGCCGGCCGGCAGTGAGGAAGATGACCTTGGATGCGGCGAGCAGTGGCTCGCGGCGCAGCGCATCCAACGTCGCCAGGCCATCGAGGCCGGGCATCTGCACGTCCAGGAGGATCAGGTCGGGACAAAAGCGCCTAGCACGCGCGATCCCTTCCTCGCCCGACGATGCCACCTCCACCCGCCACGAGCCCTCCTGCTCGAGGGTGAGCTTGGCGATGAAGCGCACGTCGTCATCGTCGTCGATGATGAGTACTCGCATGGCGTCGTCTCGCGGAGTCGGTCGCGTCTCGATCCACGGTAGAGAGCGGGGTGGGTGTTGTCGAGCCACCTCGCCCCCGTACGACGCTCCGGCGCTTCCCTCCAGGGATACCTGTGTCGGGCGCGATCTCCGTCAGAAGGTCCAGGAGACACCCGCCGCCAGCTCGGTATCCGTGGGCACCTTGCCTTCCGCGGGCGCCCCGATGTGACGCACCTTGAACGAGACGGTGATGCCCACTCCTTCGACGATCTGGGCAGTCAGAGTGGAGGTGCTGGTCGCCCGCACGTTCTTGGTGTCGACGATGTCGGGGAGGATCTCCGCCTCTTCGGTGAAGACGGCCCGGCGGGTCAGGGCGTAGCGGAAGGAGAGGGCCAGACGCGGGGCATAGATGTCCTTGTCATCGAGGTCCCTGGGCACGGGGAAGTACTGGAAGCGGCTCTCGCGGGTGAGCCGAAAGCCGAGATCGGTCTGGAGGGAGCTGCGGACGAACTTCGCTTCCTTCTCCTCCCACCAGAGGAGCGAGAGCCCCGGCTCACCGAAGTACTGCAGCTCGATGCTGGCCACGTGGTCGGTGGCGAGACCGCCGGTGAGGTAGACGGTGAACTTCGGCCCGAGGCGACGGTCGCCGCGCGCACTCAAGTTCCCGTTGAGGGCGGTCACTTCGGAGAGCCCGTTGGTCGCCTGTCCATAGGCACCGCCGCCCTCGAACTTCACCCGCCACTTCGCCCAGCTTCCGCTGGCCAGGCCGCTGACCTTGCCCGTCACCGCGTTGGCGTTGCCGGTGACCGAGATGAAGCTCAAGCCGAGCTGGTAGCTCCACGCGGAGGGCCCTGCGGGCGTCTCCTTCTTCGCCCCTTCGTCCCCCGTCTGCGCCCCTGTGGGTGTCTCCTGCGCGTCCGAGGTCGCCTCCGCCTTCCCCGCCAGGGCCTCGGCGGCGCGGCGGCTCGCCTCCGCCGCCGCCCGCGCCGCCTCCGCCGCCTCACGTGCCGCCTCGGCCGCTGCCGCCGCGGCGCGCAGGGCCTCGGCGAGACTGTCCTCCCCCAGCGCACCGCCGCCTTGGCCCGTGGCCGCCGGTGCCGCAGCGCGGCCCGGTTCCTTCTCCTCCTTTGCCTCCTCCTCTGGAGCGTCGTGCCTGCTCTCGCCAGGCTCCGCCGCCGGCTTGGCCGCGGATTCGGAACTCGGCTCGGCCTGCGCAGGCCCCCCCTGCGCACGCCCGGGCAAGAGGATCAGCGTAAGGAGCAGGCCCAGGGCCGGACCGCAGCGCCGCAGTGCGGGCTTTAGGGCCCTGCGACCTCCCCAATCCAAGTTCCACGCTCCACCCGCAACCGCACGCCTCCGCAACATGACCCGGATCCTCCTCCGAAAGCTGGCGCCTCTTACGGCGAGGCGCCTTGGCGGTCAAATGGCTGCGCCACGGCGGGGAATCGGCAAGGGGCGCACTCGTGTATCTTCGGGCGCATGGAGGTCGAGGAGAGAGACCCTTCGCCGCAGGCCGGCGAGAGGTCGGAAGCGGCGACGCCGCCCGAGACCCAAGAGGGCAGGGGCCGGCTGCGGCTCCCCCCGCGGCTCGCCGCGGTCACAGGACGCGTGCAAACGCTCCGTGAGGCGCACCCCCGCCTCGAGATCGCCCTCTTCTTCACCGCTGGCTTCCTCTTCGACGTGTTCACCTTGGGCCGCATCGACGATGCGATGACCCTCGCGATGCAGGGCGCCTACCTCTTCCTCCTCGCCGCACTCCTCCTCGTCGAGCAGTGGGCGGAGCTTGCCCAGCCGAAGCTGCCCCGCCTCCTCGAGCCCCTCTGGCCCTTCCGTGAGGACGCGATCCACTTCCTTCTAGGCAGTCTTCTCTCCGCCTACTCTCTCTTCTACCTGCGCAGCGCCTCCCACCTGTCCACCGTCCTCTTCATGGCGGTGGTCTTCGCCCTGCTCATCGGGAACGAGCTGCCCGAGGTGCGCCGCCTCGGACCGGTGGTGCGCCTCGCCCTCTTCTCCTTCTGCCTGACCTCCTTCCTCGCCTACCTGCTCCCCGTCCTCGCCGGTCGCCTCTCCCGCTGGTGGTTCTTCCTCTCCGCGGGACTCGCGCTCGCTGTCTCCCTAGGCGGCGCACAGCTATTGAGCCGGTGGTCCGGCGAGCGCCGCCTGGGCTGGAAGCGCGCCGCGCTCCCCGGCGCGGCGGTACAGGCCGGCCTCGTCGCCCTCTTCGTGCTCGATGCCGTGCCTCCCGTGCCCCTGTCTGTCCGACATCTCGGCGTCTACCACCACGTGGAACGCGCCGGCGATCACTACGTGCTCCGGCACGAGAAGCCCGCCTGGCGCTTCTTCGAGGAGGGCGACCAGCATTTCTATGCCCGCCCCGGGGATCGCGTGTGGATCTTCGCTCGCATCTTCGCGCCGGCCGAGTTCCAGGACTCGATCTACATGGTCTGGGAGTACGACCATCCCAAGACGGGCTGGACGCGCACCGACCGCATCCGGATGAAGATCACCGGTGGCCGCGAAGCCGGCTACCGCGCCTTCGCCTACAAGGAGCACTGGCGCGAGGGAGAGTGGCGGGTGTCCATCGAAACCAGCGACGGGCGCACCCTGGGGCGGATCGGTGTGCACATCGAACGCGACCCTCGAGGAGAAGCGCCGCGCACCTTCCACGAGGAGCGCGCCGTGCTCATGCCCCGGTGCCGGCCTCCTGCACTCTCTCTCGCCAGTAGGCCTGCCCTTCCTCGGGAAGGGTGTAGACCGGATCGTAGTAGGGGTACTGCCGCGTGAGCGCCTCGGGATCGTCGCGCTCTACCAGGGTGCGGTAGTTCTTCGTCCAGTAGGAGATGCCACGGGTGCGGTCGTAGGCATCGGTCTGGTGCACCCAGCGCTTGCCCACGAAGGGCACATCGCACAAAAGACGCGGCGTCGCGTAGCCGGGCAGATAGCCCATGATGTCGTGCTGCAGCTTCTGTGCCTCGTGCACGGCGAGCCGCCAGTGCTCCGAGTTGGGGATCATGTCGCACATGTAGAAGTAGTACGGCATGATGTTGCCGTCATCGAGGAGGCGGAAGCACAGCTCGAGGAGCTGCTCGGGCGTGGTGTTCGTTCCCCGCAGGAGCACCCCCTGGTTGCGCACGTCCCTGAAGCCCATGTCGAGGAGCTTCTCCGCCACCTTCGCCACCAGCGGCGTCACTTGCTGCGCCGCATTGATGTGCGTGTGCAGCGCGATGTCGACGTCGTGTTCGCGCGCCTTCTTGGCGAGCGTCTCGAGGCCACGCAGCACCTCGTCCTGCAGGAAGTGCTGTGGGATGCCGGCCATCCCCTTGGAAGCGAGCCGGATGTCGCGAATGTGCGGGATCTCCATCAGTCGCGAGACGAAGTCGACCAGGCGATCGATGGGCAGGTTGGCCACGTCGCCCCCCGAGACGACGACGTCGCGGATCATCGGCGTGTTGCGGATGTACTCGAGCATCGCCTCGTAGCGACTCGCCGGCTTCAGGGTGAAGCGCGTCTTCTTCACCTGCGGCACGTCGTTCCCCACGAGATCCATGCGCGTGCAATGGCCGCAATATTGCGGACAGGTGGGCAGCATCTCGGCGAGGACCTTCGTGGGGTAGCGGTGGGTGAGTCCCTCGACCGCCCACATGTCGGCCTCGTGCAGACTGTCGCGCTCGGCCTTGGGATGACTCGGCCACTCGGGATGCCTGTCGGCGAGGGCCGGAAGCATGTAGCGACGCACCGGGTCGTTCCACAGGTCGTCGAAGTTCATCGTATTGAGCATCTGCGGGGGGACGAGGATGGACATGGTCGCCATGCGCGCTTGGTCCGCCGCGATGCTCTCGAGAAGGTCCTCGGGCAAAAGCTCGCCGAGCGTCTCCTTCAGCTCTTTCAGGTTCTTGACCGTGTGCCGGCGCTGCCACCGCGCGCTCTCCCACTCCTCACGGCTCACCGCGCGATAGGCGGGAATGCGCCGCCAATCGGGCTCCTCGAAGGGCGTCTTCAGGGGGTACTCGAAGGGCTGCTCGGGAGCCGAGGGCAGCGCGGCTCGGGCGTCGTTCGTTTCTCGTGCCATCGCGGGCGATTAGATAGGGGGAGGCCCGGGCCACGTCAACGAAGGGCACGCAGCCGGGGTGGCCCGCGCCCGCCCGGGGGGCGCTGTGCTCGCGCCCCCGCTCCCCGGCGGGCGCGCCGGAAGGCGCGGCACCTGCCCCGCCGCTTAGCCGCCCGGGGCTGGCTCGAGGGGAGGCTCGAGAGATGCGCTCTTGCGCACGATGCGGCCATCTTCGGCACGGTCGAGAAAGTGGACGGTCTCGACCCCCCGAGCAAGGAGATAGGTGCGCAGCGCGTCCATGCCGTCCCCCACCTCGAAGACGGCGTGGCTCCCGTCTCCAAGGGTCAGCGGCACCCCGAGTTCGAGCGCCATCTCCAGCACCCACGGTGCGGGATAGGGAATGCGCCAGCCCCGGCGCAGCGCACCGGCACCCACCTCGAGCATGCTCCCGGCCGCCTGCACCGCCCGGAGCGCCGCCCGCGCCGCCTCCCGGACCGACGGGGTGTTGATCTTTCCCACCCGCGCCGCCCGGAGGCGGATGAGATCGAAGTGGGCCACCACCTCAGGCTTCAGCGCAGTGACCATCTCGCCGGTGGCCTTGTAGAACTCCACTGCCAATCGCTCCACCCCACCCGCCGCCTCCACCGCCCGCGCGAAGTCCTTCTCGTTGCCGTCGATGGGGATCTCGCGCACGTGGTGCACCGCACCCACCACGTAGTCGAGGCGGTGCCGGTCCACCAGCGCCCGCACCGACTCGAGCCACGTCTGTGCCGGGACCACCTCCACCTCGATGCCTCGCAGGAGCCGCGTCTCTCCCCTCCACTGCGAGAGCAGCTCGGCGGAGAGCTCCGCCCATTCGTCGAAGTGCTCGGCCAGCCGTGCGGCGTTCCACCCCCGGGCGCGCTCGGTGGGATAGAGGAAGCGGTCGTCGAGCCGGGGTGCGTGCTCGGTGAGACCGTAGACACGAAAGCCCGCCTCCTCGGCCGCCTCGACGGTGTCCTCGAGGGCGCCCATCGCGTGATCGCAGAAGGGGAAGCTGTGACCCCCGTGCATCGAGACCATCCAGGGTGCCCGCGCCATGGCGGCACCCTACCCCAGGGCCCCGGGGCGCCGGGAGGGTGGCGGCCGGGCCCAACACCTCCACCCGCCGCGGTGGTGTATTCTCGCCCGCCGTGATCATCACCATCGATCCCAGCGCCTCCGAAGAGACGGTGGCGGCGGTCGAAGGGATCGCCCGCCGGCATCCCGGGGTGCGCACCCGGCGCTACGACTTCGAGGGCGCTCAGGAGCGGGTGGTGGAAATCCACCTCATCGGCAACACCCGCCTGGTCCCCAAGGAGCCCTTTGCAGCGCTCCCCGGCGTGCTGCAGGTGGTGCGCGTCTCCCACAAGTACCGGCTCATCGGCCGCCACGAAGCCGATGCCCGAGACCTTGGGTTCACCTACAACGGCGTCACCTTCGACCGGCGCACCCTCAACGTCCTCGCGGGGCTCTGTGCCGTCGACACGCCGGCGCACGTGGAGGCGATGCTCGCGGCACTCGCCGAGCACGGGGTGACGACCACACGCATGGGGGCCTACAAGCCGCGCACCAGCCCCTATGACTTCCAAGGCCTCGGCGCCGCCTGCCTCCCCTGGGTCTTCGAGCTGGCGGGCAAGTACGGCATCCGGGTCATCGCCATGGAGGTCACCGACGCGCGGCATCTCGAGGAGATCGCCCGGGCGCTCGAAGAGGCGGGGCAGCCCACTGGTGTCATGGTGCAGATCGGCACCCGCAACGCCCAGAACTTCGAGCTCCTGCGCCAGGTGGGACAGCAGCGGGCGTTCCCGGTGCTCTTCAAGCGCGGGATGGGGATCACCCTCGAGGAGTCGCTGAACGCCGCCGAGTACGTCGCCACCGAGGGCAACCCCAACATCGTCTTCTGCCTGCGGGGCGTGAAGACCCACCTCGGAGATCCCCACCGCAACCTGGTGGACTTCGGCCACGTCCCCGTCGTGCGCCGGCAGACGCGCCTGCCCGTGTGCATCGATCCCTCTCACAGCGTCGGTCGCGCCGCGGTGGCCCCCGACGGGCTGCCGGATATCTTTCACGTAACCGGGCAGGGCCTCATCGCTGGGGCCACCTGCGTCCTCGTCGACTTCCATCCCGCCCCGTCCGAGGCGCTCTGCGACGGACCCCAGGCGCTCACCCTCGATCGCCTCGGTCCCTTCCTCGAGTACTGCCGCCGCGTCCACGAGACTTGGAGATCGCTCGTCGACACGATCTCGATCCGCGAGGCCCACGCCGAGAGCGAGCAGTCACCGCCAGATCTCTCGGATGGAAGTGGCGCCTCGAGTACGACCTCAGAAGACGCATGACGAATCGGGTCCATGTACGAGGAGGCCTTCGCAGGGCTTACGTGACAGGCGCACGGCGCACCGTCCCGTCGGGAGCGATGGCGCCAGGCAGGTCGAGACCCTCGGCCATCTCCGTGAGCGCATCGTAGAGGGCAGCGCGCTCGGCGAGGAGCCGCGCCACCGCCTGGCGGCGGCGGCGGCGCGTCAGCCGCACCCGAAGGGCCCGCGCCGTTTCGGCGGCCACCCGCAGGTAGCGCAGGGCCAGGAAGCCACCGGCCACCGAGAGCCCCGCGAGCAACGCGCCGGCGAGGAGGGGCACCTCGGGCACCGCTGGAAAGCTCGCGTGGAGCTGCTCGTAGCCGAAGAATCCGGCGGCCCCCACGCCCAGCCAGGTCAGTGGAAAGAGCACGGCACCGGCGAGCGCCTTCCAGCTCGCCTCGTCCTTCTTCTTCTGGGCCACCACCTTGCACAGCCCCTTGATCACGAGCGCTGGCGGCCCGTTGACGGCATAGCCCACCAGGAGGATCGGGGGCACCAGGAGGAAGACCGTGACGACCTGCAACGCCAACGCCGCTGCCAGCCAGGGGCGGAAGAGGTCGGGGGGCCGGTCGAGCTCGTGGTCCTCCATCCGAAGGGCCCGCAGATCGGCGTCGTAGTCGCGGATGCGGTCACGCAGGCGGGCCACCCCCTCGGGGTCCTGACCGACCCGCGCATAGTAGGCGGTGCGCACCCGTGCGAAGGCGAGCGTCCGCTCCTCGATGTCGCTGGGCCCAGGGTCGACGCCCCGCCGCTTGCTTCGTTCGGCCCGCACGATCTTCCGCACGCGGTGGAGGAGGTGGTGGACCTCCCAATCCTCGGTCGCCTGCACCACCTCGGCGAGGGCACGCTCGATCTCCTCCGTCAACGCCCGCGCCAGGTCGCGGCGTTCGGCCTCACCCCACTCCGGCCCCGGCGTGACGTCCAGATGCGGGGGAAGGGCGATGGGGGGGTGGTACTCGACCAGTGCATGGGAGCGAAACGAACGCTTGTGGTCGTAGTGGAGACCGACGGGGACGATCACCGGGGGCGGCCGCCCGGGCGTGGAGAGCGCGCGGGCCCGGTAGTAGAGCCGCGCTGCACCCGTCCTGAGCGGCGCGAGGTGGGGATCGTCGTGGCTCACCCCCTCGGGGAAGAGCGCCGAGAACGCACCTCCGGCGATCTCGGCGGCCAGCGCGTCGAGGCTCTCGCGGTTTCGGGCTCGGCGCACCTCATCGGGCACCCCCGCCTGGTCCATGGCGCGGTAGATGGGGATGGTCCCGATGGCGCGCATCAAGGCGCCGAGCAGTGGGACCCGGAAGAGGCCGTGGCGCGCCCCAAAGACGATGCGCCGGGGAAAGGTGGTGAGGATGAGGCCTGGGTCCACCAGGCCGTTCGGATGCCAGGAGACGACGAGCCCCCCTCGATCGCGGGGGACCTCTTCGGTCCCGACCACCCGCACCTCCCGAAAGTAGGCCCTGACGAGGAGACGGAAGAGCGAGAGGCAACCCCGGTACAGGAGCGAGGGGCGACCCGGCTTCGCCCCGCCCCCCTCCGGGGCCTTCCCTCCGGTCCCCGGGGGCGCGGCCGCGGACCCGGCGCGGTGCTGCCCGGCCTGGCTCACGGCGACGAGTCTACCGTCTTTTTGCGCTCTGCGGCTGCCCCGGGGGGCCTCCGGCCCAAGTGCATCAGCGGGCCCGAGCCGCGGCCCGGCGGGCGCCGGCCCTCGCTTGTTCGCCGGCGCTGGCGATGGTACCACCGCGCGACGATGGCAACGCCGCCTCGCGAAGCCCGCGCCGTCCGGTGCGCCCCCCCCACCGCGGGAAGGCGGCCGGCCTGCCGCGTCGCCGCGTGCCTGCCCGCCCTGTGGCTCGCGGCCGCCTCTTTGTCCGGCTGCCTCTCCTCCTGTCCCACGAGCGAGGATCAGGCGGCCAAGGAGCGAATCTTCTCGCCGGAGGAGCCACCGAAGGAGGAGCGCTTGGCCGCCGAGGCCCTCGACGCCGATGCGGTGGCGACCGACGCGGCGATGCGGCGGCGCATCCTGCGCATGCGCGCGGTGGAGATGCGCCACCGGCTCGGTGACTTCCACGCCATCAACGAGGTGGAGTTCACCTGGAAGCGCGGGAAGGACGCAGTTTCCCTCTCCGAGCGGGCGGAGCTGCTGCAGAGCGCGAGCGGCGACTTTCAAGTGAAGATCGACAACGACCAGGACTTCGGGATGGAGCTTCGCTACGTGGATGGAGTCATCTACGTGAAGAGCCGCCACGGGAAGTTCCACGAGCGCCGCAGCGACCGCGCGGGACACGAGGCCTGGCGGGAGGAGGCGATGGGCCAGCTCGCCACCTTCTTCGAACTCTTCGACGGGAAGATCACCCTCGCCAACATGGGGACGGCAACCCACCAGGGGCGCGGGGCGGTGCGCTACGTCCTCGCGACGGCAGAGACCTCCGACCCCGCGCTGCTCCCGCCGCCGAAGCCCGCCTGGGCCGCCAAGCCGCGCTACCCGAAGGACGGACCCGATGCAGCACTTCGCCACCGCAGGGCCGTCTTCGAAGCGGGCGAGCCGGTGAGCGTTGCCGGAGAGGTCCTCGTCGACCGCTTGACCGGCGTGGTCCTCGCCTTCGACATCGAAGGCCGCCTCGTCGTCCCGCCACAGGACGCGCGTCCCGAGCCGGCAACGCTCGAGATCCACCTGACCCGCACCCTCGAGGGGATCGGCCGCCCGGCTACGATCGAGGTACCCGAGCACCTCCCCTTCGAGCCCCGCCCGCGGGCGGTGAAGGACCCGCTGGCCTTCTGGCCCCCCTATGTGGCCGCGCAGGCGAAGGTGGCGGGCGCGGCGGCCGAGGGCGAGAAGGCGGCCGCGGGCGAGAAGGCCACCGCAGGCGAAGCGGGTAGCGCGAGCCCGTGACGGGCGGTGGGCCACCGGGCGATCCGTCCCTATGCACCGGACGGGCGTTCATGTGGGACAACGCCTCCAAAGGCCCGAAGCCACCACCAAAAGTATCGTATTTTCAACAGCTTGGATCGAGAGAAAAAATTTGACCTGGGCCGGGACTCCACTAGACTCCAAGGGCACGGGCGACAGGTGGAGCCAGTTGCCCACATGAACGATCTTTCAGGATCTCGCGATGGGGCAGGACCCCATCCGAGCAGGCCCCAGCGAGGAGCACACGGGTCATGGCGAAGCGAAAGAGTACGAGCACGGTCACCGACGCAACCGTCGAGGCGGCCCTCGATCCCGAAGGGCCCGTCGACACCCTCGACGCCGAAGAGGAGCGGGCGTTGCGGATGCACCACGGCCGTTCCCTGGCCGAGACCGGGGCCCTGACGGGCAAGGCGGCGCCGGGCACCGCGGCCGCCGCCCGCCTCGCCGAACTCGAAGCGCGGATCGTGCAGCGCTACCAGGCCCATCTCGCCGGCGCGCTCGAAGCAGAGGAGACGGCGGAGGTCGAGGCTGCGGGCGCGGAGCTCGCTTCGGATCCCGGAGACGCGTGCGAGGAGCCCACCGCCCCCGTCGACGGGCGCACCAAGTCGAAGATCATCCGCGCCCTTCGCAAGAAGTCGTAGGGTATCGGGCGCGCGCGACGGCTCGGGCCCCTCGCACGAGCGCGCGGTGCCCGGGGCTGCGTCCTGCCGACTAGCGAGCGCGCAGGGCAAAGAAGAGGGTGCGGTCGCCCCGCTGCACCCGGAAGAGCACCGGGCGCCCCTCGGGCAGGTCGTTGATCACGCGCCGGTAGTCGCCCAGCGACCGGATCGGCTCCCCCTTGATGGAGAGGATCACGTCGCCTGGCTGAAGGGTGGCATCGGCGGCGGCGCTGCCCGGCTCGACACCGGTCACGACCACACCTTCGGGTCGCTCGAGGCCCAGCTGCCGGGCCAGCTCAGGCGTCATCCGCTGCACGACGAGACCCAGCCGTGCCCGCCCGGGCCCCGAAGCGACGGGGGGCTCGCCATCGGGCGCGAGCTCGCCCATCCGCACCTTCATCCGCCGGCGCTTCCCGTCACGGAGCACTTCGACCGTCGCCGTGCTCCCCGGGGGCGTCCGCGCGACCCAGAGGGGGAGGTCCGAGGCGTCCTCGAGGCGGTTGCCGTTCCATCCCACGATGACGTCTTGCACCTCGATGCCCGCCTCGTCGGCGGGCCCGCCCTCTGTGACCTCGGCGACGAGCGCCCCCTGCGGCGCGTCGAGACCAAGGGCCTCGGCCATCTCGGGACTGACCGGCTGGAAGGCGATGCCGAGCCAGCCGCGGGTCACCCGACCCTTGGTCTTCAGCTGCTCCACCACGTCGCGAGCCAGGTTGATCGGGATGGCGAAGCCGATGCCGATGCTCCCCCCCGACCGGCTGAAGATGGCGGTGTTCACACCGATCACCTTGCCTTCGAGGTTCACCAGGGGGCCGCCGGAGTTGCCGGGGTTGATCGAGGCGTCGGTCTGGATGAAGTGGTCGTAGCGGCCGGCGCCGATGTTCCGATTCTTGGCGCTCACGATTCCGGCGGTCACCGTCGAGCGCAGCCCAAAGGGGCTGCCGATGGCCACCACCCACTCCCCCACCTCGAGGGCGTCGCTGTCCCCGAAAGGGACGGGTTTGAGGTGCTTCGGCGGGTCGACCACCTTGATGAGGGCGATGTCGGTCAGGGGGTCGGTCCCCACCACCTCGGCGAGATACTCGGTCTTGGAGTCGGTGAAGGTGACGGTGACCTTCGAGGCGTTGGCGACCACGTGGTTGTTCGTGAGGATATGCCCCTCCCGGTCGATCACGAAGCCGGAGCCGAGCCCCACGGCCTTGCCGCCGCCTCCCGGGCCGCCAAAGAAGGGATGGCCCGGCGGCACTGCGGGCCGAGGACCCTCGATGACGCTGGCGATGTGCACCACCGAGGGAATGATCTCCCGGGCCAGGTCGGTGAACACGGGCAGCCCCGCACGGCGCGCGGCGGCCGCCCCGCCGCCGGCGCCAGGAAGCGGCGCGGGCGCCGCGGCGGCGGGGGCCGGCGGGGGTGCGGCGCGGGCAGCCTCACCCGGATGCAGGAGGTAGCCGCCGGCCGCAGCAGCCGCGACCACGGTGAACGCGGCAAGGAGGCGAATCACGAGGGACGCGCGCGTGGCGCCGGGGGAACGGGCGCGCGATGCCATGGCTCCAACGGGCTCGGGTCGGGGATCTTCCATCGTCTGCTCCGCAGCGGCCGCCTGTGTGCGGCCGCTGTGACAGCGGCCGCGGCCAGTGACCACTACCAGGGGGTTCCAGGATGCGTCCATGGGTCGGGGATCCTCGCACGGCGCCGCCGCGGCGGCACCGGCGCGCAAGGAACAACGAAGGAGGCACCGTGCATTCCGCCGGGTACGCTCCGTCCCCTCGACGCGGCCACCGCGCGGCCAGGTTGCGGCTTGGGCGGTCGGGTCGTACGGGCCATGCCTTGTTGACTTCGTCACAAGATGGTTACGCTGCTTCGAGAAACGCACGCTGCCGGAGGTCGACACAGATGCCCATCTATGAGTACGCATGCAAGAAGTGCGGGGAGGAGTTCGAGGTGGAGCAGCGCATCACCGAGGAGGCTCTGAAGAAGCACTCCGAGGCGGGTGCCGCCTGCGACGGCGAGGTCAAACGGCTCATCTCGACCACCTCCTTCGCACTCAAGGGCAGCGGCTGGTATTCGGACCACTACGGCCTGAAGCCGAAGGGCTCCCAGGGTAAGGGCGGTGAGAGCAAGGCGTCCGGCGGCGCGGAGAAACCGAGCAGCGGCGGCGAGTCGAAGGCCGCGTCCAGCTGACGGGGGTCGAGCGGCCCGGTGAAGCGCCTGAGCTTCGTCGCTGACGAGGAGGACGCAGGCCATCGTCTCGACCAGGTCCTCGCCCGGCGCACGCCCCTCTCCCGGCGCCGGGCCCGCGCGCTGCTCCAAGCGGGGGCGGTCTTCGTAGACCGGCGCCGTGTGAAGGTGGCGAGCCGGCCGGTCCGCTCGGGCCAGCGGGTGGAGGTCACCCTCGAGGCCCGCGGCGCTGCGCCGCTCGCCGCTGCCGAGCCCCTCGAGGCGCACCGCATCCTCCACTCGGATCCCCATCTGCTCTTCGTGGACAAACCAGCGGGCACGCCGGCGCAGCCGGGCCTCGACGGGACCGCGGCCTCCCTCCCGGCGCGCCTCGAGGCCCTCCTCGGCCAGCGGGTCTACCCGGTGCACCGCCTCGACCGGGACACCACGGGCGTCACCGTGCTCGCCCGAACGCGGCGCGCCGAACGGGCGCTGGGAGCCGCCTTTCGCCGCCGGGAGGTGGAAAAGGTCTACCTCGCACTCTCGGTGGGCGTCCCCGAGGTCGCCTCAGGCCGCATCGAGGCCCCGCTTGGCCCCGACCCCGGGGCCCCGGGTTGCGTGCGCGTCTCCCCCAGCGGACGCGCCGCCGAGACCGCCTACCGCGTGCTGCGCCGGTGGGGGGGCTTCTCTCTCTTGGAACTTCGGCCCCTCACCGGCCGCACCCACCAGATCCGGGCGCACCTCGCCCACCTTGGCCACCCCATCGCCGGTGACCGCCGCTACGGCGGCCCCGCCCACTTCACCGCCGAGTCGGGGCAGCGCTTGGACTTCGAGCGCCCGCTGCTCCACGCCCTCCACCTCGAAGTGCCCCACCCCCTCACCGGTGATCGGGTGGGCAGCGAGGCACCCCTGCCGGCGGACCTCGCAGAGACCCTGCAGCGCCTCGACGCCCTCGCTCCCCTCACGGAGCCATCGGACGATTCACCGGACAGATGAGGTCGTACCGGGCGCGCGGCGCCCCCGAGCGACCTCGCTGTCCGCAGCGCGGCATCGATGCGTGGCCCGCCCTTGCACCGTGGGCTCCGCCTTCTCTAGCCTGGAAGGGTGCGGGTCGTCGTGCTGGGAGCCATGCTCACCCTGGCGGTGGGGTGCCTCGATGGGGGCACGGGTCTTCGAGACGTGGGCCCCGTCCTCAAGGTGACACCCGATCCCATCGTCTTCCCGGGCCAGACGCAGGCCGCGGGCGCGACGCGGCAGGTGGTCCTGCGCAACGAGGGCAGCGCCCGCCTCGTCCTCCTCGAAACGCCCCTGCTGCAGGCTTCGACCGGGGAGTTCACCTGGGACGGGCGCCTCGTGCCCATCGACTGCCGCACCGGAGTCGAGCGGCCCGGGCTCGCCTCCGATCGCATCGATCCCGGCGAGTGCCTCGCGCTCGAGATCGCCTATCGCCCGGTGGATACGGGCCCCGACGAGGGAAGCCTGCTGCTCCACACCAACGACCGCTCCTCACCCAAGCTGCAGGTCCCAGTCCGCGGCGACGGTGTGGTCCCGGCGCTCACCGTGTGCCTGCCGGCGGGCCCGTGCGCCGAAGCGCGGCGATGCGCCCGCCCCGGTGAGGCGTTCGAGGTGACCTTCCCCGACCTGGATCTCGAATCGGACCAACGCTGCGCCCTCGAGGTGCACAACGATGGTCCCGGCGCCCTCGCCTCCCTCGAAGCCAACGTGGACGGCGAGGAAGCCTCGAGCTTCGAGCTCTTGCCCGCCGCAGTGCCCACGCGCCTCGAGGCGGGTGCCTCGATCCCGCTCACGGTCCGCTTCCATCCCCGCGTCGGAGGCACGAATCGGGCCCTCCTCCGCATCGGATCCGACGACCCGCGGGGGGAGCTGCTCCTCGACCTCTTTGGCCGAGGCGATGCACCCCGCCTGTGCCCCGATCCGTCGCATGTGGATTTCGGTGAGGTGGTCGTTGGAGAAGCAGCCGAGGCTTCGCTCACCTTGCGGAGCTGTGGGCTGCGCCCCGTCGCCGTGGAGGCCTGGGCGATGCGCGACGGCAACGGCGTCCGCGAGAGTGATGCCTTCTCCCTCGAGACGGCCTCCCACACGCCGCCCTTCACCCTCGCACCGGGGGAAGAGGCGGAGCTTGTGCTCTCCTTCGTGGCGAGCCGCTACGGCACCGTGCTCGGCCGCTTCATGGTGCAGTCGAACGATCCCGCGCAGCGACAGATGGGGGTGCCGCTGCGCGCCGAGGCTGCCTTTCCCCCGGGCTGCCGCCTCGAGCCGGCGGCGTGGACGGTGAGCTACGGCGTCGTGGCGCCAAATGAGACGGCGGAGCGCACCGTGGTGCTCGCCAACGTGGGCGATGCGCCATGTACCGGGCTGGTAGCGGAGATCGCCGGGGGTGAGGGCCGGTTTCGCATCAGCCAGTGGCCCGTCGATCACTTTCCCTTCCAGATGGATCCCGGTGACGCGCTCTCCTTCCGCGTCGCATACCACTCCGACGGTCGTCCCGACGCGGACGTCGCCCGGCTCCGCCTCACCGGCGACATCGAGGCCCCGGTGGAGGTGGAGCTCGTCGCCTGGCCGGACCTTTCCTCCGGCTGCCATATCTCCATCCCCACCCCCATCGCCGAGGCCAATCCCCGCTCGAGTTGCACCGACGGGACCCTGCTCTCCCGGCGGCAGGGGACCTTCGGCGGCGTGGCCGTGGGGGCCACGAAGGTCAAACGCTACGAGATCCACAATGTCGGCCCGAGCGCCTGCTTCATTCAGCGAGTGCGCGTGCAGACGGACCACGCCACCAGTCCCAGCGAACGCCCCTACTCCCTCGCCTCCCCCGCCGATCGAGTCCTGGTGGACGGTATCGCCACCTCCATCCTTCCTGCGGGGGCGGTGGGCACCGTCGAGGTACGCTACCGGCCGGGCCTCGCCGAGCCGAGCTGCGGGCTCCTGGAGATCGTCACCGACGACGGGACGGAGGCCTCGGAGTGCAGCGACGGGACCCCCGGCTGCCGGACCATCGGGCTCTTCGGCATCGGGCTCGACGGGGAGGTCCTGCCCGCGCCGGAGGAGCTCGATTTCGGCGCCGTGCAGGTGGGCTGCGCCTCCACCGAGGCCACAGTCTCCCTCTATCGGAGCGGTGTGGAGCCGGTGCAGATCACGGCGCTCCGGGTCGTCCCGGCGGGCGCCTTCGTCTTCACCTCGCGTCCCCCTCTGCCAGCGCAGCTCGACCCGGGGGCGATGATGACGCTGGGCCTGCGCTATGCCCCTACGGGGGTGGGACTCGATACCGCCACCCTGGAGATCGAGACCGACCCGGTCGTCGGCGTGACCCCGGTGATGCTCTATGGGCAGGCGGTGGGCAGCGCGGCCCGCACCGAGGTCTACGCAAACGGTCGTTCGGCGGCGGTCGACGTGCTCTTGGTCATCGACAACTCGGGTTCGATGTCCGACGACATTGCCCGGCTGCAGGGAAGTGCCGATCGCTTCATGCGCCGGGCGCTCGAGCTCGGCCTCGACTTTCGGGTGGGTCTGGTCACCACCGACATGTTCACCGCCGGGCAACAGGGCCGGCTCCAGAGCTTCCCCAGCGGTGCGCGATGGCTCGACCGCACGGACCCCACGCCACCGGCGACCCTCTCCGCCGCCCTGGGGAGCTTGCCGCCGGGCGTCGGGACCGAGCGGGGCATCGCCGCCTTCATGGCCGCCTTGAGCGAGCCCCTCGCTTCGACGGACAACGCCGGCTTCCGCCGCCCCGGCGCGCCGCTCCACATCATCGTGGTCAGCGACGAGGAGGATCAGAGCATCGAGACGGTGGACGAGGCCATCGAGTTCTTGAACAACCTGCCCCCGGACGGGGCCACGCTGCACGCGGTGGTGGGACCGATGGCATGCGGAACCGGCGAGGAGGCCCGACGGATGCGCTACGAGGCGCTGGCCAGCGCCACCGGCGGCGGCATCTACGACCTGTGCACCGACTTTGGGGCCGTGGCCGATGCCCTGTCGGAGGGCATCTTTGGTGCGCTGGGCGGCTACCCTCTGAGCCAACCCGCGGTCGCGGGAAGCATCCGGGTCTACGTCGATGGGCAGGAGGTACCCGCGGGCGCCGGCGCCTGGAGCTACGACGCCGCCGAGAACCGGATCGTCTTCGACGCTGGCGCCACCCCGCCCCCCGGGGCCACCGTCGTGATCGAGTACGACGCTGCGTGTCTCTGATGTCCGGCCTCCGCCTGATGATCTACGACCGAACCTGTCGCGGATGGGGTCCGCTTCCTGGGCTCACCCACAGCTGGATCGCCGGCGGCTGGCTCTACCGGGCACTCGGGCGGCTCGATGCCTACCGCGGCTTCGAGCGCTGGAGCGACGCGCTCGAGTGGCTCGCTGGCTACGCGCCCGAGCGGCCCATCTCCGAGGTGCAGTATTGGGGGCACGGCACCTGGGGCACCCTGCTGATGGACCGAAAGCCCCTCGACCGGCGTGCACTCCGTCCAGGCCACCCGCTAAGCCCCCTGCTCCGAACGCTGAGATCGCGGCTGTGCGGTGCGCGGGCGCTCTGGTGGTTTCGCACCTGCGAGACCTTTGGCGCACGCCCCGGCCACGACTTCGCCCGCGCCTGGGTGGACTTCTTCGGCACCCGGGCAGCGGGCCACACCTTCATCATCGGCCCCTGGCAGAGCGGGCTCCACAGCCTCGGCCCCGGCGAAGCGCCGGGGTGGAGCGAAACCGAAGGTCTGAAGGCGGGGCGCCCAGAGGAACCCGTGGCGGCGCGGTGGAGCGGCCCCGGCCGGCCCCACACCATCACCTGCTTCCACGGGGCGGTGCCCCCCGGGTGGTAGCCCGAGGGTGCCCAGACCGCCCCGCCTGCTCTTCGGGCTCGCGTCAGCGCAGAGCGGGATGGATCGCGTAGGTGCCGGTGAGGGTGGCCTCGGCGAGTACGTGCCCCGCGACCGCCTTGCGCAGATCGGCCCCGGTGAAGCGGCCCTCCACCGGCAGGCGCTCCACGTCGAGGGCGTAGAGGATGAAGTGGTAGTGGTGCACGATGGAGTCGTTCCACGGGGGGAAGGGGCCATCGTAGCCGTAGTAGTCGCCGCCCATCTCCGGATCGCCCTCGAACCACATCGTGTAGTCGTTGATCCCGTGGCGGCCCACCGGCGCGGCGTCGGCCGGCTTGCCCTTCGGGGTCACCCCCTTCGAATGGCTGCCCTCGGCGATCTCGCGCACATCGGCGGGGATGTCCACGAGCGCCCAGTGGTGGAAGTCCACGCGGGGCAGGTCGGCGGGGATGGTGCGACCCTCCTTGTTCACGTCGTCGGGCACCGAGGGTGCGTCGGGATCCACCACCACCAGCGCGAAGGAGCGCGTGCCCTCGGGGACCTCGGACCAGGCGAGGTGGGGATTGAGGTTGTCCGAGAAGGTCGCGTGGGTCTCGGGATCGGGCTTGCCCATCGCGTACCGCTCGGGGATGGGGGCCTCATGGGCGAAGGAGTTGCTGACGAGCTTCATGGTTCCTTCCTGCCCAGCCCCACCGCGGGTGTCAACGATCGCCGGCGGGGGCGGGATCCGGCCGCGACGCGGGCCCAGGAACCTGCCACAGCTCGATGCCCTGGGCGGCCCCCACCCGCTCGAGGCCGAGGGTGGACAGCGCCGCGGATCGCCCCTCGTAGGCGATGAGGTAGGCGATGCCCCAGCGCGCGCGCAGGTGGCGCGCCGCGGCCTCGCCACGGAGGCGCGGCCGGGCGGCACGGTGGGTGTAGACCCCTTCGAGGCCCGGCGCACCCGCCCGGGTGTGCAGGGCCTCGCGGGGCACGATCGACCAGTCCGCGGCGCCAGGTGGCCGCCACCACAGCCGCACGGCCGCCGCGCCGCCGCGGTCACGAAAGGTGAGGCGCAGGGTGGGCGGGCCTGCGAGCGTGACCTCACCCTCCCGGGTGACGAAGGGGTGTGCCCCCGAGTTGTCGACGACGCGCCGGCCATCGAGGTAGAGGACCGCGTCGTCGTCGCTTCCCAGGCGGAAGGCGTAGCGGCCCGGACGGTCGATGCGAAGCTGCCCCACCCACTCGGCCTCGAAGTCGGCCTGAACCCCGGGGGCCGGCGGCGCCTCGCCCCAGTCGAAGTCGATGGGGCCGTCGATGCGCGTGAGCGCACGCTGCCGCGGCGCCCGGCCGTAGAGCGCCTCTTCGTAGAGGGGCCCCAGCACCGGGTCGGCCATCAGGCGCCGCACCAGGCGCAGCGGCCGCCGCGAGACGTAGCCGTGCACGATGGGCCACCCGTGGAGCATCTGGTTGTAGAGGGGGTGCGTCCAGCCGGTGAGATCGGCGATCGCGCCCGTCGGCGGAACCTGCCCGAGGGCCTCGAGAAAAGCGGGGCGGGGATAGCGGTGGGTCGGCTGTCCCGCCGGGGCGTACTCCACGAGGAGGAGGGCCAGTGCGAGGAGACCCGCGGCCCACAGGCGCCAGGGGGGACGAAGGGACGGATCCTCTGGGCCGGTGCGCCGGCGGGACAACGCCTCGAGGAGGACCGAGACGCCCAGCGCGGTCCCCGCGGCGAGGGCCAGGTGGCCGAGGAGCCCCAGGCGCACCGGACAGCCGAGCTGCCCCAGGAAGGGGAGCATCCGGGCGAGCGCCGCATAGGGCAGCAGAACCTCCCGGTGGATCGCCCCGGCAAGGTGCGGGTGGGGACCAAAGGACAGCACCACCCCGGCGAGTCCCGCGAGCCCCAGGCCCACCAGCGCGGGCGTACGCCGGCGCCACAGGGCCAGGCCCGTGGCGGCCAGGGGCAGGTAGCCCAGGTATCCGCCGTTCTCCCCGGCGTTGCCGGTGAAGCGCGTCGTCGTCTCGAGGAAGTAGCGGCCCAGCCACTGCTTCGGGGTGGGAAGCCAGAGGGAGAGGAGGTCGGTGGAGAAGGTGACGGGGTCGTGGGCCCCTTCGACCGGCTCGCGGAGGGCCAGGAGGGTGGGGACGAGGAGAGGCAGGAGCAAGAGACCCGCGAGGAGGCCGGCGCCGGCGAGGCGCAGGGCGGGGCGCAGGCCGCTCTGTGGGGCGCGGGCGAGGGCCAGTAAGAGGAACACCGCGCCCAGGAGCGCCGCGTCGAGCACCAGGTACCAGCCGCACAGCCCCAGGCAGAGCGCCAGCAGGCCCGCACCGAGGAGGGGTCTCCATCCCGCCTTGGGATCGGCCGCCCGGGGGAGCGTTCCCGCGAAGAGGGCCAGGAAACCGATGGAGGAGAGGTGCAGGTGCACCGAGAGGTGGGCCCAGACGTAGGGGGAGAAGCCGAAGACGACGGCGCCAGCCAGGGCGGCGAGCAGCCGCACCGGGCCACGGGCGAGGCCGGCCTCCCCGAGGAGGCGGTCGCAGAGCCACCATGCGGCGAAGGCACCGAAGAAGAGGTGACCCAGGACCACCAGGTCGTAGCCGAGGAAGCCCGGGAGGAGGCGCGAGAGGAGCGCCGTCGCCGCCGCGTTCAGGGGGCCGAAGGTCTGCAGCCACAGGCTGACGCCGTCGGGGTACCAGAGGTGATGGGTGTAGAACGGCGAGTGCCCCGAGGCGACGGCTTCGGCGAACCACCAGCCGTTCCACAGGTTTTGCCACGCGTCGCCCGAGTCTCCCCACAGCGCCACGGGCGCCGCCACGAGCGCCGGTGCCGCGACCGCCACGGCTAGCGCAAGGAGAAGGAGCGCGGCGAAGCGCGCCGGTCGTCGGGCGGGGTCCACGGGCGAGGACGGTACGCCAAGGCGCGCGGCCGAGAGAAGTGGAGCCCCACCGAGCCCGGGCGGCGGAGCATAGGAACCGAGGGGAGGCCCTAGGTGTCGGCGCCCCGAAGGCGCGCCCGCGCCCGGGGCCCTTCTAGGCCATGTAGGTCGATGTAGGCTTACGAAAGCGCCGGCGGGACCCACAGGCGCTCTCGAGCGGCTACTCTCCGCGACGCCCTGCCGGGGGCTATGCTGGGAAGGAGAGGGAGCCCATGCACCGTACGCCGGACCAGACGGGACCAAAGTGGAGGGCGCGCCGGGCGCTGCCGATCGTGGGCGCGCTGCTGGCTCTCTCGATGGTGGCCTGCCCCGAGCCGGACAGTGGCGGCCGACGGGATGGGGGTGGAGGCGGTGGAAGCGACGGCGCCACCGGTACCTGCCTCTTCGACAGCGACTGCCCCTCCGGAACCGTGTGCAACGGCGGGGTCTGCGAGGCGCCCTCGGTGTGCATGCGCGACAGCGACTGCGGGCCGGGAGAGACCTGCAACGTGCTCACCGGTGCCTGTGAAAGTGCGGGCGGTCCCGACGGCGGCTCCGATGGCGGGAGCCCCGCCGACGGCGGCTCGGAGGACGGCGGCCCCATGGGCATCTGTACGCCCGGCACCGTGCAGTGCAACAGCGACGCAACGGGCCTTGCGACCTGCTCGGACGACGGAAGCCAATGGATCGAGACGCCCTGCGCCGATTCCACACCGGTCTGCGTGGCGGGCGCCTGTGCCGCCTGCGCCCCGGGCACCACCCGTTGCAACGGCAACGCGGTGGAGACCTGCGCGGCGGACGGGAGCGGGTGGGGCAGCCCGAGCGACTGCGGCGCCGGCACCTGCATCGAGGGAACCTGTCAGCTCTGCAGCCCGGGGGAGGCCCGCTGCGCCGATCAGAACACCCGCGAGGTCTGCAACGCCACCGGCACCGCCTGGCAGACCGAGCCGTGCGGCGCCAACGCGACCTGCGATGGCAACCTAGGTGAGTGCGTGGCCTTCAGCTGCACGCCGGGGACACGCATCTGCAACGGGGAAGCGGTCGAGGAGTGCAACGCGAGTGGCACCGGCTATGACCCCGTCGAGGACTGCGCGGCGCAGGCGGCAACCTGCCGCCAGGGGGCCTGCGTCTCGCTCTGCGACGAGGCGGTGAACACGCGGTCCTACATCGGTTGTGAGTACTGGCCGGTGGCGCTCTCGAACACGCAGATCGACCCGATCTTCCACGACGACTATGCGCTGGTGATCGGCAATCCCCACCTGGGGACCACCGCACAGATCACCGTCGAGGACGCGAGCGGGAGCACCGTGGCGTCGGCGAGCATCCCAGGCGGCAACTTGCAGGAGCTGCGCCTGCCCTGGAACGCGCTCCCCGCGGTGGACGCCAACGGGCGCAGTCAGACCCAGAAGGGCGCGACCGCCTACCGGCTGACCAGCACGGTGCCGGTCACCGTCTACCAGTTCAACCCGATCCTCTCGGCGGATGGAGGCACGTTCTCGTACAGCAACGATGCCTCCCTGCTCCTGCCGGCCCACATCCTCGGCGACCCGGCGGCCTCGCCAGCGAGCACCTACCTCGCCATGACCGTCCCCCACATGAGCTTGCACCGGGAGTGCAGCGACGGGCAGCAGGTCGACTTCGACCTCCCCTCCTTCGTCACGATCGTCGCCACCGCACCGGGGACGACCCAGGTGACCATCGTGGCACGCGGCGCCATCGCACCGGGTGGATCCCTTCCCAGCCAGATCGCACCGGGGCAGCAGGTCACCGTCTCGTTGGCGCAGTTCGAAGTGCTGCAGCTCGCCAGCGATCGCTACGGGACGCCGGCGGCGCAAACCTTCACCCGCCCGCTCAGCTGTGGCTTCTTCAACCTGGAAACGCTCACCGACACACACACCGAGTATCCAGGGAGCGATCTGACGGGCACCATCATCACCAGCGACAAGCCCGTCGCCGTCTACGCCGGTTCGGACTGCCGCCTGCTCCCCTACGACAAGTGGGCCTGCGACCACATGGAGCAGCAGATGCCGCCCTTCGCCACTTGGGGCAACCACTACGTCGCGGCGCGGACCCAGCCGCCCCCCGGCGGCAACACGGCCGTGGGGGACCTGTGGCGGATCGTGGCTGCGGCAGATGGAACGGTGCTGAGCTTTTCGCCGCCGTCCGTCCAC
The DNA here is from genome assembly GCA_964471535.1 of uncultured Myxococcia bacterium. Taxonomy (GTDB): domain Bacteria; phylum Myxococcota; class Myxococcia; order SLRQ01; family SLRQ01; genus CAYYHA01. The sequence continues at coordinate 14,874 of CAYYHA010000001.1, read as the reverse complement.
GCCAACGTCACCCTCAACGCCGGCGAGTGGGTGGAGCTGCAGACGGCGATGGACTTCGTGGTGCAGAGCCAGGACATCGACCACCCCATCCTGGTGGGGCAGTTCATGGTGGGACAGGACGCCACGGGCAGCACGATGGGCGATCCCACGATGATCCTCGCCGCGCCCACCGCGCAGTACAAGCGCCGCTACAGCTTCGTCACCCCCTCCACGATCGCGCAGGACTACGTGAACGTCGTCCGCCCCACGGGCGCGACGATCCTTCTCGACGGCTCTCCAGTGAACACCACCTGGATCCAGGCGGGAAGCAGCAGCTACGAGGTTGGCCGCGTCTCCGTCACGGACGGCACCCACAGCATCTCCAGCGACCAGCCCTTCGGCGTCACCGTCTACGGCTACGACGAGTACGTGAGCTACGGCTATCCAGCGGGCCTCGACCTGCAATCGATCGTGGTGATCAATCCGGGAGGCTAGAGGCGCGGGAAGTGCCGCGCCTGCAGGGCCGCACAGCCCGAGCTCGGAGCTCGGCACCCCACCTCGCGCGGAGGCCGACCGGACGGGTCACACCATGTGGCGGGCCAGGAAGCGCGCACTGGGCTCCCACACGGCCCGGGGTGCGTGGCTCCCTGCGAAGACCCCCATGTGGCCACCGGGGACCACGCGAAGCTCCTTCACCTCGCTCCCCACCACGTCGAGGATGCCCGCCGCCGCTTTCACCGGCACCACCTGGTCCGTCTTGCCGGCGAAGGCGAGGATGGGCGCACGAATCCAGGAGAGGTCTGCCGGCTTCCCGCGGAAGGTCATGCGGCCGTCCTTGAGCTGATTCTCCTTGAGGAACTTCTCCAGGAACTCTCGAAACGCCGTTCCCGGGTAGTCGATGAAGTTCTCGGTCCACTGGCCGAGCGCATCGAAGCGGTTGACGTACTCGTCGTTCCACATGTTGATGAACAGGTCGGCGTAGCGGGTCGCATTCTTCACCGGCGCCATCATCTTGAACGCGGTGCTCGAGAGACGTCCGGGGATGTTGCCGAGGCGACGCGCCAAGAAGTCGACCTGACCGTGTGCGTGCTTCACGACGAAGGCGAGCAGCCCCATCTCGTGGCTGTCGATGGGCGCACCGATGGTGACGATCCCCTTGACGCGCTCGTCCTCGTTGACGCTGGTATGCATGAGCCCGAAGAGGCCGCCCATGCAGTAGCCGACGAGGCCGATCCCCCCGCCGCCGTGGTGCCGGATCGTGGCATCGATCGCGGCAGGCATCCACTCCAGCACGTAGTGGTCGAGGCTCACGTACTCGTCGGCCCGGTCCGGCTCGCCAAAGTCGACCAGGTACACCTCGAAACCTTCGCGCAGGAGCACCTCCACGTAGCTGCGCCCAGGGGCCAGGTCATAGACGAAGGGCTTGATCATCAGGGGTGGGACGAGGAGCACCGGATAGCGCTGCGTGTGCCGCTCGACGCGCAGCGCCCCTTGCCCCAGCTCCCACTCGTCCTCGTCTTCCTCGACCAGGTAGTGACGCACATTGAGCTTTCCCTGGCGGAAGACGATCTCGTGCGGGGTTCGGTCGACGATCTCCGAGGGATCCCGGAGCCACCAGTCGAGGCCGTTGACGAAGCGGTGGACGGCACGGTGCGCAGCGGTGCGAAGATCCATCGCCGCCCCATGGTAGTCCCGTCACCCTGTTGGCCCAAAGGGCCCCCTTCACCTGCGGCGCGGCTTGGGTGTGGCGAGGCGCCGGTCTAGGCTCGGCGCATGGCAACGGCTTCCGGGATGGATCGTTGGAGGGGGAAGGTGGCCCTCGTCACCGGTGCCTCGAGTGGCATCGGCCGCGCCATGGCGCTGCGTCTGGCGCAGGAGGGACTGCTGGTGGCAGGGTGCGCGCGGCGCACCGACCGCCTCGAATCGCTCGGCGAGGCCATCACGGCGGCAGGCGGTGAGTTCTACGCCATCGGCGCCGACCTGCGCCGCGAGGAGGAGATCCTGGCCGTCTTCGATCGGATCCGTGCCGAGTGGGGTGGAGTCGACGTGCTCGTGAACAATGCCGGGCTCGGACGCGCGGCGCCCCTCACCGAGGGGCCCGCCGACGCTTGGCGGGAGATGCTCGAAGTGAACGTGCTCGCGCTGTGCATCGCCACACGGGAGGCCGTCGCCGACATGCGCCGCCGCGGCGATGCCGGCCACGTGGTGCACGTCTCCTCGATGGCTGGCCACCGTGTCCCCGACGGCAGCGGCGTCTACGCCGCGACCAAGTTCGCCGTGCGAGCGCTCACCGAGGCGCTTCGCCGGGAGCTGCGCAGCCTCGGAAGTGGTATCCGCGTCACCGCCCTCTCCCCCGGCTTCGTCCGCACCGAGTTCGCACGGAAGTACCACGGCTCTTTGGAAGCGGAGGCGGCCGCGTACGGGCGCTACCCGGTCCTCACCCCCGAGGACCTCGCCGACGCCCTCGTCCACGTGCTCTCCGCGCCGCCCCACGTCGAGTACCACGACCTGCTGCTTCGTCCGACGCAGCAGGAGACGTAGGCGCCGCGGGCGCGACGCGGTGGCCGCACCCTGCGGCGCCGCCTTGTGGGCTGACGGCATCCTGCTACCATTTGGGTCCCGTGCAGGCTCACCACCTCCTCCTCACCGCCGGCCTCATCCTCGTGGGCGCTGGGCTGTATCTCGGCTTTGGAGCGCGCTTGGAGATGGACGCGATCCGCGCCGCTGAAGCGCGCCTCTCTGGGGACGCAGTCCTTGCTGCCCGGTCCTACGTCGCTCGGGGACAGAGGTTGCGGCAGATCGCGGGAGACCGAACGCGACGGGACGCACGCATCGCCCTCGAGGCGCGGAAGCGTGCGGCCCGGCGCCAGCAGACCTTGGGTGAGCTCGCCGGGCTCCTTGGCGTGGCCGGCATCGGCGGTGGCTTGCTGCTCATGCACATGCGCGGAGAGATCGAGGAGATGGAGGCGCGGTTCCATGACCTAGGGCCTATCCCCACCGACGAAGTTCGGGTGCTCCCACTGGGCGGGGAGACCCACCGATGATCCGCTTCCACCTGGCTTTTCCCGTCCACGATCTGGACGCGGCGGAGCGGTTCTACGTGGAAGGGCTTGGCTGCACCCGGGGGCGGCGCTCCGAGGGCTCGCTGATTCTGAACTTCTTCGGCCATCAGATCGTGGCCCACCGCGTCGATGCGCCGCCCGCTCCCCCCAGGAGCATCTACCCCCGTCACTTTGGATTGGTCTTCGACGAGGCTGCCGCATACGAGCGCCTCGTGGAGCGGATCCAGGCGCGGGGGATTCCCTTCTACCGCGGACCCGGCCGCCGCTTCGTGGGACAGCCCATGGAGCACCGCCACTTCTTCCTCGAGGACCCCTCCCACAACCTGCTCGAGTTCAAGTACTACGAGCGCTTCGAGGCGGTCTTCGGCATGGCCGACGATCCGCGCGTGGGAGATGCCTCGGACGCACAGGGCTCGGCAAGCGGCCCGGCTGCCCGCACCCATTCCAACGGAGCGCGCCCGCGATGAGATGCCAAACGACGGTCTTCGACTGGCGGGCGGCGCACCGCCTCGCCCTCCTCCTGGCGCTCCTCCTCGCGGTGCCCGCCCACGCCGAGCTGAGCGCCTCGCAGCTGGTGAAGGTGGGGACGAGCTATCTCGATCGGGGTGAGGAGCAGAAGGCGATCGAAGCCCTCGAGATGGCCCTCGAGCAGGACCCGAAGGTCCCGGGTGCCCACCGTGCACTCGGCATCGCCTACTCGCGCACCGGCGACCTCGGGCGCGCCATCACTCACCTCGAGGCCGCCGCGGCCGAGTCGCCGCAGGACTACGAGGTGCGACTCTTCCTGGGCCTCGCCTACGACCTCTCCGGCGCCTCGGCCAGGGCGACCCAGAGCTACCGGGAGGCCATTCGAATCGATCCCAAGCGCCCGGAGGCGCACCACGAGCTGGGGATGACGCTCTTGCTCGCGGGGAAGCAGAAGGAGGCTCTGGACCACCTCGAGGCGGCCGCCAAGGTCTCCCCATCGCCCGAGGTGCTCGTGGATCTGGGCTATGCGCTGGTCACCGCCGGACGTGCCGCCGACGCCTTGGCACCCATCCAGGCGGCCCTGGCGAAGGCGCCGCAGGACGCCGAGGCCCACTTCGTCCATGGAAACGCCCTGGCGGCGCTGGGGCGAGCCGAAGAGGCGCTTGCGGCCTACGACGAAACGCTGCGCCTCGCACCCGAGCACCCACAAGCGGCGCTGCGGCGGGCGCTGACCCTCTCCGCACTCGGACGACACGCCGAGGCGGTGGCGGCGGCGCGACAGCTCGCAGCACGGCATCCCGGCGACGCGTCGGTGCACTTCGCCTATGGGCGCATTCTCGAGGCATCCGGTGATCGCGCCGGGGCGAAGGCCGCCTTCGAGAAGGCCCTCGAGCTGGCCCCGGAGAGCCAGCGCGTGCGGGCGGCACTCGAGCGCCTGCGCCGCGGCGGCGCCGCGCAGGCAACGAAGAAAGAGAAGCCCAAGGCGCGGAGGAAGGCGAGCCGGAGGACGAAGCGTCACCGGCGGCCACCAAGCCACCCCGCGCCGGCTGGCAACTAAGCCCCGGAGTCCCGGTGCTGGGGCGGCTGCCTGACGCAGGACGCGGCGCATCGGGAGCTCCGCCGGGGGAATAGTGGCCGTGGCTGGGGCATTCTGCCAGGCAGGTCCCCGCGTTGTGTACGCGGGCACGCCACGAGTACCATGGGGCTCTGAATGCGATTGCCCTTCCACAGCGATGGAGCACGAATGAAGCGCACTCTTCGGTTGACGCTCGCCTTCCTACTCGCCACCTGGCTTTTGGTCCTGGGCGGACCCGGTGGCCCGGCCACCGCAGTGGCTCGGGCCACCACGAGCGAGAGCGACCACAACCTCGCCGCCCTTCGTCTGTTCAACCGCGTCGTCCTCCTGGTGAAGGACCACTACGTGGACCCGGACCGCTTCCACCCCCAGCAGATGCTCCTCTCCGCACTCGATCACGTGGAGAAGCGTATCGCCGAGGTCCTCGTGGACGAGAGCGATGCGCTCGCCACGGGCAAGGTGGTGGTGACGGTGGGCCAAAAGACGCGGAGCTTCGATATCTCCAAAGTGCACTCGCTGTGGGACATGAGCTTTCGACTGCGCGACATCTTCGCATTCATCGAAAAGAACCTGGTGAGTACCGAAGATACGCGCGAGATCGAGTACGCAGCCATCAACGGCATGCTCGCCACCCTCGACCCCCACAGCAACCTGCTCGACCCGGAGCAGTACACCGACATGAAGATGCACACGCGGGGCGAGTTCGGAGGACTCGGCTTCGTCGTGTCGATGCGCGACGGAAAGCTCACCGTGATGAAGGTCCTGAAGGGGACGCCGGCGCATCGCGGCGGCATCCTCCCCAGAGACGTGATCACCCGGATCGAGGACGAATCGACGGTGAACATGGACCTGACCGATGCGGTCAATCGCCTGCGCGGAAAGCCGGGCACGAAGGTGACCTTCTACGTCGCACGTAAGTCCTTCCCCAAGGAGCGGCCCTTCACCCTCACCCGCGCCCGAATCGAAATCGCATCGATCGATCCCGTGAAGCTCCTCGACGGCAACGTGGGCTACATCCGTATCACCAACTTCCAGGGGAACACCCCGCGGGATCTGAAGAAGGCGCTGCGCAACCTGCGCGAGCAGGCAGGCGGCGATCTCAAAGGCTTGGTGCTGGATCTCCGAGGGAACCCAGGGGGCCTCCTAGAGCAGGCGGTGGAGGTCGCGGATCTCTTCGTGCCCGAGGGCACCATCGTGTCGACGGTGGGCATGAGCAACAAGCTTCGGCAGCGGAAGCAGGCGACCCGCCCCGGCACCGAGACCGAGTTGCCCTTGGTCGTCCTCATCGACCACCACTCCGCATCCGCCTCCGAGATCGTCAGCGGTGCGATCAAGAACCTCGATCGGGGGGTGGTCATCGGATCCCAGAGCTTCGGGAAGGGATCGGTGCAGGTGCTCTACGATCTCTTCGACGAGAGCGCGTTGAAGCTGACCATCGCGCAGTACCTGACCCCAGGCGATGTCTCCATCCAGGAGGTGGGCATCACCCCCGACATCCGGCTGCGTCCGACCCTGGTCAGCAAGCGGCGGGTGATGCTCTTCGCCCCCCGACTCTCGATGCGGGAGAAGGACCTGGAAGAGGCCATCGCCAAGGACGTGGCGGGTGCCGCCCCGGGCACCACGCCCAGGCTCGCTCTCGGTGGCGTGGAGAAGGACCGCCAGAAGCCAGTGGCGACCCTCGACTTCCTGAGAGAGCCCCCGCCCGAAGGGGAGGAGCTCGACGAATTCGAGGAACCAGAGTGGAAGGAGGACTTCCACGTCAGCTTCGCGCGTGAGCTCATCGCCAAGGCGGGGGCACCCACGCGAAGCGCCATGCTGGAGAAGGCACGGCCAGTGATCGCGGCGCGGCGGAAGGCCGAGGCCAAGCGGATCAAGGAGGCCATCGAAGCCCTCGGGGTGGACTGGAGCGCTCCCGCGCAGGTGAAGGTGCAGCAGCCGGACCTCGCGGCAACGCTGCGCCTCGAAGGCAAGGCCCGCGCCGGCGAGACGGTGCAGGCCGCGCTCACGCTGACGAACCAGGGCACGTTGCCCCTCTACCGTGTGCGAGCGTGGACGGAGACGGCCTCCCCGCCGCATGTTCCCTACTCCCGCCTCTTCGATCGCCTGGAGTTCCTCTTCGGCGCGCTTCCACCGGGATCCAGCCGCACCTGGAAGGTCCCCGTGGAGCTGCCCGAGGATCTCCCCTCCCGCCGGGAACTGCTGAAGGTCCATATCGAGGCAGAAGGGTTGGACGAGATCGAAACCCTCCCCGCCGAGGTCAGTGTGGAGGGCCTCCCAGAGCCTGTCTTCGCCTTCGCCGTAGAGGTGGACGATTCGGAGAAGGGCAACGCAGACGGCCGTCTCTCCCCGGGAGAGGAAGCGGAAGTAGTCGTGGTGGTGAAGAACACCGGCGCGGGGCCTGCACTCGACGCGGTGGCCTCACTGAAGAACCTCGAGAACGAGAAGGTGTACATCCGCCAGGGCCGCCACGTCATCGGCAAGCTCCCCCGGAACCAGGTCGCGCGGGCGCCCATGCGTCTGGACCTGAAGCCGGGCTACGACCGTCCCCTCGCCCGCATGCGGGTGACCGTCTACGACCGAAAGCTAGGCGAGTACACCGCCGACGAGATCCACATCCCCACGGCACCGGAGTCCCTACCTTCCAAGGCGGTGAAGGGCACCATCCGCCTCGACTCCGATGCGCCAATCCTCGCCTGGGCTGCCGAGGACGGGGAGGTAATTGCAGAGGCAGGGCGGGGTGCGCTGCTGCCCGTGACCCATCGTGTCGGCAGCTTCTGGAGGGTGCGCTTCGGCAACGGCAGGGTGGGCTTCGTCTCCGCTGCACACGCCCGGCGCCTGCCCAAAGCGCGCCGCAAGGCCCGAGGCGAGATTGCCGCGGTCTTCCCCCACACCCCGCCCCGCATCGTGCTGAACGCGCCTGCCGAGGGCGTTACCACCGATGCCGAGCGCTTCAAGCTGTCGGGGGTGGCCAGCGACGACCGGCAGGTAAGGGACGTCTACGTCTTCCTTAACAACCAAAAGATCTTCTTCCGGGCCCACAACGGAGAGGGCGACCCCACGCTCCCGTTCAGCACCGAGGTCCCGCTGGACGAGGGCCCGAACACGGTCGTAGTCTTCGCTCGAGAGAATGACGATCTCATCAGTCGAAGGACTCTCTCGATCTACCGGCATCCGGCTGCGATCGCTCGACGAGGTGGGGAGGAAGAAAAAGGCGCTGCGCCAGTTCCCGGCGTCCCCGCACCCTGATCGAACGGGCACGCCCGCCCCCAGGAGCGGGCGCCCGTGAACGCACGCATCTGGGCCTTGGCCGCCCTCCTGGTCCTCAGCAGTGGCGGCCTCGTCCTCTACAAGACCACAGTCCTCGACTACGAACTCTTCCCGCGCGCGGCTGCGGACCGGTGGATCGTGCAGATGCTCCTCACCGGCCGCGGCCACGGGGAGCCGGCGAAGGCGCGTTTCTTCCTTCCCGTCTCCTCCCCCTACCAACGCATCTACGACGAGCGGGTCTTGAGTGAAGGCATCGAGTTCTTCATTCGACCCAAGGGACCCAACCGCGTGGGTTACGTCTCGGACGTCGTAGACGGGATCCTGAACCTCTCCTATCGCTTCGCCGTCCATCTCCGCCCTCGGCCGGCCGAGTTGCCCTCCCCCGAAGCCATCGAAGAATCGCGGCGGCGGGACCGGGTGGACCCTCGCTACCTTGCGCCCACGCCCGAGATCCAGAGCAACGACCCCCGGGTGGCGATGCGCCTCGAGGAGGTCACCCCCCCCCATGCGCCCCCGCTCCTCCTCGTGCGCAGCATCTTCGACTACCTCGCCGACGAGGTGGTCCCCCAGGAGGTGAGCGGCCGCAGCGATGCACTCGCGGTCCTGCAGCGGGAACGCGGCGGCCCGCTGGGGATCGCGCGTCTCTTCGTAGCCCTGGCCCGCAGCGCCGGCATTCCCGCCCGAGTGGTCGGAGGCATCGACCTCGTGGAGGGGTCGCGCAGCCAAATCACCTATTGGGCGGAAACCTTCCTCGGTGGCCGGTGGCTGCCCATGGACCCTCTCTCGCGCCACTTCGGGACTCTCCCGGCCACCCGCTTGGTGCTCTTCGAGGGAGACCACGAGCCCCTCGAGACCCGTGGCCTCGAGAAGGTCGACTTCCGCATCTCCATGCTGCGGGCGGAGATCAGTCAAGAGCGTCTCTACCAGCGGCGGGTAAGGCGCTCGGATGCCTGGCTCGATCGGGTGAGCCTCTTCGTGCTGCCGGTGCGCACCCAGATGGTGCTTCGCATCCTGCTGCTCATCCCCTTCGGCGCGTTGGTGGTAGCCGTGTTCCGAAACCTCGTCGGCATCCCCACCTTTGGAACCTTCATGCCGGTGCTGGTCGCCCTCGCCTTCATCGAAACTACCCTGCTGGTCGGTCTCGCCTTCCTCGTGGGGATCATCCTCGTGGGCTGGCTCTTCCGCATCCTCGTCGATCGACTGCAACTCTTGATGGTGCCGCGCCTCTCCCTCCTCTTGACCATCGTCATTCTGCTCATCGCCGGCATCACCCTGGTCGCGGAGAAGCTGGGCTTCGGCTCGGCCATGTCGGTCGCCCTCTTTCCCATCGTGATCATCACCGCGACGATCGAGCGTTTCTTCGTGATGATGACTGAGGAGGGGACGCGCAACACGCTGCGCAGCCTCGCCGGCACCATCGTCGTCGCGACGGCCTGTTACCTGGTGATCGGAAACGAACTCTTGCAGCGCATGCTCCTCACCTTCCCTGAGATGCTCCTTTGGGCCATGGCCGTGCAGCTGCTCCTCGGGCGCTATACGGGTTACCGTCTCTCGGAATGGTTGCGCTTCGAACCCTTTCGAACCGGGATGCCGGAGACGTGATGCGTTTCGATCCGTTCCGGGCCCTGCGCCGCCACGGCGTCCTGGGCATCAATCGGCGCAACATCGACTTCGTCGCACGCTACAACCCCAGGCGCCTCTACCCGTTGGTGGACGACAAGGTGCGTACGAAGGTGCTCGCGATGGAGCACGGGATCCCCGTCCCCCGCCTCTACGGGCGCGTCGAGGCACACGGTGATCTTCGCTGGCTGCCCACCCTCCTCGACCCGCTGGAGGACTTCGTCGTCAAGCCGGCGCACGGCGCGATGGGCAATGGCGTTCTGGTCATCGTTGGCCGGGAAGGCGAGCGCTTCGTCAAGGGCAGCGGCGCCACATTGGAGACCCGAGACCTGCGCTATCACGTCGGCGGGATCCTCTCCGGCCTCTACTCCCTGGGGGGGCGCAGCGACCAGGCGCTCCTCGAGCACCGCGTGCGGATCCACCCTGCATTCCGTGACCTATGCTGGCGAGGCGTTCCCGATTGCCGGGTGATCGTCTTCAAGGGCGTTCCCGTCATGAGCATGCTGCGCCTTCCCACGCAGATGTCCGACGGGCGCGCGAACCTCCATCAAGGTGCCGTGGCCGTTGGCGTCGATCTCAGCGACGGTCGGACCCACTGCGCGGTCCACCTCGATCGCCTGATCGGGCAGCACCCGGACACCGGTGAGACCCTCCGCGGCCGGTCCGTCCCCGACTGGGACACCGTCTTGGACATCGCCGCCGCGAGCGCGGACATGACGGGATTGGGCTACCTCGGTGTCGACGTGGTCCACGACGCCGAACTGGGTCCGATGCTGCTCGAACTGAACGCGCGGCCGGGCCTCTCCATTCAGCTTGCCAACGCGACGGGACTCCTTCCCCTCCTCGAGCGCATCGAGGCCCTCGGCCCCGCACCGCCCGACCGCCGCGAGCGCATCGCCCTGGCCAAGGAGCTCTTCTCGGAGTACCTGTCCGCCCGGCCGGCCGCCATCGAATCCGACGACTCGTCGAATGGGTAGACGACCTCCACCCAGATCTCCTGCGGCACCCGCGGGACCGGCGGTGCTCCACCGGCACGCGGGAAAGGCGCCATCGCGAAGTGCCGCATGCCGCCACATCGGCCCTGTAGCGGGGATTGCGGCCCCCTGTCTCTTCCTTGGCCTCGTGGCGACGCCACTCGTGGCGCGGGCCGACGACGAGACGGACACGGTCGAGGCGGAGGTGATTCTCATCGTCAAGGTGACTGGGCAGGGCGGCGATGCCGAGGTCGAGGTCCCCCTGCCCCGCCCCGACGCACGCCAGACCGTGCTCTCGGAGGAGATGCGCCTGCGCGGCTTCCAGATCGAGGAGATCGAGCAAGAGGGCCTCCGCCTGGCACGGCTGCGCTATCCCTCGCTCCACGGACGCAAGCGCTTCACATGGAAAGGGCGCGTGCGTCTCCGCCGCAAGACCTGGCACTTCGAACCGCCGGGACCGGGGTGGAAGGCGCCAGAAGCGCTGCACCGCTGGATCATCCCAACCCCCCACCTTCAGTGCCGCTCCCCCCTCGTTCGCGAGCAGCTCATCCGCGGCGTCGAACCGGCGCTGGCCCGTGGCGAGCGCGACCTGGTGCAGCTCATCTATCGATGGGTGGCTCGCACCTTCGAACGCCGGAAGGCGCCGGAGGGTACGAGCAGCGTGCTCAAGGCGCTTCGGACGCGCAAGGTCGACGACCGGGGCCTAGACCGCCTCTTCGTCACCTTCCTGCGCGCCGCCGGCATCCCGGCCCGCACAGTGGGAGGGCTGCGCGTGGACGCGGCCGAGGGGAAGCGCTTTCGCCGTTGGACCGAGGTGTGGCTCGCGGGAGAATGGGTCCCGTTCTCCGTGCCGGAAGGGTGGTACGGAGCGATCCCCGCGGGCTACTTGAAACTCTACCACGGCGACCGCCGTTTCATCCGCCGCCGCAACGTGGCCCGGACCTCCTTCAAGATACTCGTTCGCCCATGATCACCCCGCCTCGTCCCAGCCCGTCGCGTCGGCTCGCCGCGCCGGCGCTCGCCCGGCGCAGACTCGGGGCCGCGGCGCGTCCGGCCCTCTGGATCGGGGCGGCGCTTCTCCTTCTGCTGCCGCCCGGACGCAGCATGGGTCGGCCTCGGGGCGCACCGCCGGACCTCTTTGTCGCCGAGACCCGAGACTGGCGCATCGTGCTGCCGGCGAGCACCGTGGCCCTGCGAGCCGACCCTCGCCACCACCTTCCCCTCCTCCTCCACGAGGAGGGGAAGGAGCCGTGGACCCGCCACTTCGTCGCACGCTACCAGCCCCACCATCCCGTCGTGCTCGGACCTCCCGAGGCCAAATGGGCGGGGCCCTCTGCCGTGCAGCTCGGCGAGGCCACCTCGGAACTGCGAGGGGATGCCCAAAAGGTCCTCAAGGCACTCATTGGGCTCTCCTTCGCCTACCGCCCCAAGGCCGCGCCCTTCGTCGTAGTGGACGACCGGGACTACCCGATGGCGCTGCATGCGGCCACCCTCGCCGGCCTGCGCGGCGGCCTCCTCTTACCCGTCGGGCCGCGGGGTCTCTCCGTGGAGTCGGCACGACGGCTCCTCCGCGCCCATGCCTCGGAGGTCGTGGTTGCCGGCCCCGAGGCGCTCGCCTCGGCGCTCGGCGCCGGGCGCGACGACACGCCCCTCGTGCACCTCGCGGAGGCCGAGGCGGTCGCAGAGGAGAGCGCGCGGTGGTGGCAGCGGGCACGCCATGGGCCCGTCCGCCACCTCGTCGTCACCAACCCGGCGGACACCCAGGGGTACTTCAGCCCACCGCACCTCTCACTGCTTGCACCCTTCTATGCCGTGTCACGCGGGGGCACACTTCTGACCACGGGCGCGGATCCGGAGGAGATTGCTGAGGCCGTCGCCGCCTTCGAGGCCACGCACGGTCCGGTCACCCACATCACCTTCGTCGGGGACTACCTGGCACTGGGCATGAAGGAGATGGTCGACCCGGACCAGGTCTATTCCGGGGTGGAGCACCCGCGCCGCTTCAAGATCCCGCTGCTCGCCGGGCTCGAGCATCTCGAGCCCGCCGCCTACGCGGTCGCTCGATTGGCCGCCGAGGACGTCTACGATCTCTCCTACCAGGTGGGCCGCATCGTCGCGCCGGAGCGGACGCTTACGCCCCGGCGCGAGGCGCTCATCCTCTCCAACGCCGACCTGAAGTTCATCGTTGCCGAACTCGTCTCCATGGTCTCGGCGAAGGAGCTGGAGAACGTCGGCTATGCGGTGCACGCCTACTACGGCCGCCAGGTGAACCGGGAGCTGGTCCGTGCCGAGCTGCCGGGAAAGCACCTCATCGTCTGGCATGGCCACCCCCGGGACCTCACCGTCGACTATGAGATCGGCGTGGTGGATCAGCGGCTCGATGCCGGCTTGGTCGTGCTGCAGGGCTGCTACACCCTCGACCGCAACGACCCCTACGTCATGGTGCAGCAGGGGGCGGCGGCGGTGGTCGGCACCTACATGGCGGTCTATTCAGCTTCTGGCTCCGCCTTCGCCAAGACCTTCCTGGACGCGATGCTCTACCACGACGCGGATCTCGGAGAGGCGATGGTGCACGCCCGCAACTACCTGCTCGCCTACGTCGCCCTGAAGCGGCGCCGGGGTCACGACGATTGGCGGAAGACCTACCGCGCCGCCCTCTCCTTCGATCTCTGGGGGGATCCCACCGCCCGCCCCGTCGCGCCGCTGCGCACCCCGGCGCACCCGCCGGTGCGGCTCGAGCGCCGGGGGCAGACGCTCCGCTTCGTCCTGCCCGAGCGTCCCTGGGGGACGCTGGCGGCAGGGCGCTACCGGGTCGACCCGACGCCAGGGGCCGAGCTGGGCGCCATCTACACCCGCAAGCGCAGCTGGGGAGACGTCCGCCGCCTGCAGGAGATGTACTTTGGGTGGGTCGAGCTGCCGGACCTCGAAGGTGCCCCGAAGCTGCGCACGGCGATCCCCGATCGCGACTGGGCCAGCGTCTACGTGCCGGCGCGGCACCGGCTCTACCTCCTGGTCCACAACGACGCGGCGGAGGCGCTTCGGCCCGAGGGGCTCTCCTTCATGCTCGAGCGTTGACGGGACGGCGCCGCGGGGCACCTGCACCGCCCCCGCGGCAACCCCGCGCCGGGCGGCGAAAGGGGCCACGGGGCCATCGCATTCTTGACCCCCCCGGGCCGCCCGGATACCGTCCTGGCTGATGCGGCGACCGCTTTGCACCTTCGCGCTGGCCCTCGTCTTGGCGCTCCCCGCAGCCGCCTTCGCCGGGCGCAACGACCTGCAGATCTATCGGCTGGGGAATCCCAAGCTTCCCGGCTCCGAGGCCAACGCGCGCTTTCGCCTTCTGATGGTCGACCTGGGTATGGCCGCGACCCCCACCCCGGGCCATCCCGCAGAGACCCTGGGCCGCCTCGGTGCCTCCATCGAGATCGGAGCGCGTTCGGCGCAGATCCACCCCGACGCGCGCATCGACGATGGGAACTGCCCCACACTGAACCAGGCGTGCAAAGTCTGGGTGAACGAAGGGAGCCATCCCGGGCGGGCGAGCATCGAAAGCGCCGACCCCTACCTCGCGATGCCGATGGTGCACGTCCGCAAGGGGCTCCCCTTCTCCTTCGAGTTCGACTCGAAGGTGCAGTACATCGCCTTCTCGGAGATGTACGCGGCCTCGGCGGGCTTTCGGTGGGCGCTCAACGAGGGCTGGGACTTCCTGCCCGACGTCTCGGTGGGAGGACAGGGCACCCGGCTCCTCGGCAACCGGGACTTCGGGCTGACCACCGCGGCCCTCGACGTGATGATCGGCAAGTGGTTCGGCGTCGGCGGCATGGTGGTCATCACCCCCTATGCCGGCTGGCAGCGCATCTGGGTGAGCGGCGTGTCGGAGGTGATCGACTTCGATCCGGGCAACGAGGACCCGGCGAACCCCACCGACGACGACACGATCTTCGACGAGGTGCTGATGGGAGAGAACGCCTACGACCGCTTCTTCCTGGGCGTGCGGGTCAACTCCTACCTCCTGCAGTTCCTCGGCGAGGCCACCTACACCCCCGGTTACCTGGGTCAGGACGCAGCCCTGGCCTTCATGGCGAAGCTGGGCATCGACTTCTAGGACGCGCGGCCGGGCGCCCGACTCACAGCCCCATCAGCGCGTCGCGGATCCGCGCCGGGTCGTTGGTGATGAGGCCGTCCACGCCCCAGGCGGCGAGCTGGCGAGCACGTGCCGCCTCGTCCACCGTCCACACGTTCACCACCGGCGCGAGGTGCCGCCACCGCTGGAGGTGCCGGCGGGTGACGAGGCGGTCGTCGGGGTGAAGTGCCTCCACGCCCAGTACCGGCGCGAGGCAGGCCGTCGGGTGCGCTCCATCGAAGAGCAGCGCACGGCGCAGGCGCGGGGCGAGGCGCCGCAGACGCAGGAGCGCGAGGGGATGGAAGG